>PAJK01000072.1 GCA_002706025.1 Oceanospirillaceae bacterium
GGGCGCAGGCGCGCCCTGATATAAAGCCCGACACCTGTTGTTTAAGAAGCATAAGCCGGGCGATGAAAGAAACGCTGATACGCACCTTCGATACTCAGCTTGCCACCGCCGTAGATCACAACCTGCGCCAGCAGCAGTCCCCAGACGACATGCAGGTAGAGTGCTGCGGGGGCAATATCGCTGAGGCTGACCACAGCAACAATATTAATCACCGTCAGCGATAGTGCGGCAAAGCGCGTAGCAAAACCCAGCGCCAGCAGGACAGGGAAGAACAGCTCGCCAAAGGTACCGAGCACGGCAGCCAGTTCAAAGGGTAAAAAAGGCACACTGTATTCTTCTTCAAACAGAAACAGCGTGGTATCCCAGTCAGCTATTTTGGTCAGGCCTGCGGCAAAGAATACCTGCGCAATATACAGCCGCGATACTAAAGCTGCAGGATTATGTAAGTGTGTCAGCCAGGATTCGGCCTGCTGATACAGGTTAACAAGACGAGTGGAAGTTGAAATGTAAGTGGAAGTCATTATGAACTCCTTATATTTTTAATTAACGATGGGTGGGTTAGGGTTATTTATTCGCTGTCTTTCTTTTCTGTTTTCCTTTGCTGCTTTTCTTTGCTCCTTTCATTTTTTTGACGCAATGGTTTCAGCAGCAGATTCAGAGTTGAAAACAGCCGTGTTAAAAATTTAATTTACGTTTTTGTATGCGATTTATCGCAGATAAAACTCTGTCAGCCAGCCGCATTGAATGGCATTGCTCAACCAGCGGGCAAAGTCGACCTGCGGCGTTGCATCAATGACCTCGTCCAGGCTCTGGCCCTGTAACAGGTGCTGAAACCAGTCGTACTCAGCTTCGCTTAATGACTGAATCTGCAGCCCTGCGGCATTCAGCCATAACAGGGAATATTCGTGTTCAGCCCGCTCAGAAAATACATCAAAAACAGCGGATTCTGCCGGCAGGTAATGCTCCTGTAGAGGGCGGTGTAACTGGCGTAACTGCGCGACCGGATATTCACTGACAAATACGCTGAGTGACGGTACAAAACGCACACCCAGCTGCTGCAGTGGATGTGCCGCCAACAACCTCAGGCTGTCAGCGGCAAAGCCATTCAGCGGGCTGCGCAGCAGAGAATGAATACGCCATTCAAAACTGGCCATATCGGCCAGATATGGATGTTCTTCATGCAGCTCGCTGCTGACGATCAGCCAGTCGAGACTGCTGCCCCATTCAGCCCAGTCGCCCTGATGGGGTGTTTCCTGTTGCAGCAGCTGGCGGGCGAGAATCGTCATGGCCTCTGGCCCCAGCATCTTTTTCAACACCGGATAGCTGAGTGACAGAGCGCGCTCAGCTGTCATGATTAAGTTGTTGCGGTATACGTTCATGCCCGGCGGCTCGCTTTCCTGTGGGCTCATCACCTCATCCATAAAGCCACGCTGCTGCTGCAGTCGTTGATTAAGCTGTTCCTGGCTAAGCAGGTGCTGGCTAAGTTGTTGGCTGTCAGCCTGGCAGGCGTGTGCGTTGAGTTGTAATTCAGGCGACATGACGGGACTCCTGTACTTTATTCAGCAGGTTACGGGCATGGCTGGCTTCGGACAGCAGCTCTGGCCAGGAGGGCAGATTGTTATCGCGCTCTATCAGGGTGGCCAGCGGACCAAGATGCGCGATAGCGTATTCATACAAAGCCCAGCTTTCAGCAGAAACCGGCTGAGCGTGATCATCAATGATGAGTGCTCCCGGCTCTGGCTGTGTGCAGCCGGCCAGATGAATTTCACCGACCAGAGCTGCATCCAGTTGCGATACCCAGTGCATAGCCTGAGTCAGAGATGAGGGAGTAAGCAGTGTACTGTCTTTATGACCGCTGCCAGCTGATGGCGAAAAATTACTGGCATTCACCAGCACATTGTTCAGATCGATTAACAGCCCACAGCCACTGCGGTACGCCATTTCCTGCAGAAAATCGGTTTCCTGCATGGCGTCTGCGTTCTGTGGTACATAGGCAACGATATTTTCAATCAGCAGGCGACGGCCAAGAAACTGCTGCACCTCCTGAATGTTGTTAACCATAATATCCAGGCTGACACTGTCCATCGGAACCGGTAATAAATCCCCGGCGTGACGCCAGCCACTGCCTTCTGCTGACCAACAGAAACAGGCGTGATCAGAAATCATTAGCGGGTTAATCGCGTCCACCAATATTTTCAGCTGCTGCAGATAATCCAGGTGAATGCCAGCTGCTGAACCAATACCCATCGCTGTGCCGTGCAGGCTGACCGGGTAGTGTGTGGCGACCTGTTGCAGAAATGTCTGCGCCGGGCTTCCATCAGCAAAGAAATTCTCGCTGTGCACTTCAATAAAATCGGGAGAAACCAATGCGTTCCCGGCATTGTCATCAGGCGCGGATGACAAAAGTACATCCTGATAATGCCCATGACGCAGTCCCACACCGGCAAGTGGTTTCTGCTGCAGAGAATCTGCCTGATGACGGTTTAAGGTATTCATTGGTTTCTCCCTTAACAGTTAAATTAAAAATATGCGGCGGCGGAGGCGTTGCCGCGGCATTTAACGGTTACAGTGGCGTGTTAAAGCACAGCGCTGAGGCTTTTCTGGTATTTGGCTTTGGCGTCTGCTTTGAGCATGCCACCCATGCTTTCACAGGAGCCTTTGGCCACCAGTTTCCATTCGCCCGGATCGTTATCGACTTTGGATTGACCGGCACAGGAATGAGTACCGGCCAGGTTGCCACAGTCGTTCTGACCGGCTGCCGCAATGCCGTAGCATTTTTCTTTCCCGGCTGCGTGGGCTGGCAGGGCAGTAATGGTGGTCAGTGCCATGGTTAATGCGGCTGCTGCCATTGCGTGTTTACTTGTCATGGTAATACCTCGTCTGTGTTTTAAATGCTGATCTGTTGGGTTGTGTAGTGTTGTGTCGAACCCGTGCTGATTGCTCAGCGCCTTATTTCACATTTCAGCTTTAAGGTTCGGGTTCGTTATTTATCGCTTTCAGTCAGTTACCGGATTCGTCCAGATAACGGTCAATCCATTGGCTTAATTCTGAATAGGGAGTCGCCCCTACGGTAAAACTGAGCACTTTTTTCCGGCTGATCAGTACCAGTGTTGGTACAGCACGTACGCCAAACTCCGCGGCCAGTTCCGGTTGATCATCGACATCAATTTTCTCGATGTGTAAGCGGTCCTGGTAGGCACTTTTAATCCTGTCAATTATCGGCGCCAACTGTTTGCATGGCGCGCACCAGCGTGCGCTGAACCATGCAACAGCTAAAGGTTGTGGGTACGAATGCCCGTTGCTACTGAGCCGGATATCTGTGTTATCCATCCGGTTTTACGCGCCTTATTCGGCGTTGGTTTCGGCAACAGACAGGTTTTCGATGCCGTCCCATACGCGGTCTGCGGTGTGAACATTAGCCGGTACATCCTGCAGCCACTTCTTCTGGACATCGGCGTTGTAGTTCAGATAGAGTTTGTCGTCAGCGATGTAAAAGGCTGATGGATCAACGTCCAGTTTCTTGTTCAGTGCTACACCCATTGCGCAGTAACCACCGTATTGTGGTGCGTATTTCGCGGTGTTGGCTTTGAACAGATCGCGGTTTTCAGCGCTGGCAAAGCGGTAAATTGCACCATCATAAGTGGCTGTGTATTTGGCTTTACCTTCGATCGGTTTGTTCATGGTGAAGTAAGCGACCGGGTCATAACCGTGAATGGCTACATCGTTGTCACCGGTGTTTACCGCAGAAGCAAACGACAGGCTGCTGAATAACAGAGCACCGGCCAGACCAGCGATTTTCAGGGATTTGAATACGTTCATATCAGGTTCCTTACAGTTTTTAAGTTTTAATATCGTGATTAAATGGGTATGAATCCGGGCTGTTGTTGCCCGCTCTCCATGCTGTAAAGATTACGTTTGCGAACGAAATAAAAGCGGGCGGATACGCTTTAAAAAATGGCAGATCGTCCATTCCTTATAAAAATTCAAACAAACGGAAGCTCAGCCGGGTCTGAATGGCTGGTACTGAAAGGCTGGCAGTGAAAGGACGAACACGGATATGACGGATTCCTTAAGCGAATTACTGAAAGATATTGATCTCAGCGCGGATGTGTTTTTTACCGGTGGATTATGTGGCCTGCAGGGCGCAGAACGGCTGGAGATGGCTTCGCATCTGCACTTCCTTAAAAGTGGCGCCATGACGGTGCTGTCTCCCACGGATGAGCTGTCGCTGACGGCGCCCTGTGTGATCTTTATTCCCGACGGTGGCGAGCACAGATTGCGCATTGATGGCCCGGACGATGCGGAGCTGGTGTGTGCCACCATTACCTTCAACGCCTGGCAGAAAGCCCGGCTGGTGGAGATTCTGCCGCGCTACGTAACGGTGGATGCGTCGCAGGAGGCCAGTCTGGCAGGCACCATTCATCATTTGTTTGTGGAAGCCTTCGGTAAAGGCGAAGGCCGTGGGCTGATCATCAACCGCCTGACTGACATCTTTATGGTACAGCTGATGCGCTATGTGCTGGATCAGGGGATTATCAGTGCCACCGACCTGGCGGCGTCTTCTCACAATGTTCTGGGGCCGTTGATGGCCGAACTGAAAGCACGCCCGGCGGATAACTGGACGGTGGAGCAGATGGCGGAAAAAGCTGCCATGTCACGTTCCAAATTCGCGGCGCTGTTTAAAGACATCGTCGGCAAAGCACCGATGGATTACCTCACGGATATCCGCATTGGCAAAGCCCAGACGCTGCTGCGCAATAACCGTCCGGTTGCTCTGGTGGCCAATGAAGTGGGCTACGATGACAGTTCTTCTCTGAACCGGGCGTTTAAAAAGCGCCTTGGCACTACCCCCAAGCAGTGGCTGAAATCCCTGTTAGGCAAAGAGGGTTGAAAGAAGGATGGATGAAAAGGGGAAGGATGCGCAGGGATAAAAGCGTCAGCGGCTGAATCCCGGGCTCAGACCGGCCCGGACAAAAACACATACAGACCGGCAGCTACCAGAGCGGCAACGACCAGAGCATTGGTGATGTTCTGACGGCGTTTCAACGCATCATCTTTCGCTTTGATACTCAGCGGCTGACCTGTCTGGCCAGCTTGCTGGCGTAACTGTGCGGTTGAGCCTTTGCGGGCGCTGATGGGTTTGTTTTCCGAAGAATAGGTACTGGCTCTGGCGGAGAGAATTCCTGGTGTGAAGGACTCGTGGAAGGGGTTGGCCTGACCGTTTTCCAGAATATCCGGAATACCGTTGCCATCGTGGTCGGTAAACATCCCTGAATCCAGCATGGCTTTGCGCACGTCATCCGGCAGATCTTTGATATTGTCCAGCGGGCCGCCGTTGAGAATCACTTTGGTATTGCTATTGGTTTTGACGATGCGTGTGCCAGCGGCTTCCGTGATGCTGCTGAGGGCTTCAAAATCGACGTCGTCAGCGCCATTTCTCAGCTGCTCAAGGGCGCGGCGCGCATCTTCCGGCAGATCCTCTGCCCGTACCTGTTGTCCGTTTACAATAAAATGCTCGATCATCGTGTCTTCCTTAACATACTGGGAAACAGCCTTGGCTGTTTTACTGCGGTCGTCTTGCTGCGCCAGCGGTTCTGTATATGTGTCTGCGCATTGGTCTGTATATGTGTCTGCATATAGTGATACAGAGGGTGATAGTTTAGCAAGTTATCACCTGCAGTGCTCAGCGGATATGTAAAGCGGGTGGGGGCCGTGTTAGATTTTGTAATCAGTTGGGGAGTAGTGGGATAGTTGAACGTTTCTTTTCCCGGAAGGGCAGATGACCTGCATTCTCCGGCACACCTTTGCATCACGCTTCATGATGAATGGCGGCCTGATACTAAAGAGAATAGCTGGCTTCACTCTTCAGGAGGTCCTGAATGAAGTGTTGAAATTCAACCTTTACAAGGATCGTATTATCAACTTCCGAACGAATGTTGTTGGTCTTTATATTGCTATGTTGGCCTGTGGTCATGATTTTGGTTTCGGTTTAGTGTAACTTCTGATTGTATATGACTCATAGGGTATGGGATGGGCTGTTACGGACAATTGTTGGTAACGCCACAGGAGGTTTTCTCGGAGAATTCCTGGCGTTCTAACGATGGTTTAGAAGCATCTAAGAGATTTAGCTTTATGTATCTGCTCGGTGATTCGGTTGAGGATAATCATGAGTCAATGAAAGTTAAGTTTTGATGATTTTGATGTGTATAAATATTTTATGAGGTTTGATTGATGGTTAGGGATTTCTTGGATTCATTTAGATTTACTTTGACAGAGAGGTTCGTTAGTCCGCTTAGTGGTGGCTTTACGCTTGCCTGGTTGCTCTATAATCATGAGGTTATTCTGTATTTCTTTTCCGACTACAGCGCTCAGAAGAAGGTTCGTTTGATTCATGAGTATTTATATCCTGATGCTATTACCCTTTTTATTAATGGATTTTTAATCCCGTTATGTATAGCTATGTTTTTTACTTTGATATACCCAATTCCTGCTCGCTGGGTTGAACTCAAGGTATTGGATCATAAACGGCGTACTGCTGAGGCAAGAAGTAAAGCTTTAAAGGAAAGGATGATTACTGTTGAAGAAAAAGACGCTTTGGTTCTTGAGAATTCTAACTTGCGTCGGAAAAAGGAGGAAGAGGCTAATGATCACGCCAAGACGATCAGGGATCAGGACGTTTTGATCGCTGACTTAAATAAGACAGTTAGTGAACAGATAAAAGATGTTAGTCGGGTTCGAGAGCAGGAGAGGATAATATTAGAGCTAAATGAAAAGATAGATGAGTATAAAAAAGCTGAAGAGAAAGCTCGGGAAAATGAAGCCTTGGTTAAAGTCTTAGAGGAACGTATAGATGTTTTGAACAATAAAATTGTGCATGGTTCTTCTAGTTTAATTTCTAATATATTGCCTATAGAAATAATAGCGGATAAAACTGGTATTGGTGAGGATGTTGTTACTGAAATATCTGAATCCCGAGATTCCGGTGATGTTTTTTGGAGGATTTTAAGTCTTTTGTATCAATCGGCTTCTTCTTTAGATATTGATGCTTTGCGCACTCTTGTTAATAGTTATGGTTATGCTCTATCGGATGCAGAGTGCTTGTACAGAATGGATTATTTTGAGGATCATGGTATTGCTGAAAAATTCAACGGAGGGTACAAGCTCACTCCGAATGGTGAAAGCCTGTATCTCGCACTTTCACGCGACCGTTAGTAGGCAGCCCGGTAATTTTGGATATCCATAAAAAAGCCCCGCAAGTTAGCTATTACTAACCTGCGAGGCTTCTAGATTCGTGGTGGCTATGACTGGACTTGAACCAGTGACCCCAGCATTATGAATGCTGTGCTCTAACCAGCTGAGCTACATAGCCACTTCAATCACCTGAGGGCTGTGCCTCTCAAGTGGCGCGTATTATGCCAAGATTTTACGGCCTGTCAAACACTTTTTTCTGAGAATTTTCAAAGAGTTACTAAATTTATTCTGAGCCACTGATTCTCTGCTCATTTTGTACACGCTGTGGCCACTGATCTGGCGGTTTGGCGGCTTTTCCGCTGTGCCGATGTGCAGTCGCGTCACCTGTTCAGAGGCTGTGCCTTGCTGTGCCCCATAAATAGCTGCGCCATATAGATAGCTGCTGAGCCATGAAGATAGCTGTGTCATGGAGATAGCTGTGTCATGGAGATAGCAGAGCAGCGCAAGGGCAGGCAGACGCCAGCAGACACAAAAAAGCCCTGCGACTGAACGTATGCTCAGTGGCAGGGCTTTTGGCCGTCAGCAGTCAGATATTCAGTATCAGATGATACCGGCTTCCTGCAGGTCGGCGATCAGGCTGTCGAGGCTTTCGTTGTCAGCAGCCAGGCTCAGGTCAGCGTGGTCGGCACCACCGGCTACCAGAGCCACCAGGCCAGCGGCTTTCAGGTACGGAGCGCTTTCGTTGCTGGCAACCGCGGCAACGCGGCCCATGCTGAACAGGCGACGGTCCAGAGCTTCAGCAATCGCCTGCGGATCAACGGCGTTGATGGCAACGATGGCTGGTTTCTGGTTAAAGCGGCGTGCTTTTTCTTCAGCGCTGATAACGCGGTTGTCGTCAGAGTCGGTGGCCGCACCGACGATCATGCCAGCACCAATGGTGACGTTGGTCATGCGGTCGATGATGATAAACGCACCGGTGCCTGGAATTTTGCCGTAAGCATCGAACGGGATGGCTTTATCCAGTGATACTTCGGTCAGCGCGATTTCGTTGAGTTTAACTTCATCGGCTTCGCTTTTTTCCAGGGTATTCACGTCGATCAGGTGGTGAATACGGCTTACGGTACCTGCGCTTTCACCGGAAGCGAACTTCAGGCTGTAAGGCTTGCCAGGAATCAGCGGCTGTTCAGTCATCCACACGATGTTGGCGTTCAGCTTGTTGGAAACAACCGGCAGGTCATCCACTTTAACGATAACGTCGCCGCGGCTGATGTCGATTTCGTCTTCCAGAGTCAGGGTAATTGCCTGACCAACAAAGGCTTCATCCAGGTTGCCATCAAAGGTAACGATGTTTTCTACCTTGCTGGTTTTCTGCGATGGCAGCGCCATGATGGTTTCGCCCGGCTTAATGGTGCCGGCGGCGATGGTGCCGCAGAAACCACGGAAGTCGAGGTTAGGGCGGTTAACGTACTGGACCGGTAAACGGAAATTGGTCAGGTTTTTGTCTTTGTGGACTTCAACCGTTTCCAGAATCTCCATCAGGGTCTGGCCGTCATACCATGGCGCGCGCGCGGATTTTTCTACTACGTTGTCGCCGTCGAGGGCAGACATAGGCACGAAGTAGATGTTTTCCAGCTGCAGTTTTTTCGAGAACTCCAGGTAGTCTTCTTTGATTTTGTTGAAGGTGTTTTCATCAAAATCGAGCAGGTCCATTTTGTTCACGGCAACCACAACGTGCTTGATGCCCAGCAGAGAGGCGATAAAGCTGTGACGTTTGGTCTGGGTCTGTACGCCGTAACGGGCGTCGATCAGGATGATCGCCAGCTCACAGGTAGACGCACCGGTGGCCATGTTACGGGTGTACTGTTCGTGCCCTGGGGTGTCAGCAATGATGAACTTGCGCTTGGCGGTAGAGAAGTAGCGGTAGGCTACGTCAATGGTGATGCCTTGCTCACGTTCGGCCTGCAGACCATCAACCAGCAGAGCCAGGTCAGGACGGTCGCCGGTGGTGCCGACTTTGGCGCTGTCTTTGGTGACGGATGCTAGCTGATCTTCATAGATCATTTTGGAATCGTACAGCAGTCGGCCGATGAGGGTGGATTTACCATCATCAACGTTACCGCAGGTCAGGAAGCGCAGCAGTTCTTTGTTTTCGTGTTGTTTCAGATACTCAAGAATATCGGAAGCAATCAGATCGGATTGATGGCTCATCAGAAGTACCCCTCTTGCTTTTTCTTCTCCATCGAACCGGATGAATCGTGGTCGATGGCACGGCCCTGACGCTCAGATGTAGTGGTCAGCAGCATTTCCTGAATGATTTCCGGCAGTGTCGCCGCTTCGGATTCCACGGCACCGGTGAGCGGGTAGCAGCCCAGGGTACGGAAGCGGACGGATTTCATTTCCGGCACTTCGCCTTCGGCCAGTGGCATACGGTCGTCGTCGACCATGATCAGCATGCCGTCGCGCTCTACGACAGGACGCTTGTCGGAGAAGTACAGAGGTACGATCTTGATCTGTTCCAGATAGATGTACTGCCAGATATCCAGTTCGGTCCAGTTGGACAGCGGGAATACACGGATGCTTTCGCCTTTGTTCACTTTACCGTTGTAGATGTTCCACAGCTCAGGACGCTGGTTTTTCGGGTCCCAGCGGTGTTTGCTGTCACGGAAAGAGTACACACGCTCTTTGGCGCGGGACTTTTCTTCGTCACGACGGGCACCACCAAACGCGGCGTCAAAACCGTATTTGTCCAGTGCCTGTTTCAGCGCCTGGGTCTTCATGATGTCGGTGTGTTTGGACGAACCGTGAGTAAAAGGACCAACTCCCTGCTTCACACCTTCCTCGTTGATGTGGACAATAAGGTCCATGCCGATTTCTTCAGCCATCTTATCGCGGAATTCGATCATCTCTTTGAATTTCCACGTGGTATCGACGTGCAGCAGTGGGAATGGCGGCTTGCCTGGATAGAAGGCTTT
This sequence comes from Oceanospirillaceae bacterium, assembly GCA_002706025.1. Taxonomy (GTDB): domain Bacteria; phylum Pseudomonadota; class Gammaproteobacteria; order Pseudomonadales; family Oceanobacteraceae; genus Venatoribacter. Next base: position 10,164 of record PAJK01000072.1, read on the forward strand.
GCGCGCCAGGTGCAGCATCACCGCGGAATCTTTACCGATGGAGTAGAGCATCACCGGGTTGTCGAACTCGGCTGCTACTTCGCGGATGATGTGGATACTCTCCGCTTCCAGCTGTTTCAGGTGTGTGTGGTTGTAATCAGTCATAGCGTTTGGTCGTTCCCGTAAAGTGTATGTCGGGCAGTTTTAATGGCGGGAAATATACCAAGTTGGCCGGTATATAAGAAGGCGTAATTAATAACATTTAGCTATATGAATATGGGTAAATATCTGGCCGGGAGCGCCGCTCCCTGCTGAGCTTTCCCCAATAATTATCAGGAGAATGCAGCGCTATGGCGCAGGAAAAAGTGATCACAATTCAGGGGCCTGCTGGTCACATTGAAGGCCGCTGGGCGGAAGCAGAGCAAACTGAGCTGGGGGTGCTGATGTGTCACCCGCATCCGCTGCATCAGGGCACCATGAATAATAAGGTGGTGACCACGGTTACACGCACCGCTGCCGGGCTGGGTTTGCCGTCGCTGCGCTTTAACTTCCGCGGTGTTGGCGAGAGTGAAGGTGTGCACGATCACGGCAAAGGCGAGCAGGACGATGTGCTGGCGGCGCTGGATTATGTGCTGAATACACTGGGCTGGAAGAAGGTAATTCTGGCGGGCTTTTCATTCGGTGCCGGTATGGCATGTCTGGCAGCCTGTCGTGCGCCGGATCAGCTGGCGGCTCTGGTATTGCTGGCACCGGCAGTTCATCATTTTGATGCACCGAATACGCTGCCCCATAACTTTGAGACCTATGTCTATATGGGGGATGGTGATGAGGTGGTGCCATTTGATGAGGTTGAGAACTGGGCGTCGCTGGTGATCCCGACACCGCATTTCGAGGTGTTTTCCGACGGCAGCCACTTCTTTCACGGTCGTCTGACCGATCTTAAAGCCAGCCTGATCGATGATCTGGGCCCACTGGCAGCAGAGGTAGCGAAATAGCTGCGGCCCGCCTGATGAACTGTGTGTTATTTGCACTTTCGGGCCATGTCCCATATATTTCGCGCCGATAAAAATCTAAGACTGAAAAATCCGCTGTGACGGGCCATAACGGGCACTGTCGGGCGGGTTCTTCTCCGCAGGAGACAATCCGTGAGTACACCCTGGGAACTGTATCAGGAAGACCTGAAACGTGATGACTTTTCTTACGACGCTGCACAGGAAATGGCAGTTAAGCATCTGCAGCGTTTGTATGATGATCTGGTAGCGCAGGAAAAACAGCGCAGCGAGCAGGGCGTATTCGGCAAACTGGCCGGTAAACTGAGCAAGAAAAAGCCTGAGCCGGTAAAAGGACTGTACTTCTGGGGTGGTGTTGGCCGCGGTAAAACCTATCTGGTGGATACCTTTTATGAAGCGCTACCGTTCAAACGTAAAATGCGTACCCACTTTCACCGTTTTATGCAGCGTGTGCATCACGATCTGACTCAGTTTTCCGGCGAGAAAAACCCGCTGAAAATGATCGCTGATAATATCGCTCAGGAAGCACAGATCATCTGTTTCGATGAGTTCTTTGTATCCGATATCGGTGATGCCATGATCCTCGGCGGTCTGATGCAGGAGCTGTTTGAGCGTGGTGTTTCGCTGGTTGCTACGTCGAATATTGTGCCGGACGGTCTGTATAAAGACGGTCTGCAGCGTGACCGCTTTATTCCGGCTATCAAGCTGCTGAACAAATATACCGAAGTGGTCAACGTCGACTCCGGCGTGGATTATCGTCTGCGTTCACTGGAGCAGGCGCGTCTGTATCATTACCCGCTCAGCGAAGAAGCAGAAAAAAGCCTGCAGGAAAGTTTTCATCGCATCGTGCCGGACAAGCGTCAGGTTGAGCATGATGTGGACGTGGAAGTGCTGGGTCGTGCGATCCGCGCCAAAGCCACCTGTGATGATGTGGCCTGGTTTGAGTTTGAAGCCCTGTGTGATGGCCCGCGTTCGCAGAATGACTATATTGAACTGGGCAGACAGTTCCACGCGGTGCTGATTTCCAATGTGCCGGTGATGGGTGCGAAAAATGACGATCTGGCGCGTCGTTTTATCAACCTGATCGATGAATTTTACGATCGTGGTGTGAAGGTCATTATGTCTGCCGATGCCGCCATTGCGGCGATTTATGGCCAGGGCAAGCTGGAGTTTGAATTTCAGCGTACGACATCGCGGATGCTGGAAATGCAGTCGCAGGAATACCTGGAGCGCGAACCGCGCAGTGACTGATTCCGATCTGTTACTCAGGGCCTGAGTTACGCACAGTTAATAAAAAAGCAGCCATAATGGCTGCTTTTTTATTGCGTGCCTGATACTCTGATCTGGCTGCTAATTAATAAATATAACAAGTATAAAAAGACGCCAGCTTATGCAGATTCACACGCTTAAAGGCTATATCCAGAATATTTATCTGGTTGAGTATCCCGATAAACTCCTGTTACTGGACGGCTGCAGCCGCGCCGATACGGGGATGGTGTGCGACTTTATTCAGACCACACTGCAACGCCCTCTGACCGATCTTAAACTGATCGTGGTAACCCACATGCACCCGGATCACGCGGGTGGTGCACACAGATTACGGCGTCTGACCGGAGCTGAAATTGCCGCTCATCCCGGTACCCGTAAATGGTATGCCGGGCCGGTAGGGCGGGTTGCCCATGCCATTGATGTGGCTTTGACTCTGTGGGTGGCCGGACGCATGGGGCGGGGTAAAAAACATATCTGGTATAACGCGGTACTGCAGCCGGATTATGAATTACAGGACGGTCAGACATTGCCGGGTTTTTCTGAATGGCAGGCATTGTTTACCCCGGGGCATACCGATCATGATGTGTCTTTATTGCATGTGCCGGGTGGTGAGATTTACGTCGCCGATCTGCTGGTAATGGTAAAGCAAAAAATAGTACCTCCGTACCCATTGTGTCACCCAAATCAGTATCGGCGCTCGTTACAGAAAGTGGCGGAGCTGAACGCAGAGCGCATTTATTTTGCCCATCTGGCCCCGCGCAGCAGTAATGATGTTGCTTTTGAAACGCTGCTTTCCAATGCGCCAAAGCGGCCGAAAACCCACTGGTACTCGACCAAAAATAAGATTGCAGGCAGACTGTCGCGCCGCAGCCGAAACATCTGAATTCCGGGTGTACTTTAACCCGGCTGCGAATATGCGGAGACTTTTGTATGCAGACTTACCTGTTGCTGTTGGTCGCAATCGCGGCTGAGGTTACAGCAACCAGTGCACTGAAATTATCAGAAGGTTTCACCCGGCTGTGGCCGAGTGTGATCGTGATTGTTTTTTATTGCGCGTCGCTTTACCTGTTATCCATTGTGCTTAAAACCATTCCGGTCGGTATTTCCTATGCCATCTGGGCGGGGCTGGGCATTGTGTGTGTGACCCTGATCGGCTGGTTTTTCTATGATCAGGCGCTGGACTGGCCTGCTATTTTAGGTATGGCGTTGATTGTTGCCGGTGTCCTGGTGATCAATCTGTTTTCCTCCGTCGGCCACGGCTGATGTCTGTCTGAAGCCCGTCTGCCAGGCCTGCGGCCCCTGGGCGGTGCTTCTGTCTCTTTTTCTGGCTTAAAGCCGTCTTCTGTCGGCACTTCTCACAGCACCTCTTGCTGTAACCGGCATAGCTGACTGACGCTTTCGTAAAACTCGGCATCAGGCTCAACTGAAACCGGCTATCAATCCTCCGCGAAATCCCTCTCAAAACTCTTCGCCAACCCCTTACAAAACCTCCTCACAAACACCCTTCACAAAACCCGCAGTGGTTCTTTTCTGTCGCTGATTTATTTCGAAACCCGATACAAAAACAGATGCGTTTCTGCTGTGCATGGGACGTTTTTTGATTGCTTTTTATACAGTCAGGGCGTGTCTGTTGGGGCTCCTAAGAGCTGTCGAAGGGGCTGAAATTACTTTTTTGGCTGATGAATTGTCCGGAAAATCCATTATTGATGACATTGACAATCTTTCCATTTGTATAGGCCTGTAAGCTTTTTCCTGGCCAGGTTNAGTGTCGCTGCAGTCCGCGTAANTACTGGGTTTNAGCGNTNTTTNAGCGATTTTTGACGCTACGTTCAGCGAATGGGTATGGCGGGTAATATGACGGTTTNNTGAAAATTACAGTCTTGATATTTAGGGGTCTAAAGGATAGGGTTGAATTTAATTGAACGATCAATCAAAAAAAATATGCCTAAAGTCGGGATAGAACCAGTACGTAAACAACAGCTGATCGAAGCCACCCTTAAATCCATTGAGGTCAATGGTTTTCAGGGGACGACGATCGTAACCATAAGTCGTCTGGCGGGNATGTCTTCCGGGATTATCAGCCACTACTTTGGCGGCAAACAGGGTGTGATTCAGGCGGCAGTACGCCATCTGCTGGANCAGCTGCAACAGGGCTTACTGACCCGCCTGCAGTCAAAACCGNATATCACGCCGATGGAGCGACTGATGATGGTGGTGGAAACCAACTTCTCGGGTTTTCACCAGTCCTCNCCGGCATCCAGTACCTGGCTGTCGTTCTGGGGGCAGGCGATNCATGACCAGGATCTGGCACGCCTGCAGCGGGTGAACCAGCGCCGTCTGGAGAGCAACCTGATGTATTCCTACCGCCAGCTGATCGCTGACCCGGTAAAGGCAAGAGAAGCAACGAACATGACCGCGGCAATGATCGATGGCATGTGGTTGCGCAGCATTTTAAGTGCACCGGATGAACGGGATTTCCGCGAAGCGGAGCGCTTGTGTAAAGAATTTATTTATCTGCAGGCCGAACGTGCCGGTATGGAATGGGAAGGGAGTAAGCAAGCGTGAATGTGCTGAGAAACTTTGTCGATGGCAAATTAATGGCCAACAGTTCCGGCGACACATTTGATGTGGTCAACCCGGCGACCGGTGAGGTGATTTACAAGACAGAAATCGCNGATGACAGTGTGCGCGAAGCGGCTATGACCAGTGCCCAGAAAGGTTTCGCTGAATGGTCTGCCATGACCGGCATGGAGCGCAGCCGCATTTTGCTGAAGGCCGTGGCACTGCTGCGTGANCGCAATGANGAGCTGGCGAAAATCGAAGTGCTGGATACCGGTAAGCCGTGGCAGGAAGCGTCGGTGGTGGATGTTGTNACCGGAGCTGATTCGATNGAGTTTTTTGCTGGTCTGGCACCGGCNATTGAAGGCAATCAGCAGGATCTTGGNGGTGATTTCTACTACACCCGTCGCGAACCGCTGGGCGTTTGTGCNGGNATTGGTGCATGGAATTACCCACTGCAGATTGCCTGCTGGAAATCTGCACCGGCCCTGGCCTGTGGCAATGCGATGATTTTTAAACCGTCGGAAGAAACACCACACGGTGCTGTAAAGCTGGCAGANATTTTTATTGAAGCCGGTGTGCCTGCCGGTGTGTTTAACGTGATTCANGGTGATGGNGCGGTGGGTTCCTGGCTGACACANCATGANGANATCGCCAAAGTTTCNTTTACCGGTGAAGTGGGTACTGGCAAAAAAGTGATGGCGGCAGCGGCCACCACTCTGAAAGAAGTNACCATGGAGCTGGGTGGTAAATCACCATTAATCATTTTTGATGATGCCGATCTGGAAGANGCTGTGTCGGCCGCCATGCTGGGNAATTTTTACACCCAGGGNGAAATCTGCACCAACGGTACCCGGGTATTTGTACAGGAAGGCATTAAAGACGCGTTNATGCAGCGTCTGCTGGAGCGTACCCAAAATAATATTGTCGCCGGTGATCCGTTANATCCGGATGTTAATTTCGGTGCTTTGATTTCTGCAAAACACCATCAGCTGGTGATGAGCTATATCGAAAAAGGTAAGCAGGAAGGNGCGACGCTGGCCTGCGGCGGTCNCGCCATGCAACCAGCCGGAGCCGAACAGGGATTCTTTGTAGAGCCAACCATTTTTACAGATTGCAGCGACGATATGACCATCGTNCGTGAAGAAATTTTTGGCCCGGTCATGTCGGTGCTGAGTTTCGCCTCAGAAGATGAAGTTATTGACCGGGCAAACGCCACACGCCTGGGTCTTGCTGCTGGCGTATTTACCAAAGATATCCGTCGTGCCCACCGGGTGATNCANCAGATTAAGGCCGGTATCTGCTGGCTGAACGCTTACGGTAATTCNCCGGCAGAAATGCCTGTCGGTGGTTACAAACTCTCTGGCCTGGGGCGTGAAAANGGTATCGAGACCNTGCGNCATTACACCCAGCTAAAAGCCGTATATGTCGGTATGAATCCACTGGAAAGTCCGTTCTGAGGTAGTTATGGCAACGTACGATTACATTATTGTGGGGGCGGGTTCAGCCGGTTGTGTGCTGGCGGCGCGCCTGAGTGAAGATGCCGATAAACAGGTTCTCCTGCTGGAAACCGGTGGCAGNGANCGCAGCATTTTTATTCAGATGCCGACCGCACTGTCGATTCCGATGAATACCGAGAAATACGCCTGGCAGTTTGAAACNGACCCGGAACCGTATCTTGANAACCGCGAAATGCATTGCCCACGCGGTAANGTACTGGGTGGCTCATCTTCCATNAATGGCATGGTGTATGTACGTGGCCACGCNAAAGATTTTGATGAGTGGGCAGAACATGGTGCTCNGGACTGGGATTATGCGCACTGCCTGCCGTATTTCAAAAAAGCGGAAACCTGGGCTTTTGGNGGCGACGAATATCGTGGCGACAGNGGTCCGTTAGGTACGAATAACGGTAATAACATGCAAAACCCGCTGTACAAGACCTTTATTGAAGCAGGTCAGCAGGCGGGGTACGACTTTACCGCTGATTATAACGGTATGCAGCAGGAAGGCTTCGGGCCAATGCATATGACGGTTAAAAACGGTGTGCGCTGGTCNACTGCTAACGCTTATCTGCGCCCGGCGATGAAACGTCCGAACCTGACGGTGATGACAGGCGTACAGGTTGAGAAGGTGTTGCTGGAAGATAAAAAGGCCGTCGGTGTCCGCATTATTAANGGCGGCATTAAAAACGACATAAAATGTCGNGGAGAGGTANTTTTNTCCGCNGGNCCGGTAGGNTCGCCGCATATTCTGCAATTATCNGGCATTGGCAACGCCGATGTTTTGATGAAGGCCGGTATTGACGTAAAACACGAATTACCGGGGGTTGGTGAAAACCTGCAGGACCATCTGGAATTTTATTTTCAGTTCCGCTGTAAACAGCCCATCACNCTGAATGGNCAGCTGGACTGGTTCCATAAAGGCTTAATTGGCGCCCGCTGGTTATTAACCCGCAGTGGNCTTGGTGCAACCAATCATTTTGAATCCTGTGGCTTTATCCGTTCAAAGGCCGGGGTAGAGTGGCCGGATCTGCAGTACCACTTTTTACCGGCCGCGATGCGCTACGATGGCCGCAGCGCGTTTGATGGTCATGGGTTCCAGGTGCATATTGGCCACAATAAACCACGCAGTCGCGGCCGTGTGCATGTGCGCAGTGCCAATGCGACCGATCATCCATCAATTTTATTTAATTACCTGCAGGCGGAAGAAGATCGCGAAGGTTTCCGTGATTGTGTTCGCCTGACCCGGGAAATTATTAATCAGCCAGCNTTTGATGCGTACCGCGACGGCGAAATTCAGCCGGGCGAAGCCGTGCAGAGCGACGCTGAAATCGACACCTTTATCCGTGCAAATGTTGAAAGCGCCTATCACCCGTCATGCTCATGCAAAATGGGCGAAGACGATATGGCAGTGGTCAACAGCGATACTCAGGTACGNGGTATCCAGGGATTACGNGTGGTCGATTCTTCCATTTTTCCTACCATCCCGAATGGCAACCTGAATGCGCCAACCATCATGGTGGCGGAACGGGCTGCAGACATTATCCGTGGTAAAGGCATGCTCTCACCATCCTCTGCGGAAGTGGGCCTTGATCCGGGCTGGAAAGAATATCAGCGTCCACGCAGCCCTGAAATCAGCTGATTTCGGGCGTGACATTCATGTAATAACAAATGACTAACTTAGACAGCAGGAGTAACACATGAAGACAGCAAGAAAATTGATTGCTACCGCATTAACGACCGCAGCACTGACTGTGACTGCGTCCACCAGTTTTGCCGCTGAGTGCGACACTGTACGTTTTTCTGACGTTGGCTGGACCGATATTACTTCGACNACAGCACTGACTTCCGTTGTGTTGCAAGGTCTGGGATATAAAACCACCACCCAGATGCTGTCCGTTCCTGTGACCTATAAATCGCTGGAAAATGGCGATATCGATGTTTTTCTNGGTAACTGGATGCCAACCATGGAAGGCGATATCCGCCCGTATCTGGATAAGGGNACNGTTGAAACCATTAAAACAAACCTTACCGGCGCAAAATACACACTGGCAGTACCTCANTATGTTTACGATGCTGGCGTAAAGAGCTTTGCTGATATCGCTAAATACGCTGATAAATTTGACGGTAAAATTTACGGTATCGAACCCGGTAACGACGGTAACCGCCTGATTCAGGACATGATNGATAAAGACGCCTTTGGTCTGAAGGACTTCAGCGTCGTCGAATCCAGTGAAGCAGGCATGCTGTCGCAGGTAAAACGTAAAACCAAGCGTGATCAGTGGATTGTCTTCCTTGGCTGGGAGCCGCACCCGATGAACAGCAACTTTGACATTACATACCTGGCGGGTGGNGACGATTATTTTGGCCCGGATCTCGGTGGTGCCAATGTAATGACCAACGTACGTAAGGGTTACACCGCTGAATGTCCGAACGTCGGTAAGCTGCTGACCAACCTTGAATTCAGCCTGACGCTGGAAAATGAAGTGATGAAAGCCATTCTGGATGACGGCAAGAAGCCGGCTGTAGCGGCTAAAAACTGGCTGAAAGCGAATCCGCAGGTGCTGGATGCATGGCTCGAAGGTGTTACTACGAAAGACGGTAAGCCTGGTCTCTCTGCTGTAAAAGCAAGTCTCTGATAAAGCTAAGACAGTGCAGATATCCGCGAAATACGGATGTCTGTACGCTCTTAAATTTATTTAATTTTAATTAATAACCGGTTTCTGCGGGTCAACCGTACGGGTACTTATGTCTATGGATCAGTATAAATTGCCGTTAGGCGACTATATCGAAATATTCTTTGATTGGCTGGTTTTCTCAGCCTCTGGCTTTTTTGATGCCATTTCNGTTTCACTCGAATGGCTCGTTGTGTCTTCGACTGANGTACTATTATGGCTGCATCCGGTGGCATTTATTGCCATATTGACTGGAATGGCATATTGGCTGCACCGTTCCTGGTCGCTTGTCGTTTTTGTGCTATTTTCGCTGATTTTGATCTGGAACCTCGGATATTGGGAAGAAACCATGCAGACGCTGTCGCTGGTTATCTATGCCACTCTGCTCTGTATTCTCGTGGGTTTGCCAGTCGGTATATACGCTGCGCACCATCCNAAGATGTTTAAATTTATCCGNCCGGTGCTCGATCTTATGCAAACAGTGCCCCCATTTGTTTATCTGATTCCGACATTGACNCTGTTTGGCCTGGGTGTCGTTCCGGGTCTGATTTCCACTATTATATTCGCAATTGCTGCTCCGGTGCGGTTAACGTATCTGGGGATTTCGGAAGTACCAAAAGAATTGGTAGAAGCGGGGCAATCGTTNGGCATGACACAAAAACAATTACTATGGCGCATTGAATTACCAGCGGCTGCATCGAGCATTGCCGCGGGTGTTACNCAGTGCATCATGCTGTCACTGTCGATGGTTGTTATTGCTGCCCTGGTGGGTGCAGACGGNCTGGGTAAGCCGGTTGTACGCGCATTGAATACGGTTGATATTGCGTCAGGCTTTGAAGCTGGTCTGGCAATTGTATTACTGGCCATCCTGTTGGATCGCCTGTTNAAACAACCGGAGGCAGTGAAATAAAATGATTCAGATTGAAAATCTCGATGTTGTATTTGGCGGAAATCCACATGCTGCTCTGCCGCTGCTGGATGCTGGTGAAGACCGCGAAAATATCCGTGAAAAAACCGGCCAGGTTGTNGGTGTAAAAAATGCGTCACTTAACGTCGGACGTGGCGANATATGCGTATTGATGGGCCTGTCAGGTTCTGGTAAATCNAGCCTNCTGCGCTGTATTAATGGCCTGAATCCTGTCGCTCGTGGTGCAATTCGNATTGAATGCGACGGTGATATGGTGGATTTCGTTACTGCAGACGCGGAAACGCAGCGTGGTATCCGNCAGCGTCTGGTGTCCATGGTATTTCAGAAATTTGCATTAATGCCATGGCTTACGGTAGAAGAAAACGTCGCTATGCCGCTGGAAGTTCAGGGCATGGAAAAANCAGAAATNGAACGACGNGTNCGNGANCAGCTGGATCTGGTTGGTTTAACCGAATGGCGACATCTGAAGCCGGGTAAATTGTCCGGCGGTATGCAGCAACGTGTCGGATTGGCNCGTGCATTAGCNATTGAAACTGATATNCTGTTGATGGATGANCCATTTTCAGCNCTTGATCCTNTGATNCGNACGCAGTTGCAGGATGANNTGCTGATGTTGCANAANAAATTGAAAAAAACGATTCTGTTCGTCAGTCATGATCTCGATGAGGCTTTGAAATTAGGCAATCATATTGCGATCATGAAGGACGGAGAAATTGTTCAGCACGGTAAACCGGAAGATATTGTNCTGAANCCGGNAAATGATTATGTGCGTGATTTTGTTGCGCATACGAATCCGCTGAATGTTTTGCGTGCGGCATCCATTATGTGTCCGCTCAATAATTTCAGCGCAGAAAATGANGGCTATTGCCTCAANCGACGCGATGATTACTGGCTCTCAGAAGATAAAAAATCAGTCATCGCAAACGGCAGNCGGCAGGAAATTGTNTCCTGGGAAGCCGGCAATACAATACAGGAATTTGGCAAACACCCTGTGAGTGTCCCAGAAGANTTCCCGATGAGGGATGCGATGGAACTNCGCCATCAGACGGGACACGCTGTGTTCGTACACTCAGGTGAAGGGATAACAGGTGTGGTAAGGGACAAAGAGCTCTACCACACCTTGTTAGGGAAGATGTTATCGGAAGATGACTGAATTAATGGATCTGTTATTTAAATAAATGAGGAGAGATTCTATGAAAAAACTTCGACTGCCTCTGGCGATCGCTCTGGCGGCNTCNGCCGTACCTGCGATGGCTTCTGATGCAATCAGCGGTGGNTTCTGGGTNAACCANGCTCTGTACAATACNGANNCNGAAGAGGTCACCTATGGTGATACTAACTACGAAGCTNTGATTCTGTACATTGATCANGCCGATGAAGCATCTGGCTGGAAGTTTTCTTCTGAGTTCCGTTTAGGTAAAGGGGCTTTCACTGATCCTGCAAACAACAACACTGGCGGTCACTATGGCTTCCACAAAGCCTGGATCGGCAAAGACTTTGAAGCAGGTTCCGTTAAGATCGGTAAATCTCAGGTACCATTTGGTTGGAAAACCACCAACTTCTGGCCTGGTGATGAGCTGCTCGGCGGTTACGCAGATCAGATGGACGTAGGTGTTAAGTGGAGCTCTGATGTGAGCAAATTCCACTATGACGTTGCTTACTATCACGTTGATGATTTCGGTAACAGCACCGAAACCATGGATGACGGCGGTCACTGGGGTACTACAGCTGAGTATCAGAAAGGTCAGACATTTGTTCTGAACGGTTCTTACGAAGTTGCAGATGGCCACAAAGTGGGTGCATCTTACCAGGTTGGTAAGCTGCGTGATCTGGCAGGCAATGCTGACCGTCCGATGGAAGGCGATCACAGTGCAGCCGTTGCCTACTATGAAGGTAGTTTCGGTGCAGTTGGTCTGAAAGCTCAGTACGTTATTACTGAACGTGATCTGAGTGGCCTGGCAGCGTTTGCTGGCACCGCTCTGGATGACACCAAGATCAAAAACGACCGTCGCGCTGTAACCGTAACCTACGCTCTGAACGATTTCCTGTTCTACGTAGATTACACCAATGCTGAATCCAAAACTGACGACTACAAAGATACCGTTGGTTCTGCAGACAGCTGGGCACCAGGTTTCAGCTATGACTACGGCCCAGGTTGGTTCTACCTGGAATACGTGTCTAACGATGGTGGTATCGACAGCAACGGTATGGTCTTCAACAAAGAAGACGACTACCTGTACCTGACTGTTGATTANTACTTCTGATTGTTAAATCAGAACCAGGTTAGTTAGCGAAAAAACGCAGCCAATTGGCTGCGTTTTTTTATGTNTGCTGCTTTNTCGTGGACTGCNCANGATCAAAGNCGGTTNAGNCCGAATTTTTTACTCAGAATGCGATCGCTCAGCGATGTTGGCAGCCAGCGTGCAATCAGCGGCAGAATCCGGCTGCCGTGACCAATACGGATAACGTCATCCGGNTTNCTCAGTAATTGCGCGATGAGTTCCCGGGCAAATTCTTCTGCTGGGGTGGGGTTGTCCTGTGAGGCTGTTGCTCTGGCTTCCATCTGATTTTTCAGGGGTAAATAGAGAGAATCCTTTTTCAGGCCTTTAATCAGATTAGCCAGCGAGTTATCGCCGAATTTTGATTGNATCGCTCCCGGCTGGACCGTGACCACGTGAATACCAAAGGGTGCCAGTTCCATGCGCAATGCGTCGCTTATGGAGTGCAGAGCGGCTTTNGTTGCGCAGTAAGCACCGGAAAAAGGTGTGGTCAGTATGCCGGANACCGAGCCGATATTGACGACCTGCGCCGGTCTCTCTTCTGTCGCCGCGGCGCGTAACAGGGGAACCGTTGCCTGAGTTAACGCCAGTGGTGCGAAAACATTGGTGGCAAACTGTTGTTGCAGCAGNTCNTGACTGAGNTCGGCCATTGGCCCCATAGCCGCGTAGCCNGCGTTGTTGATCAGGCAATTCAGNTGNCCNTCTTCNTCNGTGATTATCTTAATCGCAGCAGCAATGTCGTCGCTGTNNTTGACGTCCATNGCCAGCGGAAAAAGCTGCTCATCTGTCAGGTGAGCCAGATTGGCNATATTGCGGGCGGTTGCGTAAACACGGTAGCCCTGACGCAGATATTCCTCAGCCAGCGCCTGGCCNATGCCNGATGAGCAGCCGGTGATCAGTACGTTTTTCCTGTTCATTTNTTCTNTGAGATCCTTTTTGTCCGGCGCGCNGGGCGTGGTTTTTGGCAGATCTGNNTGGCTGATGGAAGCCGTGCTGAACTGCGTTCTTATCGGTTATCGGTTACTGCTTATCGTGTTACAGGGCAGGCCGCCGGTGAAACCATGGGCTGCTTTCTTCAAGCTGTGCTGCCAACTGTAACAGGGTGCTGTCGTCGCCCANCNGAGCNATAAACTGGCTGCCCAGNGGCAGACCATTTCCGGACCAGTANAGCGGCACAGACATCGCCGGTTGGCCGGTCATGTTGGCGAGTTGAGTAAAGGGCAGCTTTTCCAGATTATCCAGTGCCATTTTCTTCACCTGACCGCTTTTCAGCAGCAGTTTGTGCAGACCCAGCCCNTTGATCACCTTCATGGCCACAGCTTCAGCGGGCTTNGGATCAAAGAAACCGACTGGCACTGGCTCGGAAGCNAGAACCGGCGTCAGCAGNAAATCGTATTTCTGGTGGAACATGTGCATGCTTTGCGCCAGCTGATTCCAGCGGCGTTTGGCGTTGACGTAATCTCCGGCACTGATGGTTTTACCAAGGAATCCCAGCAATTTGGTGGTGTCTTCGATATCCAGATTGGATNCCCGGCTGNTGAGCTGAGCTGCCATAAAGTCAATATCGGCGGCGACCTGGCCAAAATACAGGGTCAGATAGCTGTCGGCCAGGGCTTCACCGTCCAGTGCCAGAGTCACAGGTTCACATTCATGGCCCAGCGCAGTGAGAACATCGACACTGTGGCTGACCGCCTGTTCGGCCTCCGGGGATACCTCGCGACCAATAAAAGAACGGCAGGTGTAGCCGATGCGCAGCTTGCGCAGNGGTTGCTGCANGCTGTCGAGATAGTGNCCGGCAANNTGGACCGGGTAGGGCGTTGAGCCGTCGGCGCCGGCAATNGCATCCAGCATGGCGGCACTGTCGCGTACGCTGCGGCTGATGACATGCTCNGTGGCTGCNCCTTCCCAATAATCACTGGCGTAAGGNCCGGTCGGTACCAGGCCCCGNCTGGGTTTNAGACCAAANANACCGCAGCAGGCTGCNGGAATNCGTATCGAGCCGCCGCCATCTCCGGCAGACGCCATGGGCAGNATNCCAGCCGCCACNGCCGCTGCTGAACCACCACTTGAACCGCCGGGNGTGTGGTCTGTATTCCANGGATTGCGNGCAGGGCCNAAGGCTTTNGGTTCCGTTACNCCCATCAGGCCCAGTTCCGGTGTGTTGGTTTTACCAAAGATCACCAGACCGGCCTGTTTAAAGCGCTTAACCAACTCGCTGTCGGTCGGGGAGATGACGCCTTTCATGGCATTGCTACCACTGCTCAGCGGCGTGCCCTGCAAGGCAGCGAGCAGATCTTTCAGCAGAAAAGGCACACCTTTGAATGGGCCATCGGGTAAACCGTCTTTAATCTGCTGGCGGGCGTGATCATACAGTGGGGTAATAATGGCATTGATGGCCGGGTTAACCTCTTCAGCGCGTTTAATTGCGGCATTCAGCAGCTGCTCGGGTGAGGCATCTCCATCGTTAACCAGCTGCGCCAGTCCCAGTGCGTCGTAATGCTGGTATTCGATACCGTCTCCGGCGGCAGTCTGTTGGTCGTTTTTTTCGGCTGTCATGGTTCCGCATCTCCCCTTGTGCAGATCTATGCTGTTTCTTGTGCTTATTGTTTTTTCTTTTTTCTTCTGCCGGCAGCGGCGCAGAATCTGTTGCTGCGCTATTTTTTGCTGACTAATGCGGTGATTTCTGCCCGGATTTTTTCGGCATCTGCAGTGCGGAAACCTTCATGCACTGAGTGGATGTTGCCATCACGGTCGATCAGATAAGAGGTTGGCATACCTCGCAGCCCAAAGCTGTCCGGGGTATCGCCCGACGGGTCGTGCAGAATGGGAAACGACAGTGGGTGCTGTTGCAGGAAGTCGTAGGCCGGGGCAGTTTCTTCGTCGAGGTTTACCGCCAGCACTTCAAACCCCTGATCTTTCAGATCGGCACGCACGCCCTCAATAAAGGGCAGGGATTTGCGGCAGGGTCCACACCAGGAAGCCCAGAAATCAACATAGACCACCTGACCTTGATAGTCGGCGAGGCTGACATTTTTGCTGCCATCCAGCACGGGCAGGGTGAAAACAGGTGCTTTGTCTGTTGCGCTGTCAGCGGATGCTGCGGCGTTCACTATCAGAGCGCTGATCAGCAGGAAGCTATGCCGCCGGGCGGCGGACAGGAGAGTTTTCACCATGATGTCCTCTGTTCTGTATCAACCGTTATATTGACCTAAATAGAGGGTGCTGAACAGTTCAGTGGTGGCGCATTTCGTCAGGGAGCGTCATGCCTTCCGTGCTTTTTGTCTCGGGAAAACTGACGCCCGGTGCATCACTCAGGCGCTGCGGTAGCCAATGCGGAAACCACCCCAGTGTCTGCCGTTCACATAAATAGGGACAGACAGATCGTGCATAACTTCGCCGGTATCGCGTTTGTAGGTCTGCAGCAGGAATGGGCGGGTATTCGATCCGCAGCGTGAGCCGGTGCGGTCGTTAAAGATGCGCTTGCTGCGACTGTGCACCAGATCCGTTGCAAAATCTCCGGTCGGCGCTTTGGCGAACTTGTTGTTGTGGGTCGGGAAGTAGCCGTTTACGTCCACAGCGCCGGCATAGGCGACGTATTGTAACTGCTGCAGAATAGGCTCCTGAATATCCGGAAATTTCTGATCGGTAAAGCCATCGTAAGCCGTGTTGTATTTTTTCGGATTGGTATTGGCGACTTCGCGGTAATGGGTATCAAAGATCTGCTGTTCGGTCAGCTTACTGTCGCGGATTGCCTGCTCAAAAATGCGGCCGATACTGGCTGCCGACTTTTCTGCCATGGCTTTGACTTCATCGTGCGGTTTGCCCAGCTCGGTGCTGCCAAAGGCTTCGTAAATTTTTTCGGCGGTTTCTGACAGTGCCAGCGACTGGGCGGAAATTGAGGCAATTTCGGATTCGGTCTGCTCCAGGCGTTTGCTGGTTTCCTGCACAATGGAGGAAATATAGCCAATGCTGGTGCTGTTCTCTTTTACGCTTTCGGCCAGCTCGTTGACGTTGCTTTCAATGTATTCCGAGCTGCTGTAAATATCGTTCAGATGGTTGGAAACCGACTGGGTCATACCGACATTGCGGTCGATAGCAACAGTCAGAGAACTGCTGTTGGCCACGGCGTGTTTGATTTCTTCATTGATGACGGTGACGGTATCACCAATCTGTTTGGTAGCATCGGAGGTTTTGGCGGCCAGTGCGCGGACTTCATCGGCGACAACGGCAAAACCACGGCCTTGCTCGCCGGCGCGGGCAGCTTCGATGGCGGCGTTCAATGCCAGCAGGTTGGTCTGCTCTGCGATGTCGCTGATAACGCGGGTTACGGTTTTAATCTGCTCAGATTTGGCTTCCAGCTGAGCNATNAGGCCGGCGTTGGTGTTCACCTCCTCACGGGTGCCCTCCATTTGCGGGATGATGTCATCAACCGCCTGTTTGCCCACCAGATTAACGCGTTTGGCTTCGGTGGTGGCGTCTGCCACGGCCCGGGTCTGGCTGACCATCTGATTTATGGTGTCATGAATCTGCGATGCGGAGGAGGCAATCTGATTGGTGTCTGTCGCCTCTTCGTGAATTTTGGCTTTCATCTGATCGGCGGCGTAAGACATCTCGGCGGCGGCAATCGCGATTTTGCCACCATGAGCTGACAACTTATGGCGCATTTCTGCATAAATCCGCAGCTGGCTGCTTAACTTATCCATTTCTTCACGCAGGAAAGCGGGCAGGGCTTGTTGAGTGGGGACGCTTTCTGCAGAACGGGCTGTCAGCTGGCTGGCAATTTCTGTTTGCATGCGTGCCATTGGCCGTACCAGCAGCTGATAGATGAGAGTCATGCAGATGAGATTGGTACAGATGACGGCTGCCGCGACGGTGGCAGACATTATGTGGGGCATATAGAGCACACTGGCTACGATCAGGCTCAGCACTGTGCTGACCGCCGTCGCCATGAATGTTCTCGCCAGGTATTTATTCATTGTTATCTCCACTCACGCGAATATAAACAGAGTAGACAAAGAAGGCCGGGGACGAATGAAAATTATCGCTGCGGAGGGGAGGTAATGCGTAACTTTTCGCTACTGCGGCTGTGTACATGACGCATCATGAGAAAGTAGCAGTTATTAAAGTGAATATCGTGACTATTTATCCGATCGCACGTTATCGCACGACAGCAGATGCGGGATGGGGACTTTTCTGCGGCATGCAGAAGGACACTGTTGCAAAGCACAGTGATCTGAATAAGTCTGCAGAAAGAAACAAAAGAGGGTTTAAATAGAAGATTTAAATTTGAAAGGATGGTGCCGAAGGAGAGACTCGAACTCTCACGGGCGTGAGCCCACTGCGACCTGAACACAGCGTGTATACCAATTTCACCACTTCGGCATTTCAAATTTTCAATGTACTTTGTTAAGTACAGCACCATCACTCAGAACAGAATGATGGTGCCCAGGGAGAGACTCGAACTCTCACGGGCGTGAGCCCACTGCGACCTGAACACAGCGTGTATACCAATTTCACCACCTGGGCATTGAGGCGCGGCATGTTACCACTTCGCACTTCAGACTGACAGCTCTTTTTTTGCTTGGTACCAGAGGCCGGACTCGAACCGGCACACCCGCAAAGGCGGGGGATTTTGAATCCCCTGCGTCTACCAATTTCGCCACTCTGGCGCATCAGTAGCTCGTCAGTGGCGCGCATATTACCCTGATAATTTTTTGTGTCAACACTTTTTTCTAATGATTTCCTTAACTTAGGGAAGCATCTCCGGTAATCTTGCAGCCCTGTTAAACAACCACTGACTTCTGCTCATGCAGATGGGGTGGACTTCCCATCATAGGGTAAAAATGAAAACCAAAGACTTTGACTTTGACCTGCCGGATGAGCTGATTGCGCGCTATCCGATGGCCGAACGCAGCAGCTCGCGCCTGCTGGTTCTGAACGGCGAAACAGGTAATACTGCGCATCATATCTTCCGCGATCTGCTGAATATGGTGGAACCTGGCGATCTGATGGTGTTCAACAACACCCGTGTGATCCCGGCCCGTCTGTTTGGTGAGAAAGCCTCCGGCGGCAAACTGGAAGCTCTTATAGAAAGAGTAACCGGCGAGCACACGGCTCTGGCGCATCTGCGTTCTTCCCGTTCCCCCAAGCCCGGCAGCATGATCAGCCTCGGCGGAACCGAGGTGGAAGTGACCGGACGTCAGGGCGCCTTATTTGAACTGAAGTTTCTTGATGAACGTCCGCTGCTGAGCATCCTTGAAGACGTTGGCCATATGCCTCTGCCGCCTTATATGGAGCGGGACGATGCAGAAGAAGACCGTGAACGCTATCAGACTGTGTACGCGGAAAAGCCCGGAGCGGTGGCTGCACCGACCGCCGGTCTGCATTTTGACGAGCCATTGTTGGCAGCCTTGAAAGAAAAGGGTGTTAACTTCGCTTACGTCACCCTGCATGTAGGTGCCGGTACCTTTCAGCCGGTAAAAGTCGACAGCATCGAAGAACACGAAATGCATGCGGAATACATTGAGGTTCCGCCGGATGTTGTTGAGGCTGTTAAAGCAACCCGTGCTGCGGGTAAGCGCGTTATTGCGGTGGGCACTACGTCGGTACGCAGCCTGGAGAGCGCCAGTACCTCCGGTGAGATCGAAACTTTCTATGGTGAGAGCCGTATCTTTATTTACCCCGGTTACCGCTTCCGCAGCGTTGATGCCATGGTGACTAATTTCCACCTGCCGGAATCTACGCTGATTATGCTGGTCTCAGCCTTCGCCGGGCGTGATCACACGCTGGCAGCCTATGCCGAAGCCGTGAAAGAAAAATACCGTTTTTACAGTTATGGGGATGCCATGTTCCTGGCCTGCCCGCAAGCGAATGCCGAGGAATCCGTATGACCCGCGAATGTTTTATGAAGTTTGAGCTGATTTCGGAAACCGAAGACAGCGGCAGCAAGGCCCGTCGTGGTCAGCTGACATTCCCCCGTGGCACCATTCAGACCCCGGCGTTTATGCCGGTGGGTACCTACGGCACGGTAAAAGGCCTGACACCCGAGCAGATTAAAGAGCTGGGTGCCGAGATTATTCTGGGTAACACCTTTCACCTGATGCTGCGTCCGGGTACTGAGATCGTCAAACTGCACGGCGATCTGCACGATTTTATCGGCTGGGATAAGCCGATTCTGACCGACTCCGGCGGCTTCCAGGTGTTCAGTCTGGGGGATATGCGCAAAATCACGGAGGAGGGCGTGTCCTTCCGATCACCGGTGAACGGTGAAAAAGTGATGATGACGCCGGAAAGCTCGATGCAGGTACAGCGCGATCTGGGCTCTGACATTGTCATGATCTTTGATGAATGCACCCCGTATCCGGCGACAGAAAAAGAAGCGGCGGATTCCATGCGCATGTCTCTGCGCTGGGCGAAGCGCTCCAAAGATGCTCACGGTGATAACCCGTCGGCTCAGTTCGGTATCATTCAGGGTGGTATGTATGAAGACCTGCGTGATGAGTCGCTGGCCGGCCTGCTCGACATCGGTTTTGACGGTTACTCCATTGGTGGTCTGAGTGTTGGCGAACCGAAAGACGAAATGATGCGCGTACTGAAGCACATTGCGCCGAGAATGCCGGAAGACAAGCCGCGCTATCTGATGGGTGTCGGCAAGCCGGAAGACCTGGTGGAAGGCGTGCGCCGCGGTGTTGATATGTTCGACTGTGTGATGCCGACCCGTAACGCCCGCAATGCGCACCTGTTCATTTCGACCGGTACGCTGAAGATTCGCAACTCGGCCAACAAGACCGATAACGGCCCGGCAGACCCGGAATGTACCTGTTACACCTGCCGTAATTTCAGCCGTGCGTATTTGCATCACTTAGATAAGTGTAAAGAAATATTGGGTGCTACTTTAAATTCGATTCATAACCTCCATTATTACCAGACCCTGATGGCCGGTTTGCGCCGTTCTCTGGAAGAGGGTACATTTGCCGGGTTTGTCGACGAGTTCTATGCCAAGCGGGGCATGAAGACTCCGCCATTAGATGACAGCCCGGCGACAGAGGAATCCGCTTCCTGAGCCAGAGAATACAGCAGCGTGCACAGCGCGCTGCATTTATAAGACTGCTAAAAGACACGAACGACGAAGGGCATGACATGCTCATGTCACAATACATTGGGAGAATCTCTTTATGAAATCTATTCTGGCCGCCCTGGCTTTAACAATGTCTGCATCTGCGATGGCTGAAGGCGGTGCTGCCCCTGAATCCATGGGGGTTATGGGCCAGCTGGTATTCCTTGGCGGCTTCCTGCTGATTTTCTACTTCCTGCTGTGGCGTCCACAGAGCAAACGTCAGAAGGAACACAAAAACCTGATCGGCGGTCTGACCAAGGGTGATGAAGTAGTTACCGCGGGCGGCATGCTGGGCAAAATCGTAAAAGTAACTGACGATTTCGTTGTGGTTGAAGTTTCTGAAGGCGTTCAGCTGCCAATCCAGAAAGTAGCAATCACCGCTGCACTGCCAAAAGGCACGATTAAAGACGTTAAAGCATAAGGCCCGCCCCGGGCTGCAGACGGCCTCTCAATACAGAGGCCGTCTTTTTTTAGAGAAAGGAAAAGGGCAGTTGTATGCTCAATAAATACCCCCTGTGGAAGAACCTGCTGATTGTTCTGGCACTGGTTTTCGCCTGCATTTACGCAGCACCAAACCTGTATCCACCTGATCCTGCTATTCAGGTAACCCCGGCCCGTTCTGGTGCCGAAATGTCAGAAGCAACACTGAAACGTGTACGCGACACTCTGACCAGCGCAAATATCGAATTTTTTGGTGAAGAAGTAACCGGCAGCACGGCGTTATTCCGTCTGACCAGCGCTGATAACCAGTTAAAAGGTAAGGACGCCATTCAGCGTGCCCTGGGTGACGAGTATATTGTGGCTCTCAACCTGGCACCGACAACGCCGGACTGGCTGCTGTCCATGGGTGCCGGCCCGATGACTCTCGGTCTCGACCTCAGTGGTGGTGTGCACTTCCTGATGGAAGTGGATATGGATGACTATCTCAAAGGCCGTATGGAAAACTACCGCGAGGAGTTCCGTAACCGCCTGCGTGAAGAAGATCTCAAGTACCGTCGCATTCAGCTGGATGGTCAGGCACTGGTGATCAGCTTTATTAACTCTGATGTGCGCGCTGAGGGGATGACGTTTGTTGGCCGTAACTACCCTGAATTCCTGATGGATTCTGAAGACGGTGAATACGCTGACCTGCGTCTGAGCATTAAAGAAACCAAAGTTAAAGAATTCGAAGACTACGCCATTAAACAGAACCTCACGACCCTGCGTAACCGGGTGAATGAGCTGGGTGTAGCCGAGCCTCTGGTGCAACGTCAGGGCCGTAACCGTATTGTGGTTGAACTGCCAGGTGTACAGGACACAGCTGAAGCCAAGAAAATTCTGGGTAAAGCCGCTAACCTCGAATTCCGTCTCGAAGCCGAGCCGGGCACCAGTCGCTTCCTGACCGACGAATACGGTTTCCGTAATGACGAATACCGTACCGCGCAACTGCAGAAGAAAGTCATCACCACCGGCGACAGCGTAACCAATGCACAGCCGTCGTTTGATGAAAACGGTTTCCCACAGGTGAATATCGATCTGGATTCCAAAGGTGGCGCCATGATGACGCAGGTTACCCGCAAAGCAGTGGGTAAGCGCATGGCGGTTCTGTTTGTTGAGCGTAAGCCAAAAACAACCTATGAAATGGTTGATGGTAAAGAAACGCCGAAAACTATTCAGGTCGTGGAAAAATCCATTATTTCTCTGGCGACCATTCAAAGCACACTGGGTAACAGCTTCCGTATTACTGGTCTGCAGTCTGCTGAAGCGTCCGAACTGGCTCTGCTGCTGCGTGCCGGTGCTCTGGCTGCACCAATGTACTTTGTTGAAGAGCGTACCGTTGGCCCAAGCCTGGGTAAGGAAAATATCGAACAGGGTATGAACTCTGTGATTCTTGGTCTGGCGCTGGTGCTGTTACTGATGGCCATTTACTACCGCGTATTCGGTATGGTGGCTAACTTTGCACTGCTGGTGAACATCGTGATCCTGATTGCTCTGATGTCCATGATTGGGGCGACCCTGACCCTGCCGGGTATTGCCGGTATCGTGTTGACGGTGGGTATGGCGGTGGATGCCAACGTACTGATCTTTGCCCGCATCCGCGAAGAGCTGAAAGCCGGACGATCGCCACAGCAGGCCATTCATGAAGGTTATAACCGCGCGTTCATTACCATTTTTGACGCCAACCTGACGACTCTGATCGTGGCTGTGATTCTGTTTGCCGTCGGCACAGGTCCGGTGAAAGGTTTCGCGGTCACGCTGTCATTCGGGATTATCACCTCCATGTTCACGGCCATTGTGCTGACCCGCGCCATTATCAATCTGATCTATGGTGGCCGTCGTCTTGAGTCACTGTCTATCGGAGGAAAAGTATGAAAACTCCGGAAATTAATTTTATGAGCATGCGCGGTGCTGCCACCGCGCTGTCAGTCATCATGATTGTGGTGGCCATTGCTGCCATCGCCATGCGTGGTCTGAATCTGGGTCTGGATTTTACCGGTGGTACGCTGCTGGAAGTTCAGTATGAAACCCCTGTGGCACTGGACAGCGTGTCGACTGTGTTGACCGACGCTGGTTACCGCGACGTTACCGTACAGAATTTCGGCTCCGAAACCGATGTGCTGGTACGTATGTCAGAAGCCTTCCGCGACAACCTGGGTAACGAAGTTCTGGGTATTCTGCAGGAACACACCACGGGTAACCATCTGACACTGCTGCGCAGTGAATTTGTGGGCGCTCAGGTGGGTGAAGAGTTGCGTGACGAGGGTGGTCTGGCATTGCTGCTGGCCCTCGCAATCGTGATGATTTACGTTGCTGTGCGCTTCCAGTTCAAATTCTCTGTGGGTGCCGTTGCTGCTCTGTTCCACGACGTAATCATCATTATTGGTCTGTTTGCTCTGTTCCAGTGGGAGTTTGACCTGACCGTGATGGCTGCACTGCTGGCTGTGATCGGTTACTCGCTGAACGATACTATTGTGGTATCGGACCATATCCGTGAGAACTTCCGCGTACTGCGTAAAGGTGATTCAGCAGAAATCATCAACTACTCCATCAATCAGACTCTGGGTCGTACTATTATGACCTCTCTGACCACGGCTCTTGTGCTGCTGGCTCTGATGGTTGTGGGTGGCGACATTATTCATAACTTCTCCGTCGCGCTGATGATTGGTGTGGTTGTGGGTACGTATTCTTCTATTTTCGTAGCGTCCAGTATTCTGATGACGATGAACATCAGTCGTGAAGACCTGATGCCGCCGGAAGTTGAAGAGGTCGATGACCGTCCATAATAATGGGCGATCGTCTGCTGTTTATTTAAAAACGCATCATCCGATGCGTTTTTTTATCGCTGCTGAAAGTCTGCTCAGGCTGATAACAGCGATGCATTTATGGATACAGGAAAGCTATGCTCAGTTATCGTCACGCATTTCATGCCGGTAATTTCGCCGATGTGCTGAAACATCTGGTACAGGTCGAAATCCTTAATTATCTGAAGCAGAAAGATAAGCCATTTGCTTACATTGATACTCATGCCGGTGCTGGTATTTACTCACTGAGCAGCGAAGAAGCGGGCAAGAATGAGGAGTTCCGTACCGGGATTTCCATTTTAAAAGGCAAGCCGCTGGCAGGAACGGAAGATTACCTTGAGGTGGTCGCAGGCTGTAAGCCCGAATGGGATAAAAGCGCTGTGCCGGCTGCTGGTCTGTACCCGGGGTCGCCGCGTATTGCACAGCAGATGTTAAGAGCACAGGATTCTGCTCACCTGTTTGAACTGCATCCACAGGACTTCCGCCGGCTGGATGCTATGGTCGCACGGGATCGCCGCATGCACGCCCATAACAGTGATGGCTTTTCCGGATTACTCGGACTTCTGCCGGTGGCTGAACGCCGCGCTTTGGTTCTGATCGATCCGCCTTACGAAGTGAAAAGCGATTACGACACGCTGGTTGAGACCGTTAAAAAAGCGCACCGTAAATTTGCCACGGGCGTGTATGCGCTCTGGTATCCGGTGGTGGACCGTCAGCGCATTGATAAAATGGAAAAAGCTCTCATAAACAGCGGCATTCCGCGTATCCAGTTATTTGAGCTGGGCGTGGGAGAAGACACCGAAGGCCGCGGCATGACATCGTCGGGTATGATCGTGATTAATCCTCCGTTTACCCTTATGGGCAATATGCAAAAGCTGCTGCCACAGCTGACGCAGCGTCTTGCCGGCGATAATGGCGTCTGGCGCTGTGAAGAGCTGGTGGGGGAGTAATTCTTCAGGCGCTGGTCCAAAAAAAGACAAAGATAAAAAGGCCCAAAATTAAAAGGCCAAAGATAAAAAAGCAGTATGGAACTGATATTCCATGCTGCTTTTTTAGTGGCTGTAAAATGCTCTGCTTATCTGCCGGTTATAAGGCCAGCAGGTCAACTGGCATTCTGTAAACTTCAGTCGTTGCTGTCCACTGAATACTCGGGTTCGTTTTCAGCGATACTGACGTCTTTACCCTGAAACACAACCGGTCGCTGATACGATTTCTGCAGAAGCGATTGGTACTTTGCTTCGATCAGGTGACGCTTTACTTTTAACGTCGGTGTCAGCAGTCCGTTATCTGTGGTCCAGCTGTCCTGCACCACAATCAGGTGATCAAGCACCGCGTGGCTTTCCAGCCGCTGGTTGACCTGTTTCAGCGTCCGTTCCAGGCTGGTGTTAATGTGCGAAGCGTTATGCACTTTGGCTTCCGGTGTCAGCACCAGCAGTGCCACGGGTTGCTTCAGATTGCTGCCGGTGACGCAGATCTGTTCGATGAGTGGATTTTCCATCAGCAGGGCTTCGATCGGCACCGGCGTGACGTATTTGCCTTTCGCGGTTTTAAAGATGTCTTTTAAACGACCAGTGATGCGCACGTAACCATCGCTGTCGATTTCGCCTTTATCACCGGTTTTCAGCCAGCCATCGTCGGTAAACGCTTCCGCTGTTTTTTCTGGTTCCAGATAATATTCAGTCATAACGCATGGGCCTTTGAGCTGAATTTCACCTTCGTCAGAAATACGCAGGTTAACGCCCTCGTAAGGGCGGCCGATGCAGCCTACCTTGTCACTGCGAAACGGAAAGGAAAGGGTGCCTAAACCATTGTTTTCAGACATGCCCCAGCCTTCGCTGATATTAATGCCGATTTTCTGATACCAGTGCAGAGTGGCAGGGGAAATCGGTGCAGAACCTGAGCCGAAAATGCGCACATTTTCAAAGCCGAGTTGTTTGCGGATTTTCTTCGCCACAATATTTTTCAGGATCGGAATGCTTAATAAGCGATTCAGTTTGTGTGGCGGAATTTTTGCCAGTACGCCCATCTGGAAACGGGTCCATAAACGCGGTACTGAAATAAACAGGGTGGGGGCAACCGCCTTAAGGTCATCAACAAAGGTATCCAGGGATTCAACAAAAGACACGTTGCAGCCGATGTATAAACTGGCACCTTCCACATAAACCCGCTCGGTGATATGTGCCAGCGGCAGATAGCTCAGCAGTTTATCGTCAGCGGTGGCATCCAGTGATGCGGCCAGTGTCTGGCAGCTCCAGCCGTAGGATTCAAAGGTATTAATTACCCCTTTTGGATTACCGGTACTGCCGGAGGTGTAAATGATGCTCATCACCTCTTTTTTATCGGGTACCGGTGAGCTGCCCATGGGCTGTTGCTGTAACAATTCATGCCAGCGGTAGCGGGCCGGAATATCGCCGTAGGGGAAAGCAAAGCGAACCACGTCATCGGCAATGGCAGCACACTGATTCTGGGTGTCATCCAGCTTGCCGATAAAAATGGCTTTGCAATTGCTGTGATTAAGGATGTAGCGGATGGTTTCCTGACCGGCGGTGGCATAAATAGGAACTGAAACATGTCCAGCCATCATGATGGCCAGGTCAGCGATAAACCATTCCGCACAGTTCTTGGAAAATATTGCGATATGACTGCCTTGCTCATAATTCTGAGCAATCAGTGCGCTGGCAATGCGGCGTACCTGATCGGCAGTCTGCTTCCAGGTCAGTTCATGAAAAACACCATCAATGGGTTGCCGGAGGAAGACCGTGTTGGGTTTTCGTGCTTCCCAGTGGTACAGCATTTCGAGCGGGGTTTTAACGTCCATGAGAGAATCCTTGTTATTGTTATTCTCTCCACACTAAACGCTAATCTGTTGCCTTTCTGTTAAAAATCGTAAATGACTGAACCAGTGATCAATGAACAGAAAAGCACCAGAAGCGGTCAAAGAGCCGCGTGCTCGGTAATCAGTTTGACGGCTTTGTGGCTGATCTTACGTTCGGCAGACACGGCATAAAACTCCTGCACCAGTTCATCAACTTCACCAACACAGGTGACGTCATACTTGGCGCAGATTTCCTCGCGAATGGCCGATGGCGCAAAGAAAAATCCATGACCTTCTCCGCCAAATGCCTGTAACAGGGCAGAATCGTCGAACTCTCCGCTGATGCGCATGCTGATATCCATGCGGTCGAGCCAGCTCAGCAGCTCGGTGCGCAGACCGGATGCGGTATCCGTCGGCAGCAGCAGGGGTGCATCACGCAGGCATTGTGGAAAATCAGGACTGAATTGCTGCACTAATGCTGGCGCTGCAAAACAGGCCATGGTGCTGCGCCCCAACGGGTGACTGAAGCAACGCACGTTCATACCGCTGGGGATAGGGCTGTCCGCCAGTACCAGATCCAGCCGGTGCACCGCCAGCTCGCCCAGCAATACTGACATCTGCTCTTCGTGGCAGATGATGCGCATAAAGCCTGACCCTGACAGCGCCGGTGCCAGTAAGCGATGGGCAATGGATTTGGGCAGGGCATCAACAATGCCGACACGGAACTCCAGGGGCCGTTCCGTCGTCTCCTGTAGCATGACTTCCTGCAGTTCATCGCCTAAGCGAAACATTTCGCGGGTATAGTCCAGCGCGACCCGGCCGGCATCGGTCAGNTCCAGGCCGCGNCCGGCNTTGGCGAACAGCTGGTTGCCCAGTTCATCTTCGAGCAGGCGCAGCTGACCGCTNATGGTCTGTGGGGTAACGTTTAATCGCCGGGCGGCCGCCAGTACGCTGCCTTCCTCGGCNACACAATGGAAGTACTGCAGGTGTTTGTAATTGAGACGTTTCATGACACTTTATGACAAATCGGTAAAATCGAACTATTGGCAAAAGATAATTCGAATATTATTTTGTATTGCAGGCTTCTACAATGTTCTTAACTATCTGACAGGAGTTGAAAATGAGTCGTCCTGATTATCTGAACATGAAATCTGAATCGCAGTCCGAACCTGTGGTGATGGAGGCCGGCCGTCAGGGAAATACCTACGAAGTCGCCGCCGACAGCAGCAAAGTTCTGCGTAACACCTACATGCTGTTGTCCATGACACTGTTGTTCAGTGCCGTGACCGCTGGTATCGCCATGGCGATCAACATGCCGCCACTGGGCATTATTATTACTATGGTGGGTTACTTTGGCCTGCTGTTCCTGACTGAGAAAACCAAAAACTCAGCCATGGGTATNGTATCTGTCTTTGCTCTGACCGGCTTTATGGGTCTGACACTGGGTCCGATTCTGTCTTACTACGTGAGCCTGCCNGGCGGCACGCAAACCGTTCTGACTGCGCTGGGTGGTACTGGTCTGATCTTCTTCGCCATGTCNGGCTGGGTGCTGTCTACCGGTAAAGAACTGAGCGGCTGGGGTAAATCCCTGATGATCGGTCTGATCGTNGCGTTCGTACTGAGCATTGCCAACATCTTCNTGGGNCTGCCGGTTCTNTCTCTGGCGGTTTCNGGTCTGTTCATNATTCTGTCCAGTGCGCTGATTGCGTACCAGACAAGNGCGATTATNCACGGCGGTGAAACCAACTACATTTCTGCCACTGTGACGCTGTTTGTATCCATCTATAACATCTTCCTGAGTCTGCTGCAGATTCTGGGTGTGATGGGTTCAGACGACTAAGACTTGCTCCCGCCATTGGTCGTGGCGGGATTGAGGTATTTCTCTGTGCTCGAGAAGTTGGCCGCATCCCCAAAAGGGATGCGGTTTTTTTTGCGTCCGCTGTTTTCAATATCCTGGCCGTTGTTCTCNCTCTGATCGGCTAGACTCAGTGCAGGAGGATGATTTATGACGACCCGTTCCTGTCTGTTGCTGCTGCCATACCTGGTGCCCTGCCTGTTAGTGGNCNTACCGGTACAGGCGCTNGATCCTTGCCGGGATCAGGCGGCCAAAGACGCCAGTGATCAGAAAGCCCTGAGCTTCTTTGGTAANCAGGGGGAGATTTTTCATCCCGCCAAAGTGCTTAAGCTGCACAGCCCAACCCGCGTAAAAGAAGTCGCCAGCTACGTTAAGTTTGGCGAAAAACGNTACAGCATCTTCAACGTTGTCACACCTGACTGCCGCGCAATNTTCCGTAAACGTACCCGTCAGGGTGACTGACGCTGGACTCTTCCGTCTGACCGTTATAAGTTATGCAAAACCTATACGNAAAGTATTTNTGTTGTATAGGGTNGTNTGTTGCACTGATGTGTATGNCACACAGGTATCTGANCCGGGGCGGAGGCTGCTATGACGATTTCTACGGATGNACTGCGNAAACTGAANCACATAGACAAGATCATCATTCACTCACTGGANATGAGTCTGTATCAGGCNGCCGCGCTGGTGGATGGNCAGGAACAGATGGTGACGGATAAGAAGGGCAAGCTGTTACGGTCTTTCAGTCTGCTGGAAATGAAGGCTCAGTTTGAGGGCCTGNCGGTGCAGAGTCTGGTACTGCGNCATGAAAGCGCTTACGACGAGATGGTCAATCAACCNGGGCGGAGCGTAGAAAACCGGCTNGAGGTTCCACTCAGCCACGTATCGCCGGATAACATTCCGCTGACGCGTCACTGAGGTTTGGCTGGGCTGGTGGTAGTGGGCCCGGTGGTAGAAGGGCTAGTGGCAGAGGGCTGGCGGGGCTGTTTAAACGCCAGCTGAAATGTCAGGTGGCCGCTGCTGCAGGATGTTTCGGCGCGGTCCACATCAAAGCCACACAGATCGCTGAACACGCCAGCTGTGCGGCGATNATGGCGCTGATGCTTGCCGGTAACAGCGTNGATGCGGCCGAGATAAGGCCGGCGATCGAGAACTGACTGGCCCCCATCAAAGCCGCTGCGGTTCCGCCGTGACGCGGAAAATACTCCATATAACAGGCCTGAGTATTAGGCGAGACGGCCCCCAGCATACCTATCGACAAAATCAGTGCCGGTACAAACAGCATCAGNCCGGCGCCGGCCAGTGAAATGGTCAGCAGCAGAATCAGAGCGAAGAACTGCAANGTCAGTGCCCAGCGCAGTACCTGAACCGGTAAAAAACGTTTAAGCATCTGTCGGTTGGTNAGGTTCATGGCCATCATCATAATGACGTTGGCACCAAACAGCAGNGCGAAAACGGTGGGCGTCACGCCAAANTGTTCCTGATAGATAAANGATGCATGGGTAATGAACAGCAGCATCACNGAAAAGCCCATGGCGCCGGCCAGAATAAAGCGCATNGCCCCGCGGGTTTCGAGTACTGCTTTGTAACGTCCAAGGGCGCTGATATGNGCCTCATGCTGAGGTCGCTGATAATCGCTGAAAACGACCANGCGCAGCAGCAGAATAACGAGGAAGGAATAGCCGCACAAAAAGGCAAAAATACCTCCCCAGCCGGTATAAGTAAGTAACAGGCTGCCAACGCTGGGAGCCACTGCCGGAGCGACCACCATCATCAGGCCGATCAGGCTGAAGAAGCGTGCAGCTTCCTGACCAGACAGGCGATCACGCACCAGCGCCGGCACACAGACCATGGCCCAGCCACCGCCAAAGGCCTGTACAACACGCAATGCAATCACTTCCGTCAGCGAGCTGGCCATCCAGATCAGCAGGCTGGAAAGTGAAAAGATCGCCATGCCGGCCAGCATAATGCGGTCACGACCAAAGCGGTCCGACAGTGGGCCTCCGAACAGCTGGCCAAAGGCCATCACAAACACGTACAGGGAAATGGTCAGAGATACTTCGTGCACGCTGACGCCAAGATCCGCTGCCATGGCAGGGAAGGCCGGCAGATAGGTATCCAGAGCCAGAGGCCCCAATGCCATAGCCATGGCCAGAATCAGGGCCATGGCCGGGTGTGAATGATCTTTTGGTGACCTTGTGTGTGACGCTGTGCTGCTCAATGAATTCTTTCCGTTTATCCGTGTTTGTCTGTGTTTGTCTGCGTTTGTCTGTGTAGTAGCTGTCTGCAAAAATCAGCCGCGTATTGTGCCTCAGGAGAGCATAGCAGTACCTGCTTTCTTAACCTGTATGCAACAACACAGAGTTTCATTAACTGAGTATTTTACTGGGAATTATCCCAGCGCTGATGTTTCGTATAGAATGATGGCATCACGCAGTAATGTTGCCGCAGAATTCCGGCACGTAAGTAACATTCACCAATACCAAGCCCTTACCAAAGAAAGGGTTAACGGAGTCATTATGAGCATTCATGCAACCGACGTAAAAACCATTAAAGGCGAAACCATTTCTCTGGGTGACTATCAGGGCAAAGTGCTGCTGATCGTTAACGTGGCGTCAAAGTGTGGTCTGACCCCTCAGTACGAATCTCTGGAAGCACTGTACAAAGAAAAAGCTGCCGAAGGTTTTGAAATCCTGGGTTTCCCATGCAACCAGTTCCTCGGTCAGGAACCAGGCACAGAAGAAGAGATTCAGCAGTTCTGCTCACTGACTTACGACGTAACTTTCCCGATGTTCTCTAAAATTGAAGTGAACGGTGAAGGTCGTCATCCTCTGTATCAGCAGCTGATCGCGGCAAAACCTGAGTCCATCAAAACCGAAGCTCAGGCACTGAAAGAAAAACTGGGTGCAAAAGATCTGCTGCCAGCCAATGACACTGACATTATGTGGAACTTTGAAAAATTCCTGGTAGGTAAAGACGGTGAAGTAATTGCCCGTTTTGCACCGGATATCACGGTTGCGGATGACGTGTTCAAAACTGCACTGGCAGATGCACTGAGCAAATAAGCGTATCGCATTTGCCTGTAAAAAGCCCGGTTATAACCGCAATGCTGTTCACTTAAGCGGAGCAGCATTGCGATTCACCGGATAACGGGTTTTGCTTATCTTCAA
>PAJK01000073.1 GCA_002706025.1 Oceanospirillaceae bacterium
ACTACTCACCCAGTTGAGTTCGATATGTACTACTCTGTTTAATCTTCGGATTAGATCAGATAGAAAAGAGGCCGCTTATGCGGCCTTTTTTATGCGTAGGTGTTGGGTTCGGGTGCTCGGTTGAGCACAACTGTTCTGACCCTGCTGAGTTCGATATGTACTGCTTTGTTTATCTCCTGGTTACATCGGATAAAGGACAGGCAACTCATGGGGCCATTTTAATTCTCTGAGGTTGTGGGCAGATGTGGCTCTTTGATGAAGTACTGGATTGTTTTCTGAAACCATCTGTTGTCAGCTTAAACGTGCCAATTGTTAATTTTTAGCCGACAATAAAGACTGATTGAATCCGGGATAATGTATCAATGAGCTGGAGTAAGAACGGCGTTGTATCAGAACTGAGTGCAATGGACTGGCATCTGAGCCAGCCTGCCGAAGGTGCATTATGGCAGCAGTACTGTGATTACTATTCGCTGGGGCTCGAGGAAGAGGGCGCGGTTGGTCATTACGCCGGCCTGATGGAGTGCAGCAGTTATCAGGTGGCGGTTCAGGTGTGGAAACATGCGGATGCCAAAGGGACTGCTGTGGTCGTTCATGGTTATTACGATCACGTCGGTCTGTATGGCTCGCTGATCCGTTTTTGCCTGCAACAGGGGTGGAACGTAGTCGCCTTTGATCTGCCGGGGCATGGACTGTCCAGTGGCGAGCAGGCGGCCATTGACAGCTTTCAGGAGTACGACGAGGTCTTCAGTCAGGTTCTGCAGCAGGCTCAGGCGCATTTGCCGGGGCCTTTGTATGCGTTCGGGCAGAGCACGGGTGGCGCCATTCTGATCAACTATCTGCTGAAGCGACACTTCACCGCGGAGCAGAATCCGTTTGCTGCGGTGTCACTGATGGCGCCTCTGGTGCGTCCGAAGGGCTGGGCGTCCGGACGCATAATACATACCTTTGCCCGCTTCTTTGTGCGCCGGGTTAAGCGCAAGTTCAAACAGAATTCAGGTAATCCGGAGTTTGGTGAATTTCTGCTGCGCGATCCGTTGCAGCCTCATCATCTAAATGTCCGCTGGGTCAGTGCGCTGAAAGTCTGGCTGCCTTATGTAGAGTCTCTGCCGCCATCCTCGGTAATGGTTAACATTATTCAGGGCGATGCGGATCAGACGGTCGACTGGCAGCACAATATGAAAGTACTGGCAGAAAAGTTTCCCAATCAGCGCCTGAAGATTCTGCCGGGCGGCCAGCATCATCTGGTCAACGAGTCACCGGAGCAGCGTCAGCGTATTTATCAGCAATTAGCTGAATGGCTGACTGACTGAGAGTTATCTGGCCTGATTGGACCGCCAAAATGGGACGATCGACCCTGTTTATCTGCCGGGCTTACCACTACCTTACGCAGGATATGGCAGTGGAGATTCATTATGGATAATCAGGTGTTAGCGCTTACTCAGGCTGAAATGAATAAGCGGCTGGTTGGCAATTTTATTGAGCTGACCTGGAATCAGGGCTTCTTTCATCTGGTGAAATCTCTGGCTGCGAGGGACTTCACCTATCACGCCAGCATGGTGGATATGCCGATGAATCTGGCAGGAATGGAAACCCTGATTGGTATCGTGCGCGCGGCCATGGATGATTTCTGTGTCTCTGTGGAAGAGATCGTCTGTGAAGGCAATCGCGTGGTCACTCAGTCCACGTTCAGTGGCACACTGGTTAAGCCGCTGATGGGATTTCAGCCTGTGGATAAGATGGTGGTGCTGCATGCTGCAACGTTCTGGGAGGTGCGGCGCAATACAGTCGTCAGTGGTAACTCTGTGCTGGATACCGGCGATCTGTTTAAGCAGGTGCAGCGCATTATTGCGCCGGCGAAGCTGCAGGCCATCGCCTTCTGATTCGCCATTCTCTGAGACCTTCCTGCTAACGGCAGGAGGTCGGGATGCATGTCGTCAGACGGCTTTAGTCTGCGCCATGATGTGATGCCACTCTGTCTCGCTCACCGGCTGTACAGACAGGCGGGAACGATTCAGCAAAACCATGTCTTTCAGTGCGCTATCCTGGCGCATATCTTTCAACTTTATGATCGGCCTGAGTGCACTGACAGCTTCGACTTCAATGGTAATCCACTTCGGGTTCTCTCCGTCTGAAGCCGGATCGTAATAATCTGAGGCCGGATCAAAGGCGCTCGGGTCGGCAATGCCAGTGCGTGTGACCCGGCAAATACCGACGATTGCGGGCTCTTTACAGGCGGAATGGTAAAAAAATGCGAGATCGCCCACAGTTATGTCATCTCTGAGTATGTTGCGGGCTTGATAATTACGCACGCCGTCCCATAATGTGCGCCTATCTGGTGCACGCTCCAGGTCTTCGTAGCCGAAGGCTGACGGTTCTGATTTCAGTAACCAGTAATTCATCTTAGTTATATACGCTAATGGTCTGACTTTTGCTGGTCAGATGCTGTCATATTGATTCCGGTAGATGGCCGTTGTTGGGGAACACGGTTATCTGATGTACCAGACTGCTTACTTGTGGAGAAATAATAACAATGAAAAAGCCTGATATCCTTATCCTTCTGACCGTCGTATTCCTGTTCGGAGCTGCGGTTACCTCGGCCATGAACGGTGAAGATCCTAATCGTCCTGAACGCCTGATGTCACTGGAAAACAGTATCCGCTGATATCCACTCTGCTGCGCCGCAATCAGAAGCGGTGCAGTTTCTGCTCCGTTGCAATCGCATTTAACGGAATATCCCAGGGTTCTGCTGGCAGGGCTGGCATTTTTTGCAGCTCATAGGCACAGCCGATTAAGGACGGACGCTGACCCGGTCTGTGCATAAACGCCAGTGTACGGTCGTAAAAACCACCCCCCATGCCCAGCCGGTTGCCACTTTCATCAAAAGCGACCAGTGGCATACAGATAACGCTGATAAAGCTCGCTGGTACGGCTTTCAGACGACGGAAATCCGGTTCGGCAATGCCGAAGCGGTTGGTCGTCATCGGACTGCCCGAATGATAAGGCAGAAAACTCAGATGGCCTTTGCGCAGCGGATGCAGTACTGGCAGCAGTAACGTCTTGTTGCGCTTCTGCAGGGTGCGGATAAAAAACGACGTATCGATCTCGCTGTCGTTGGTTAAATAGACAGCAATACGTCTGGCGGAACGGAACTGTGGTGACTGATCCAGAGAACGCAGAAGACCGATACTGGCCTGGCGACGGAATGAACGGGACAAATTGCGACGCGCGCTACGCATCTGGCGGCGTATCTGAACTTTGCCTGGAATGTCTGTTTTTTCAGCAGTCAAAAGAAGAGGCTCCCCACTGTGCCGCTGTCATAAATAAAGCCCTTGAACCCTGTGGTCCAAGGTGGCAGGCCAGACACTGAATCAGGCTTTCCGTCAGGCGGACATGCGCACATCAGCGAATGAAACCTTCCATAATAAAGTGCATCGGCTCAGGTCTTTATCGACTGGCAAACACCCCAGGGAGCAGAGCAATTATAACAGAATGAAAATGCTAAAAAGACCCCTGTTACAAGAAAAAGACAGGCACTGAAAGCATCTCTGGCTTAGCATAAAACTTGAATATCAGTCAAAGGACTAATACTTTCACTTTGTACACAAATGTAACATCCGCCCGCCTTGTGTGATACGTTGTGAATCTTGCTTGCCGGGATGGGATAACAAAGCGTCGTTATGAACATCGTTATGTCCTGAGGGGAATGAGTCCCGGGAGAATTAAGCAAAACATAGCCAGCAGAAAGTCGTCGCTGCAAAGTCATATCGGGCTGTTCCGTCAACGTCGGAACATCTGATTGATTAATGAGTTATTTAAATAAGCGGTTACGCTTAAATAACTAAATGCAATGGAATTCCTGTATCACATGACAGGAATATGACAGGAAGCTTCTATGTCTGTACCCGCCTTCAAACTGACCGTCGGCAGCACCGATTTAACTGTGGTGGAAGTCGAGGGGTACGAATCCATCAGTGCGCCTTTTGAATACCGGCTTGTCTGTCAGGCTCCGGATAATCTGCGCCTGGCGGAAGCGATTAACGAGGATGCCGTTTACACAGTAAAGCCCGACGAAGATCTGTATGGTGAGGATATTTTCATTCGCGGTTATATTACTGATGTATCAGCAAAGAATGGCCTCTGGACTTTGTGTCTGCGTCCTAAATTGTTACTCGCAGATACCAATAATAAATCTGAAATTTTCTACAACGAAAGCGGTAACGATATTTCAGATATTATCGACTACCAGCTAAGGGCAGATGCAGATAATAGCGGTACTTCGCTTAATATCAGCCTTGGTGCGACCTTGCCGGTAAAACAGTTGATTTGCCAGTATCAGGAATCCAATTTCAGTTTTTTCAGTCGCTTAACTGAACACTGGGGGATTTACTATTATTTCGATCATTTCGAAAATCAGTTAGTGGTTGCCGATGGTGCTGATTATCTGGATTTTATCGACGGTATTTTTAAAACCCAAAGTGGCAGCAGTCAGAACGATCTGATGAAATTTTACGACTGGGAAGAGAAAACAAATTCCAGAGGTCCTGTTCAGATTAAAGTGGTTGGCTATAACCCACAAACCGCCAGTACTTTGATTGAAGAATATTATCCGGCAGATAAAGAAGAAAACGAAAAGGAAATTACGGTACAGATAGGTGACATCGAATCCAGTGATGAAGCCTCTTATCTTGCTCAGGCGCGCTACGAAGCCATGACGGGAATGCGCAGCTATGTGGTAGCCAGTCATGATCAGCCTGTTTTTTATCCGGGCTTTATTGTAAATACAGACGACGATGGGGATTTTGCGCAGGCGGTCGTTATTTCCTGTAAGCATCGCGGTCAGAATCTTGCAGCGCTGCGCACAGTTCGCCGTGGACGGGAATCATCTGAAGTCGCCAGCTATGAAGTGGAAGTAACACTGATTCCGGCAACGGTTGGCTACCGGCCTCCGCTTAACACACCTCAGCCGGAAGCCAGTTCTCTGATTGGCAAGGTGGTCAGTGATACCCAATCTTCACTGTTACCTCAACGCAATGAGTTCGGCCGCTATAAAGTGTCGTTTAATGGTTTTATCAATGATTACTCAGCCCTGCCCTGGCTGCGGAAGGCTCAGGCGACTGCCGGAATGAACAGTCACGATATGCCATTATCACCGGGCACCGAGGTGTCGATAGGCTTCCATTACAGCAACCCTAATTGCCCATATATTCAATACGCGCTGGAAAATTCCAGTCATCCTGCACCGGTAACTCATGCGAATCCGAATCATGCAGTGATAAAAACCGAGGGAATGCTGTTATTCAGTTCGAAAGAAGGTCGCTATAACTACAGTACAACGGTTCAGCATAACAGAGCAGACGACAGTGCTCTGAGTGGCACGATCAAAAACTATTACACCAATCGTGGTGCATTTGATCAGAATAATAATTTTATTGATCCATCCGATACCAGTGTGGCTTTAATCACAGACGCCGATGAAAGTTCAGGTGATTACATTATTACCCGTCACTACGGTGACGCATTTGAAATCCGGGAAGGCGATAAGCTGCATTGGCATAATGGCAATCTGTACGATTTCGGTGGCTACTGGAATTACAATCTGGGTAACAGTTACGAAGAAAACTTTATTGATCAGGAAGCACCGCTGAATATAAAAGTTCAGCTGGACAGCCGTAGTGGCGATATTCTTGAAAACACCGGCCCGGATTGGACCAGCGTAGACTTCAGCCAGCTGGAAATGAATGGTCTGAGCAGCGACGATGTAACACCTTCGTCATATGGCACAACAGGTATAGACACAACGGCAACAGGGAAAACCTTCTCGGTTAACACTGATGGTGCCTGGGGTGCCGGAGGTATGAACGTCAGTAAAAGTTACAATGCCTCCTACGACTATAAGTTCGGTGAAGGTATTGATGTATCTGATCGCGTTAATAGTTTGGAAGTAACCCATACAGATGCTAATACCGCCAATATTGAAATGACGTTCCATAATGGCGTTCTGCGTGCATGGGAAAAGAAGAAAAACCGCGAAACTTTTGCTAAGACCTGGAATTCTTCCGGCCAGCTGACATCGGATATGACAGCTAAAAAAGAGGGTGATTTCTTTGTTACCGAAGAAACGACATGGCATGGCAAAGGACAGAATCACAAATCATCCTGGTCCAAATCCTACAAAACCGATGATTCAAGGATATCCGAATCCCGTAGTTATAACGTAGCTACAGGAGCACTGGCGGCCTACAACACCAAAGTTGAAAATGGTATGGGCAGTGCTGAAATGGATTTTTCCTATTCCGAGTCGGCGAAATCATCGTTTAATTTTGGTGGAACAACATCATTTTCACTGTCAGCTCAGCGTGATGTATCTCTGGCAATCAGTTTCAGTGGTAACCTGAATATGAAAATAGATTTATCCGGAACCATTGATATTGATGCGGGATTTTCTAATAAAATTTCTGTAGACCTCAATCCGGGCGTCGAACTGAAATTCAACGCCAAAGGAAGAGTAAAAGCCGATGTTCCGGCCGCCCAATTAGTGAGCGAGCTGCGGGCATCGGTTTACAGCGGCATGGTTGATCTGGTTAATAAAAATACAGCGCTGGAAAAGAGTCTGGTCAGTATTAAAAGTGATGTTACTGCCCTGGATCAGTCCAGTGTCAAACTGAACACTGCTTATACCTGCATTTTTGTGTAATCGATTATGAAGATCTGTTCACCTATGCAGTTGACAGCCAGCAGCAGAGTCCTGGAACACAACCGCCGCTGGTATTGGGTGGTATCGGCTTCTATGTGCATTTCTCTCAGAGATAGTAAGCCAGTGCTGCTTCATGACTATCTGGATTCCATGATGCAGGCAATGGATGATCCGCCGTTGCTGGATATGGGCATGCCCAAACCCTTCACAGAATGGTTGCTGAGCGGACGCTTCTGCGCTGCGGATAATCAGATGGTCACGGCGGGTAAAACCCGAGTGAAGCTGGCTGATCAGGAAAAGAGTCTGAACGTGTTTGGTGACCGGCAGTGGACGGCGGGACTGCCATCGTCGCCGCAACCTTTCGTTGCCATGCCCCTGCGTTACAGCTACAGCTATGGTGGTCAGAATTATGACCTTAATCCTGCTGGAAAAGGGTTTCAGACTAAGGAATTACCTAATATTGAACTGCTGTCAGAAACCACTGAGTCGGCAAAAAAACGCTATACCCCGGCAGGTTATTCTCCTCTTCCTGTTCACTGTCCGCAGCGTGCTAAATATCAGGGAACGTATGATAAGAGATACATGGAAAATTATTTTCCTGGCTATCCACAGGATATGGACTGGCGGCTTTTTATGTCAGCACCGGATGATCAGTGGTTCTCTGGCTTTCTCCGCGGTAATGAAGCCTATCAGCTGGAAGGGCTAAGTCCCCGACTGCCACAGATAAAGGGTAATCTGCCCGGCCTGGTTCCGCGTTGTGTTATCCGCCAGCGCGCTGATGATAACGGCGGTTATCAGTTAGCGGATATCAGTCTTAATCTTGATACTGTTTGGTTTTTCCCTGAAGCCGTCTCCGGTAGCGGCAGCTCACAATCGGCAGAAGATGGTGTCGTTCAGCTGATCTGGCGTGGTGTGACAGAAGCCTGTAGTGATGATGCTGAAGAAATCAGCCATGTGTTATTAGGCTATGAATATGCTGAAAATCCACAGCCAGCAGCACACTACCGCAACGCCTTGCTGCGACGTATCGAAAACCCTTCTCCTCTGGAAGATTCGCTGAATACTAAAGACCTGATTCCTCCTGATCATAAAACAGCATTACAGATGTTAACCGAAGATGTGCAGGGCGCAGCAGGTGGCGGAAAAAATGCTTTTTCAGAGAATATGCAGCGTAAAACCGCAGCGGTGAATGAGGAAATTAAAAAACACCTCAGTGAGCAGATCGAGGATGCCAAAAAAAGAATAGATCAGGCAGATATCGCTGCCGATAAAAAAGCAGATCTTATTGCGAGTCTTGACGCTGCTCCCGCTGTTCAGGAGCCAGACCCTATGCTCAGCGTGCTGGACAAACTTCTGCCTGGCGTTGCATCAGGTTCTTCGTCCATTGATTTCTCTGAGTTTACGTTTGAGAAAATGGACAGTGTTATCAGGGAAATTGACGATCTCGCAGAAGCCCGCAAACGCGCTGTTATCACTGATGTTAATCCACAGATAAAACGGTCATTTGAAGATATTCTGCGTCAAATGGATCGCGGCGATGAAGCTGTATCCGCTACGGGTTCTGCAGTCGAACCACAGCACAGAAAAGCATTACTGCAGCGTCTGGAATCATTGTCTGCAGAAGAGCAATCCGCTACGCCGCAACGAACAGAATTACCTCGTCTGAACGAGCAGGAAATACGACGGCAATTGATTGCTGCAGATGCTGAGCTGATCAAAGCCAGGCAAGCCGTGCATCAGCAGTCAGCTAATCCAATGTTGGCGGGAAGTGAGTCTTTAAGCGCAGTAAAAGCGCGTCTGCTGGCGCTGGAAGAAAGGCTGAAAGGCGATGTAGCAGACACTCTGTCGCAGTTACGTGATCAGTTTATGTCTGGTTACGTATTGTCTGCTCATTTCGGTGCAGACGGTCTGTCGCCTCATAGCGATGATGCAGAGCGGCGGCAGCAGCTGATGCGCTGTGTGAATACTTCAGCAGCGCTGAGTCGGCAGGATTGGGCCTGTCTTGATCTCAGTGGTTGTAAACTGGATGGGCTGGATTTTTCCGGTTGCCTGATGGAGCAGGTGAATCTGCGTGGTGCCAGTTGTGTTGGCACGAATTTTACCGGCGCTGTACTGGCAAGAGCGGATTTGAGTGGTGCTGACCTGACCGATGCTGTGCTCGATGGAAGTAATATCGGATCCGCAATCTGCCATGGTACACGCTTTGTCCGCTGCTCTGTGAAAAATACGATACTGAGTAAAGCAGACCTGTTTCAGGCAATTTTTGATTCCGCCACCATAGTAATGCCGGATGCGCTGGAAACCAGTCTCTATGGCGTCAGCTTCCGCAATGCTTCTGTCCGCGGCTGGGCATTTCTGGAAGTTACCATTGAAGGTTGTGTGTTTGAACAGGCTGAACTGGAAACCTGCAGTTTTGTACATTCCTCATTAATTAACAGCCGCTTCAATGGTGCTGTTATGCCTTCTTCGGTTTGGGTCGGGTGCCGGCTGGAAGGGGTTGATTTCACATCTGCGGATATGAGCCGTAATTGCTTCGTCAGTTCTGATGAAGACTTTGTTTTCAAGCAGTTAAATTTCACTGATGCGGTATTGAATATGGCCAACCTTCAGAATATCCGTTTTGAAAAAGCAGTATTCGCCAATGCCCGTCTTGAATATACCAACTTTAGCGGAGCGGCTCTGAAAAGCGCTC
Organism: Oceanospirillaceae bacterium; assembly: GCA_002706025.1. Classification (GTDB taxonomy): domain Bacteria; phylum Pseudomonadota; class Gammaproteobacteria; order Pseudomonadales; family Oceanobacteraceae; genus Venatoribacter. Next base: position 9,387 of record PAJK01000073.1, read on the forward strand.
TGTTTGATGGTTGCCGCAGTGTCAGTGCCCGTTTTCAGAAGGCTGATCTGAGTCATGCCAGTTTTAACCGCTCCGATCTGATGGAGTCCATTATGACCCGGGCGCGCCTGACCGATACCAACTTTCGTGGCGCCAATATGTATGGGACGGATTTTATCCAGGCAATTGTTAAAGGATCGGATTTCAGTGGCGCGAATCTCGATGCCACCGTATTGCGTGACTGGAGACCATCTTGAGTAATCTGCGACTGAACGACCTTATTGCAACAGAAGCAGCAACGACCGCAACGGGTGTAATTGCTCAGGTTAAAAATGGCGACATCATCAGTGATGCTGAATACCACGGTATAAGCTTTTTTCAGGCAGATTTAAGTGGTGGGGTTTTTCCGCAGGCAAAATTTTTTGACTGTGTTTTTTCTGCAACCGATCTTACCGATGTATTGTTCAACGATTGCCGCTTTGAACGTTGCCGGTTTGATACGCTTGATGCTCATGGTGTGAATATTATTGGCTGCCTGTTTTTACAGAGTGTATTTGAAGATATCCGGTTTTCTCAATGCAATATTATCAACTCGGAATTTCCGGCCAGTATGATGAAAGGTGTTACCTTTTTTCAGGGTATTGTTCAGAATTCTGATCTGAGTCGATCGACATTTTCTGATTGTCTTTTTGATACTCATTCAATGAATGAAAGTTCACTTAACTCGGTATCATTTTTACAGTGTTCATTCCGCAAGGCATCGGTTATTCAATGTGAATTCTCAGATAATCAATTTGACCAGTGTCAGTTCAGTATGGTTTTTCTGAATAGAGCTGAATTACCAGGTGTCGATTTCTCTGGCATGACCCTGTCGTTAAGTCAGCTGAAAGAATGTGATCTTTCTGGTTGCGATTTTTCCGCATGCGATCTGAAACAGACCGCCTTTTCCGGAAGTAACATTCAGCGTTGCCGTTTCGATGGCGCAGATATGGAAATGGCCAATTTATATGAAGCTCAGCTTACCGGAGCTTCGTTTGATAGCTGCAATCTGAAGCAGGCTAGTCTGCAGAAGATTAACGCAGACGGATGTTTTTTCAGAAAAGTTAATTTTGAAATGACGATGATGAATGAATCTGTTGTCCGCAATTGCGTGTTCGCAGGTTCATCCTTCCATTATGCAGATCTTTCCAATGCTGTTTTTATGCAGTGTGATTTTTCAGCATCCGACCTGACAATGGCGAAGCTGCATGAAATGTACGACGAGCAATGTGTCTGGCAGGGCGCAAACAAAGCAGCTGCGCAGGGCACAGATGAACAACGTAAAAAAGCACGTAACTGGATTACATCCTGACCGATGTCAGCAAAAAAGGAGAACAGATGATGAGTTATAACGGTGAAAAAGTCGTTACCTTGCCGCTGGCAAATGACAGTCAATACCAGGCTGTTGTGGTGTCTGCAGAATCCGGGTTATGGCGTATCGAAGTAAATGGACGCACTCTTAAGGCAAAGCAGGCATTCAGTTGTCTGGTGGAACCGCAAGCGGGTGATACTGTACTGGTGAGCAGCGCCGGGCAGGTATTATATATACTCGCTATTCTTGAGCGTGACACAGGCACCATGAGGTTATCGCTGGCGGAAGAGACGGATATCTGCGGCGCTCAGAACCTCTCTCTGACCAGTACAGAGTCTCTGACCTTGTACAGTGATCGTCTTACTCAGTTATCTACCCAGCAGGTTATCAAGAGTGCAGAAATTATCGGTCAGTTTGATACCGGCCTGGTGAGTGGGGAACGCATGACGGTGCGAATCGGGCGTCTGCAATTGATCACTGACTGGCTGCAGAGCATGGCAAAGCAGGCTGTTCAGCAGTTTCAGAATTACACCCGCAAAACAGAAGAAATGGATAAAGTGGAGACCGGCAATATGGCGCACAGCAGTCGCGGGCTCTACAGCATGAATTCAAAACACACCATTATGGTCAGCGAGAAAGATACGCGCATCGATGGTGAACATATTCACATGGGCTGAGGGGCTTTTTATGTTTGCTAACTGTTCATTGTCGGGGATGCAATTTGCTATGCCGGATGTCTGTCTGACACCTGTGCCATCGCCAGCGGGGCCAATCCCGACGCCCATGCCTTATCCCAATACCGCCATGTTGCCGATGGCGTTACCGCCGACCTGCTCGCTGAAGCATTTCATCAACATGATGCCTGCGCATAATCTGGCAACCACGGTTCCTATGAGTATGGGGGATAACGCGGGGGCTCTGGGCGGTGTGATGTCGGGCATGATGATGGGGCCGGCACGCAGCATGATGGGCAGTGTTAAAGTCTTTACCGGCGGGATGCCGGCGACGAAAATGTTGTCTCCGGCGATGCAGAATCTGACCAATGCACCAGGCGGCATGACGCTGGCACCTTCACAAACCAAAGTCCTGATTATGTCCTGAAGGTAATATGCAGTTATGAGTGATCAGCAAGTAAAAATCAGTGCCTATGTGTCGCCCGATCTCGAATATTGTTACCGCGATATTGCCAATATCTTTGTTGGCAGCGATGAGGTGACATTTGAATTCGGTAACCACCATAAATCGTCGCCGGGTAATGCGGTGATCAATAACCGCATTGTGATGTCGCTGGCCAATGCCTACGACCTGCAACAACGTCTGCAGCAGGCGTTAATGGAGGCACAGCAGGCGCTGTTGCGTGAGCAACAGGGTGGCTGAAAGCAACGCACAAAAAAGCGGACTCAGGTCCGCTTTATTGTCGATTGATAAAATGGGCGGATCACAGCTCTGTTTATAACTCCAGCTGCATATCCTGTTCCAGTGCTTCATCCACCAGAGCGTCGATGGTGGCGAGCGAAGTACGGGTTTCCGCCTGTTCGGCCTGCAGTTCGTGCAGTTGGTTGGCGATATTCAGGGCAGCAATAACGGCAATACGGTCTGTTCCAAGTACCTTACCTGTTGCTGCTCCGGCATTTTTTATCTCTGCCATTTTGTCGTTCAGGTAGCGCGCTGCTTCGCGCAGTTTTTCTTCTGCGCCTTCCGGGCAGTTGATACGGTACTCACGCTCGAGGATGGTCAGCTCAAGAATACGGGAAGAATTAGCCACTGTTGCGCTCCAGAGTCTGCAGGCGGGTAATCATTTCGTTAACCTTACGGCGGGCGATTTCGTTCTGTTGCATCAGCTTGGCACGCTCTGCCTGCCATTCAGCCTCAGCAACACGCATAGCCTTATTCTGCTCACGCAGAGTCTCGTGCGCACTGATTAACTTTTCAATCTTTCGCTGCAGGTTGCGCAGTTCAGGGTTTTGCATCAGTTTTCCGTTGATCTTCAGAAGGTTCTGTTAAGCCTCACGCTACACTATAAGAGGCACTTGGCCGGATGGTCAACGAGTGGAAGCTGACGCTGAGCGACATTCCCGATTATCGCAGAAATCTGTGTGGCGTCGGTGTTAGAATGCCAACCTTATTGAATGTTCCGGGGATATTATGACCATCGATTTTAACACCGCTGCCGACCTCTGGGTTGAGTCCGGCTGTTTTCAGACACCATCCGCCCTGCAGGGCTGGCTGACGGGTTTTCTTTCCGCCGGTGGCCGCCTGACCGATGATGCCTGGATGGTGGAAGCGCAGGAGTATCTGGAGCTTGAAAATGACCTGCCGGATAACCTGAAAGATCTGTTGCGCGACTTCTATGAAGAAGTACTGACCGGCCTCAGCGGCGAAGCCATGGATTTCGCTATCCTGCTGCCTGCGGATGAAGATGCCGATATCGATGAGCAGGTGGAGTGTCTGGCACAGTGGAGCAAAGGTTTTCTTGATGGCTTCGGTGCGTCTGGCCGGGTACAGGGCAAAGTGCCGGAAGACGTGATGGAAGTGCTGCAGGATCTGGACGCTTTCTCCAACGCACAATTGGATGATCCGGCCGACCCGGACAATGAAATGTTATATCTGGAGCTGGCGGAACATGCCCGTATCGCCGCTCTGACCGTTTTCTACGCCATGAACAAACAGGGTCCTGCCAGCAAAACCCTGCATTAATGAATTGTTCGTTTTTACGGCAACCGAGGTAATTATGAAGTTAGATCCAAAAGAGTACGCGAAACGTCGTCAGCAACTGATGGACATGATGAGCCCGAACAGCATCGCCATCATTCCCTCGGCGCCGCCCACCATCCGCAACCGCGATGTTGAGCACCCGTTTCGCCAGGATTCTGATTTCTATTATCTGTCTGGCTTTGCTGAAGAACATGCGGTGGTGGTGCTGCTTCCCGGCCGTGAGCATGGTGAATATGTACTCTTCTGTCAGGAGAAACTCAAAGAGCAGGAAATCTGGACCGGCCGCCGTGTTGGTCCGGAAGCGGCTCCGCAGGTGCTGGGCTGTGATGACGCGTTTCCGATCAGTGATATCGACGACATCCTGCCAGGCCTGATCGAAGGCAAAGACCGTGTGTACGCCAGCCTTGGGGTCAGCCCGAACTTTGATAATCAGCTGATGCAGTGGGTCAACCACATCAAAATGCAGGTGCGTAACGGTGCCACGCCACCACGTGAATTCAGCGCACTGGATCATCTGCTGCATGAAATCCGCCTGATCAAATCGGCGGCGGAAATCAAAGTGATGCAGCGTGCGGCGGACATCAGTGCCGACGCCCATACCCGGGTGATGAGCATGGTAAAACCGGGCATGTACGAATATGAGCTGGAAGCCGAGCTGATGCGTACCTTTATGGCTGCGGGTTCGCGCTGGCCGGCTTACCCGTCCATTGTCGGTACCGGCGATAACGCCTGTATTCTGCACTACACCCAGAACACCGAAGAAATTAAAGATGGCGATCTGATTCTGATCGACGCCGGTTGTGAACTGGATTACTACGCCTCAGACATTACCCGTACCTTCCCGGCCAACGGTAAGTTCAGCGAGCCGCAGCGCAAGCTGTACCAACTGGTACTGGACGCCAACTATGCCGCCATCGCCGCAGTGAAACCCGGCGTTGACTGGAACACCCCGCACGAAGTGGCAGTGAAAGTGCTGGTTGAAGGTCTGGTGGAATACGGNCTGCTGCAGGGNGAGGTCAGNGAACTGATCGAAAGCCTGGCNTANAANCCGTTTTACATGCACAAAACCGGTCACTGGNTGGGTATGGATGTCCACGACGTGGGTGAATACCGCATCGACGGCGAATGGCGCATTCTNGAAGAAGGCATGGTNATGACCATTGAACCCGGCCTGTATATCGCGCCGGATGATCTGACCGTCGACGAACAATGGCGTGGTATTGGTATCCGCATCGAAGATGACGTCGTNGTCACCAAAGANGGCTGCAAGGTNCTGACCACCGGCGTGGTAAAAGACGTCGCAGACGTAGAGGCTCTGATTCAGGGCTGAGAAAGGTAAAGAACAGCATGAATGCACAGATTCCACAGACCGATGTCGTGGTTTTAGGCGCAGGTATGGTGGGTGCCAGTCTGGTCCACCTGCTGGGTCCGGCCATAAGCNCGGGTCTTAACGTGACCCTGATTGATCGTCATGAACTGAACTGGGATGGCGATCTGGCCAGNCGNCCGCCAAGCTTTGATGGGCGCGCTACGGCGCTGTCTTACGGCACNCANCAGATGCTNGAGCAGCTTGGTCTCTGGTNTCTGATGCAGGAACGTGCCTGTGCCATTGANCATATTCAGGTATCGGATCAGGGCCGCTTNGGGCAGGCGCATCTGCATGCCAGTGAACAGAATGNTGAGGCGCTGGGCTACATCGTTGAGAACGCNGCACTGGGTTANGGCCTGCTGAAGACCATCGCCCGTGAGGGCGTTGATATCAANGCGCCGGCCAGCGTCAGCGCGGTCANTATGAATGCAGCAGGTGCNNTGCTGACCTTCGCCGATGGNNCTCAGCTGCAGACTTCGCTGCTGGTGATGGCGGATGGTGCGCGCTCACCNCTGGCGNCCAGTCTTGGTATCCGTCANCAAAGAAANGACTATGGCACACATGCNCTGGTCACTCAGGTNGAAGTTGATCAGCCTCACGGCCACTGGGCGTATGAGCGTTTCAGCAGCGATGGNCCGATCGCNTTNCTGCCGTTAAGAAGTAATCACTTTGCCGTGGTCTGGACCCTGAATAACGATGAGATCGACGGCGTTATGCAGTTGTCCGATGACGCATTACTGGCGCGTCTGCAAACCCAGATCGGTTACCGTCTGGGCCGGNTGAAGAAAGCGGGCGAACGGGCGACGTATCCTNTGGGGCTGGTGCGCAGCTCAGANCAGGTACGCCGCTCGCTGGTGTTNCTCGGCAATGCCGCCCACAGTCTGCATCCGGTGGCCGGNCAGGGGTTTAACCTTGCCATCCGTGATACCGCAGTACTGGCAGAGCACCTCAACCGTGCCTTTGCTCAGGGTACAGCGTTGGGCGATCTGAACATGCTNCAGGCCTATGAGCGCCAGCAGCAGGCGGATCAGTTCAATACGGTTGGTGCCAGCGATCTGCTGCCGAAGATGTTCGGCTCCTCCTCGAAAGTGGTGAGTGTGTTGCGTGATGCTGGTCTGTTGGCCATGGCTGCAGCACCGACAGCGCGACGCCTGTTCACCCGTCATGCTATGGGGTTAGGCCAGAAAGCGGCAGCTCTGACCCCGGTAACTTCAGCGCCGGCGAGAGCTGGCATCAGCGGAGAATAACCATGCAATATGATGTNGTTATTGTTGGCGCCGGACTGGTGGGTCAGTCCATCGCGGCGGCGCTGGTGCAGGGCAATCNGNCGCTGAAACAGCCATTGAAAANAGCGCTGATCGATCCGAATTTCTCACAGCAGCCGCCNGCGGNGGGAACGGATATCAGCGACTTCGATCTGCGCGTGTCGGCTCTCACCGAAAAAACCCGCNCTTTCCTCGAGCAGCTTGGCGCCTGGCAGAATATCCCGGCAGAACGTCTGGCNCCTTATACCAGTATGGTGGTGTGGGATGGTGAGGGTACTGGCGCGGTAAACTTTGCNGCCGCTGACCTGCATGTTCCNGCANTGGGACATATCGTAGAAAACCGCCATACGCTGTGGGGTATTCAGCAGAGCCTGCAGGCATCCGCTGATGCCGGCNACGGCGCTGTGGATATCCTTGCTGAAAANGTCCGTTATCTCGATAACCGTGACGCTCAGGGCTACACCCCGGTGGCGCTGGAGAACGGCACTCTGNTGCAGGCGAAACTGGTGATTGGTGCCGATGGCGCANTGTCCCGGGTGCGGGCCTGGGCCGGNCTGCCNACCCGCGAGTGGGATTATGGTCATCACGCCATTGTGGCAACCGTNCGCTGTGAGCANCCGGTCGCNGCGACNGCCTGGCAGCGNTTCCGTCCNCAGGGNCCGCTGGCCTTTCTGCCNATGCCGCACGATGAACATCTGGCATCTATTGTCTGGTCAACTTCTGAAGAAGAGGCCGATGAGCTGCTGGCGCTCGACGACGATGCTTTTAATGCCGCGCTGACTCAGGCTTTTGAAGGNCGCCTCGGNGCGGTTACGGCCAGCTCAGCCAANGCCCGCTTCCCNCTGCGNCAGCGCCACGCCAAAGATTACTGGTGTGAAGGTATTGTGCTGGCCGGCGATGCGGCACACACCATTCATCCNCTGGCCGGACAGGGTGTAAACCTTGGTTTTAAAGATGCTCAGACGCTGGCGGAAGAACTGCTGCGCGCCCAGGCGAAAGGTCTGGATATTGGCAGTGCGCTGGTNCTGGCACGTTATCAGCGCCGTCGTCAGGCGGATAACCTGAGCACCATGGCGGTAATGGAAGGCTTTAAACGTCTGTTTGCTGCNGATGACCCGCTGCTGCGCTGGATGCGCAATGAAGGCATGCGTCTGTTTGACCGCCTGTTACCGGTCAAACAGCATGTTGTGATGAAAGCNATGGGGCTGGACTGACCAGCCACGTCAGCCGGGCTGAGCCCTGCCGGGGCTCATGCCTNANTCAGGCTTTATCTTTCGGTACGCGGCGNATGCGCCCNTGCTCATCAATGGCCACATACACAAAGACTGCATCCACGACTTTATGGCGCGCTGGCTCATTCGGGTTGCGGGTCCAGACTTCGATGGCGATGCGGATAGATGAACTGCCGATATCCAGCAGACGGGTATAGAAGCANACGGCAGCGCCAACCCGGATCGGCGACATAAACACCACAGATTCCANTGCGACATTGGCTATGCGGCCTTTTGCCAGACGGGTAGCNACGGTTTCTGCCGCNTGGTCCATTTGTGCAACNACCCAGCCACCACTGATATCNCCGTGGACATTGGTTTCGTTACGGGTAGGAATCAGACGGAGCGTGAGTTCGCCTTCNGGTGAGGGCTCACANTCGTCGCGCGCCTCAGTTTGATAATTCATGGGTCAACCAGAGTTAGTATTATTTTTCCGCGAGTGTACTGTTTTTTATTCAGGCAAAACACCCGACTTTGGCCTGAAACANAGTATTAACGGCAGGTTATCAATAACCTGACNGCAGTTGAAGTCAGAAATATCAATAACTTACAGGGATGTGCTGNCNGGTAAATANTNCCCCNGGCGGGTAACTAAGTGGCCAATCANCGGNATTNCTGGCAGGTTAAANCTTAAANTNAAACCATCGTGCAATTNTTGCTTCTNTTCTNCTNNGTGCTGNCAATTCCTGCCNTTTCNGNNGATGACCCGGCAAGGGNAGNTCANNCAGCNGCGNTTTACTGGCAACACTATGTTTATGACAACAGTCTGATGGCCTTTGAGAAAANCATCAACTGTCGCTCAGGCCACGCCGTTACTGGGTTTGTTGGCCNNNNCTGCTGTCACATAACTGTAATATCAGTGTCATAATCGATGNGGATGTCATATTTTTGTAACATTGCTCCTCAATAATCCGCAGCAACCAAACACGATACATCCGCCCACTGGACGGAATGACAAAGGAAGCGATTATGAAAAAAGCTCTGTTAACCGGCGCTGCCGTACTGGCCTCTGTAATGAGCGTTGCTGCTCACGCAGAACGTGACTACATCAGCATTGTTGGTTCATCCACTGTTTACCCGTTCTCTACCGTTGTGGCTGAACGTTTCGGTAAGTCTACTGACTTCCGTACTCCAAAGGTTGAGTCTACCGGTTCCGGTGGCGGTCTGAAGCTGTTCTGNAGCGGTGTTGGTGGCGCTACTCCTGACATCACTAACGCTTCCCGTGCGATCAANCCATCTGAAGTNGAGCTGTGNGCNCANAACGGCGTTAAAGANATCGTTGAAATCACCATCGGTTTNGACGGCATCACCTTCGCTAACTCTCACGANGCTGAGCAGATGAGCGTTACNCTGAAAGATCTGTACCTGGCTCTGGCTAAAGTTGTTCCGGCTGCTGACGGTTCTGAGACNCTGGTTGATAACCCATACAAAACCTGGAAAGACGTAAACCCGGCTCTGCCAAACAAGAAAATCGAAGTTCTGGGACCTCCACCAACTTCCGGTACCCGTGACGCTTTCGCTGAACTGGCAATGGAAGGTGGCTGTAAGACTTTCCCGTTCATCAAAGAGATGAAAAAGACCGACAAGAACAAGTACAAAGCCGTATGTCACGGTGTTCGTGAAGACGGCGCTTACATTGAAGCCGGCGAAAACGACAACCTGATCGTGCAGAAACTGGTCGCTAACCCNGATGCATTCGGTATCTTCGGCTACAGCTTCCTGGAAGAGAACGAAGATAAGGTGCAGGGTNCTGTTGTAAACGGTAAAATCCCGACTTTCGACAATATNTCCGATGGCTCTTACCCAATCAGCCGCTCTCTTTTCTTCTATGTTAAGAAAGCACACGTTGGCGTAATCCCTGGTATCAAAGAATACCTGGCTGAGTTCACTTCTGAACGTGCNATGGGTGAAGACGGTTACCTGTCAGAAAAAGGTATGATCCCGCTGACAGAAGAGGCTTACAAAAAACAGGTTAAGGTTGCTAAAGANCTGATTACCCTGTCTGCCAAGTAAGTAGGTCTCTGCGGACCACACAGTAAAAGCCGGGGCATGCTCCGGCTTTTGCACGTTCAATAACTTAACATTCAGACAAGACCTCATGAATTACAGTAGTCTCATTATCGTGCTTCTGATTCTGCTTGGCGGGGGCTACCTGCTGGGCCGGAACAAAGCGCGGGCCATTGCCAATCAGGGCGCTNCACTGCATTCCCTGCCAACTCACTATGGTGCCCTGGTTGCTCTCTGGACCGGNCTGCCACCTCTGTTACTGCTGATTATCTGGAGTCTGTTTGAACAACGGGTTGTGGATCACCTGCTGATCGTGCAATTGCCACAGCATATCCAGGCAGGNACTGCCACGGATATCCAGCTTGCCATCAGTAAGGTGCACAACCTGGCCAGCGGCAGCGGACTGGCTGNAAGNCCGGAACTGACGCCGGCAGTGGATCACCTNAAAGCCCTGGAATCCCGTACCAGCATGNTGCATACCGGCATGATTCTGGCGCTGGCTCTGCTGGGNCTGGCACTCAGCTGGCGCCGCATTCAGGGCGANCTGCGTGCCCGCTCTGAAGTTGAGCGTCTGGTACGTACTATGCTGTTCGCCAGCTCTGGTATTGCGGTACTGACCACNCTGGGGATTCTGGCTTCCGTTCTGTATGAATCCTGGATGTTCTTCGGCAAGGTCAATGTNTTCGACTTCCTGTTTGGTACCAGCTGGTCGCCACAGATTGCCCTGCGTCCTGATCAGGCAGGTTCTTCCGGTGAGTTCGGTGCCGTTCCGCTGTTTGCCGGTACGCTGCTGATTTCATTTATCGCCATGCTGATTGCCGTGCCAATCGGTCTGATGTCGGCCATTTATCTGTCTGAATACGCGACGCCGCGTATCCGTTCTTATGCTAAACCGGCGCTGGAAATTCTGGCCGGTATTCCGACGGTTGTGTATGGCTTCTTCGCCGCTCTGACCGTGGCTCCNGTGATCCGTGGTCTGGGTGAAAGCTGGGGACTGGATGTGTCCTCCGAAAGTGCTCTGGCCGCCGGTCTGGTGATGGGCGTGATGATTATTCCGTTCGTATCGTCTCTGTCAGATGACGTGATTAATGCTGTGCCACAGTCTCTGCGCGACGGCAGTTACGGTCTTGGTGCCACACGCAGCGAAACCGTGCGCCAGGTGGTCATCCCGGCAGCACTGCCAGGTATCGTTGGTGCGATTATGCTGGCGGTGTCACGGGCTATCGGTGAAACCATGATTGTCGCCATGGCGGCGGGTCTGTCGGCCAACCTGACCATCAACCCTCTGGAAAGTGTGACCACCGTAACTGTGCAGATCGTTACCCTGCTGGTAGGTGACCAGGAATTCGATTCACCGAAAACGCTGGCAGCGTTTGCGCTGGGTCTGGTGCTCTTCCTTGTTACGCTGGCGCTGAACTATGTCGCTCTGAAAATTGTGCAGAAATACCGGGAACAATATGACTGATAACCTGATAACAACCCGTGAAAAAGTAGAGCACAGCATGAAGCGCCGCCGTGCGGCGGAATCCCGCTTCCGTGTTTACGGTATGGCGTCTGTACTGTTTGGTCTGCTGTGCCTGGTGGTTCTGTTTGGCAACATTCTGTCGAAAGGTACTTCTGCCTTTACCCAGACTTTTGTCACCACTGAGATCCTGCTCGATGGCGATACGCTGGGGCTGACGTCAAAGTCGGATGACGATGAAATCCGCCGGGCGAATTTTGATGGCCTGATCAAGAATCATCTGAAAGCCACTATGCAGCCGGATGGCCGCAAAGAGCGCCGTCAGCTTTATAGTCTGATCAGCTCGGGAGCATCCTGGCAGCTTATGGAAGAAGTTCAGGCGGATCCTTCGTTGATTGGCAAAACCATCAGCATTGATCTGCTGGCGGACGATGATGTCGACCAGTGGTTCAAGCATGATCGTGAACTGGAAGGCGAGCATTCCCGTCTGTCGGACGTGCAGCTTAAGTGGCTGAATGGCTGGGTGGACAGCGGTGCATTGCATACCAAGTTCAATACCCGCTTCTTCACCAACGGTGATTCGCGTGAACCTGAGATGGCTGGTATTCACGGTGCTATTAAAGGCACTCTGCTGACGCTGATGGTTACCTTCCTGCTGTCATTCCCGATTGGTGTGGCGGCGGCGATTTACCTGGAAGAGTTTGCGCCGAAAAATAAAATTACCGAGTTTGTTGAAATCAACATCAACAACCTCGCGGCGGTACCGTCGATCACCTTTGGTCTGCTCGGTCTGGCTATTTTCATCAACATCTTTGGTGTGGCGCGTTCCACCCCGCTGGTGGGTGGTCTGGTTCTGACGCTGATGACGCTGCCGACCATTATTATTTCCGGCCGTGCTGCTATTAAAGCTGTGCCGCCATCCATCCGCGAAGCAGCGTATGGCCTGGGTGCTTCCAAGATGCAGGTGGTCTTTCACCATGTACTGCCGCTGGCACTGCCGGGTATGCTGACCGGTACCATCATTGGTATGGCACAGGCTCTGGGTGAAACGGCGCCGCTGCTGATGATTGGTATGGTGGCGTTTGTGGTCGACGTACCTGGGTTTGTGAATGATCCGTCAACGGTTCTGCCGGTGCAGATTTTCCTTTGGTCAGACAGCCCGGAACGGGCCTTCACGGAACGTACATCCGGCGCCATTATTGTTCTGCTGGGCTTCCTGATTGTGATGAATACTGCCGCTGTTATGCTGCGCCGACGTCTTGAGCGCCGTTGGTAATCATTAAACGAATTTAAGATCTGGATAACTGATTTATGAGTATTATTGAGAACCACGAAACACACGGCGTTCCGTTAAGTGATAAACCGAAGCTGACGGCGCGCAATGTGGATGTATTTTATGGTGAAAAACAGGCGATTTTTGACGTCAGCCTGGACATTGGTGCGAACGAAGTGATTGCCCTGATCGGCCCATCCGGTTGTGGTAAGTCGACTTTCCTGCGTTGTCTGAACCGCATGAATGACACCATCGATATCTGTCGTGTTGGCGGCGCTATCGAGCTGGACAATGAAAATATCTACGACAGTAAAATGGATGTCGTGCCATTGCGCGCCCGTGTCGGTATGGTGTTCCAGAAGCCAAACCCGTTCCCGAAATCCATTTACGACAACATTGCTTACGGTCCACGTATTCACGGTCTGGCGCATACCCGCGTTGAGCTGGACGAGATCGTAGAAAAAAGTCTGCAGCGCGCCGGCCTGTGGAGCGAAGTAAAAGATCGTCTGCACGCACCGGGTACTGGTCTGTCCGGTGGTCAGCAGCAGCGTCTGTGTATCGCCCGTACCATTGCGGTTGATCCGGAAGTGATTCTGATGGATGAGCCATGTTCCGCGCTGGATCCGATTGCAACTGCTAAAATTGAAGAACTCATCGATGAGCTGCGTGAAAACTACACCATTGCCATCGTGACTCACTCAATGCAGCAGGCTGCCCGTGTCTCCCAGCGTACGGCGTATTTCCACCTCGGTCAGCTGATCGAAGTGAATCCGACGGATCAGGTATTCACGACACCAGAACACGCATTAACAGAAGCCTATATTACCGGCCGATTCGGTTAAGGGGACGTCAGCATGGATATGAATTTTAACCAACACATTTCCGGTCAGTTCAACGCTGATCTGGAAGCCATCCGTAACCATATGATGGGCATGGGTGGTCTGGTCGAGCGCCAGGTTGCCAACGCGGTGGAAGCGATCTGCAATGGCGATACCCGCATCGCCGATGACGTCATCCGTCGCGAAGACGAAGTCGATCAGATGGAAGTTGCTATCGACCACGAATGTACCCAGATTCTGGTGCGTCGTCAGCCAGCGGCTTCTGACCTGCGTATGGTTCTGGCAGTTTCCCGTGTGGTGCGTGACCTTGAGCGCATCGGTGATGAAGCCAGCAAGATCGCGATTCACACGCTCGAAGTATCGGACAACGCCAGTAACAACCTGTGTCAGCAGGCCATGCGTTATATGGGCGCAGAAGTGGTGAAAATGATCTCAGGTGCGCTGGACGCTTTTGCCCGCCATGATGTGGACGGCGCGGTGGAAGTGGTACGCACCGATAAACGCGTTGACCAGCAGTATGCGTCCGCATTACGTGAACTGATCACCTATATGATGGAAGATCCGCGTTCCATTGGTCAGGCGATCAATATTCTGTGGATTCTGCGTGCCATCGAACGCATCGGTGACCATGCACGGAATATCTCAGAGCAGGTGATTTATCTGGTCAGCGGCACCGATGTCCGTCACAGCTCGCTCACAGAGATCGAAGAAAAAGCTGCCACGAAAGAATAAACGTCAGCACTTTTTGGCTGATTCACGGCCCGCCCGGAGAAATCCTGGCGGGCTTTTTTGTGTCTGCTGTCAGAACTGGTGCCCGGTAACTGGCAGCTTCGTCCGCTTCAGCTATGTTCATGTCAGAAAACTTTCAGAAATATGTCATGAAAATGAAATAAAAGGCTTTGTTGTAACAAAGCTGTAATCTAACTGAAATATTATCGTCATGATTGAAAGCCGGTGCTGCAGCAACCCTTGCCGCTCACAGGTCACTGAGTGAACACTGAACTGGAACGTAACAATGAAAAAACTTGCTCTGTCCCTTGCTGTTGCAGCCCCGCTGGCTGTGAATGCGGAAACCATTGAAATAGAAAAACCTGAGTTCTACGGCAAGATCAATGTCGCTCAGGAATTTGTGCAGCAGAAAGACGCGGGTAATCTTGCCCAGCTGAATTCCAATGCCTCGCGTCTGGGTGTGAAAGGCACGATTGATCTGGATGCCGGGCTTACCGGTATTTATCAGGCTGAGTTTGAAATGTATCCGGATGACGGTGATAAAGACTCAGACCGTACCTTCGCACAGCGTAATACCTACATAGGTATTAAAAGCGCTTACGGTACTCTGCAGGCCGGTATTTTTGATACCCCGTTCAAAAAGGCACAGAAAAAAGTCGACCTGTTTAACGATCTGCAGGGTGATATTAAGCATATTATCAGCGACAGTGAAAACCGTGCCAAAAACAGTGTGCAATACACCTCGCCTGAGTTTGCTGGCCTGACCGCAACGGTTGACCATATCAACTCAGAAGATGAAGAAATCAACAACGGTCTGTCGGCCTCTCTGGCTTATCAGCGTGGCGATATTTATCTGGCTTATGCGTATGACACTGATGTCTCGGACGAAGGCACCGAAGCACAGCGTGTGGCAGGTCAGTACAGTATTGGCCTGGTACAGCTTGGTGCACTGTGGGAAACACAGGATGACGGCGTTGACAGCAAAGACGGCTGGATGGCCTCGGCAAAAGTAAAAGTCGCCAGTAAGGTGTCTCTGAAAGCTCAGTACGGTGCATCCGATATCAAAGAAGAGGGTGGCGTTACTTACAGCCTGGGAGCGGATTACAAACTGACAAAAGTCGCCAAGACCTTTGTTTATGCGACCAGTGAAGAAAGCGACGATGAAAGCGTGAACGCTCAGTACTACGGTGTTGGTCTGGAATATAAATTCTGATCACATGCGCCACAAAAAAGCCCCGTAATGCGCAATGCTGTTCACTTAAGACTTGAAGCTTGGTGGACAGCAACTGAAAATCCGGACAAGTTCTCTTGTCCGGATTTTTTTGTGTCTATTCAACAGCTACTGCTCAGTATCGAAGAGCTCCATTCCTTTTCCGATCATTCTACCTTTACACAAAACATCCCGGTTGAGTGGATTGAATCCGCTTTAACGCTCTCTGCGAAAGCCTCCATCCGAAGACGACGACTACCGGAAGATCAGGTCCTCTGGCTTGTGCTGGGCATGGCCTTGTTCCGCAATGAACCGATTCAGGAAGTCGCTCGTCGACTCAATATCTGCTCAGAAGGTCTCGCGTCTGAAAGCCTGATCGCTAAAAGTGGCATCTCCGCCGCGCGTCAGCGCTTAGGTGCCGACCCCTTGCAGTGGCTGTTTCAACGGACGGGGGAACATTGGGCAAATGAGCGTTTTGAGGGTGATGACTGGCAAGGGCTGCAGGTTTTTGCCGTCGATGGCGTGCTGTTCAGAACACCGGATACACCTGATTTACGTGAGCACTTCGGTTCCGGTAATACCTCGACCCAACGACAGACACCATACCCCATGCTGCGCTGTGTCGCTCTGATGAACACCCATTCGCATGTTGTGATGGATGCTCAGGTCAGCCCCTACCGGCGCGGAGAGATCCCATTAGCAGAGACCATGCTTGCTAAAATACCGGATCACAGTATCACGCTGTTTGATAAAGGATTCTGGAGTGCCAATCTGATGCATAGCCTCATGGATAAGGGATGTGACCGGCATTGGCTGATTCCGGCACGCACTAACCTGGTTTATGACGTCGTTGAACATTACGGTGATGGCGATGAATTGTGGCAAATGAAAGTGTCGCCTCAGGCGCGGAAAAAGAATCCCTCATTGCCTGAATACTGGCAGGTCCGGGCCGTGACATACGACGTTGCCGGTAAAACAAAGACGGTTCTGACATCACTTCCTGCAAGCGGCTACAGCGCTGAAAGCATTGCCGGGCTGTACCATCAGCGCTGGGAAATTGAGCTTGGGTTCAGGGATATCAAATCATCGATGCTGAGTAATGCGGTGACACTGAGAAGCAAAACAGTAGCGCTGGTGTATCAGGAATTATGGGGGATTTTTCTGGCTTACAACCTGATCCGCCGGGAAGCCAGTCATGCTGCGGCCAGCCACGGTCAACGAGCGAAAGATGTCCGTTTTAAGATGGCGTTTGAATACATAGCGGCGAATTTAGTCGTTATGGCGGGGGCGAAGCCCGAGTCAAAAACGGGCAATCGCCTGAAAAATCTGCGATCAGGGATATGCAATTTATTTCTGGACAGAAAGAACCCGAGGCCGGGCAGGCCTCGAATGGTGAAGATAAGCAAAACCCGTTATCCGGTGAATCGCAATGCTGCTCCGCTTAAGTGAACAGCATTGCGCTCTTGGCGGGTTTTTCAGCATTCGGGCTGAGCTTACTTCTTGAAGCTGCCGAAACGCTTGTTGAAGCGATCGATACGACCACCGGTATCAACAACTTTCTGCTTACCAGTGTAGAACGGGTGGCAAGCGGAGCACACGTCCAGGTACATAGTGCCTGGCTTAGTGGATTTAGTGTTGATTACGTTGCCGCAGGAACAGGTTGCTACCAGCTCAGCATATTCTGGGTGAATACCTTCTTTCATTGGACACCTCTCAGTCTTCGCGCCGCTGCCTGGGGAACCTCCTCAGGTACCGCGCTACCGGGTTAAAAACGCCCTGCTCCACGAAAAATCGCTCTTGCATAGGCAATAAGGACGCGCATAATACCAGAGCCGACCCCAGCAGCAAGCTTTTTTAATGCCTTTTTTTGTCGTCGACATAGCCCTTCCATTGCCTCTGCGCCGCACATTTGACTATCTGCCGCTGGACGGCGAGACCCGTGAACATTACCGCCCCGGCCAACGTGTACGCGTCGAATTTGGCCGTCAGCTGCTCACTGGCATCGTCTTGGAGTGCCGCTCCGAGACAGAAGTTCCGCACAACAAGCTGAAACCCTTATTAGAGCGCCTGGACGACGAACCTCTGATCAACGAAGAGAGTCTGTCGCTGTGCCGCTGGCTGGCCGACTACTATCACCACAGCATGGGTGAAGTGCTGGAGCATATGATTCCCACCATGTTGCGCCGCGGCTGTGATCTGGCCGAAGCCGATGAGCGGGTGTGGATAAAAAATGACTATCACCCGGAGCCAAAACTACGCGGCAGCAAACAACAGGCGCTGTGGCGACTGTTTGATGAAGAACAGGACGAATGGCCACACAGCGAGCTGACCGGCCTGGGTTTTACCCTGGCGCAGCTGCGCTCACTGGCTGATGCCGGACTGATCCGCGAACAACAGAAGCTGCCTCTCCCCACGGTTGTCACCGAACTGCAGGAATCCCACACCTTAAATGCCCAGCAGCAGGATGCGCTGAAAGCCATTGCCGCCAAAGCGAATCAGTTCTGCCCGGTGCTGCTGGAAGGCGTCACCGGCTCGGGCAAAACCGAAGTGTATCTGCGTCTTATAGAAAGCGTACTGGAACAGGGCAAACAGGCACTGGTGCTGGTACCGGAAATCGGCCTGACACCGCAGACGGTACGACGCTTTCAGGCGCGCTTTGATGTGCCTGTCGCGCTGCTGCATTCCGGCCTCAATGATCGAGAACGCCTGCAGGGCTGGCGCCAGTGCCGCGAGGGCGGCGCACGTATTCTGATCGGCACCCGCTCCGCCGCGTTTACACCCATGCCGGATCTGGGTCTGATTATTCTCGATGAAGAACACGACGGCTCATTTAAACAGCAGGATGGTCTGCGCTATTCCGCCCGGGATTTTGCTCTGGTGCGGGCCCAGCGCGCTGGAGTGCCTGTGGTGCTGGGCTCCGCCACGCCATCACTGGAAACCCTGAACAATGCCCTGTCGGGTAAATATCTGCATGTGAAGCTGACGCAACGCGCCGGTAACGCCAGAGCGCCGGGCATGAAACTGCACAGCATTCTGCACCAGCCACTCACCGCAGGTTTTGCCCAGCCGGTGCTGAACAAAATGTATGAGCACCTGCACAACCACAAGCAGGTACTGGTGTTTATTAACCGCCGTGGCTTCGCCCCACTGCTGGCCTGTCGCGACTGCGGCTGGATGGCCGAGTGCCGCCACTGTGATTCACGCCTGACGCTGCATCACTATCCCCCTCATCTGCACTGCCATCACTGTGACTTCCAGCAGGGTATTCCGGCTATCTGCCCAAGCTGCGGCAGTGAGCAGGTAGAAGGCATAGGTCAGGGCACAGAGAAAATTCAGGACGAACTGCAGAGCCTGTTTCCGGATTTCCCGGTGCGCCGTGTCGACCGCGATACCGTGCGCACCAAAGCCGCCTTTGACGAACTCTACGACGATATTCACGACGGCGGCCCCTGCATACTTGTCGGCACACAGATGCTGGCCAAAGGGCATCATTTTCCGGATGTGACCATGGTGGTGATTCTTGATGCTGACGCCGGGCTGTTCAGCTCCGATTTCCGTGGCATGGAACACAGCGCCCAGCTGATCTGTCAGGTGGCTGGCCGCGCCGGGCGGGCAGAAGCCCCGGGCGAAGTCTGGATTCAGACCCTGTATGCCGATCATCCACAGCTCAACCTGCTGCTCGACAGTGGTTACCATGCACTGGCGCTGTCATTGCTTCAGGAACGCCAGCAGCAACAGCTGCCCCCTTTCAGCCATATGGCGCTGTTACGCGCCGAATGCGAAGAACGCCATCTGGCGCAGCAGCTGTTACAGAATGCCCGCGCCTATGCTCAGCAGTGGCTGCAGAGCCAACACGCCGGACAAAAAGTATCGCCGGTCAATCTGCTCGGGCCCTTCCCGGCGATTATGGAACGGCGCAATGGCCGCTTCCGCTTCCAGCTGCAATTCTACGCCGGGGAACGGCGTGCGCTGCACCGCCTGGCCTATGTCATCACGCGCTATCTGGAAAACGAAAAGACGCTGCGCAAAGTGCGCTGGAATCTGGATATAGACCCGCTGGACTGCCTGTAAACTCGCGGCCATCACGCCTTACCCGGCACTTTTCCTGCGCGTTTTCCGGCGCAGTCGCTCAGCTCATCTATACTGACATCACATCTGCAAACCGGATTGAGCTGCTATGGAATACCTGAGTTTCCGCCATCATAAACAGTACTTCGCCGTGCCCATTGAATGCGTACGCTTTATTGCCGCCGAAACGGCGCTGACGCCTACCAACGTCTCCACCGGCAACAGCCGCCAGTACGATATGGTCGATTACGATGGCCAGGCCTGTGCCATTCTGTCGCTGGCGCGTCTGCTCAATCAGCCATCAGAGCGCACCCGCAGCCGCGATCTGATTCAGTTAATGAAAGACCGCGAACAGGATCACCGTGACTGGATCGCCGCGCTGCGTAACTCACTGGAAAAAGACGTACCCTTTGAGAAGCAACGCAATCCGGACCTGTGCGCTTTCGGCCAGTGGTACAAAACATTCCACACCGACGACCCTCAGCTCGGCCATATCATGAGCCGTTTCGATGAACCGCACCGCCGTCTGCACGCTCTTGCCAGTGAGCTGCTGGAAATGTCNGAGCAGGGTAAGCACGACGAAGCGCTGGAGATACTGACAGANCACGAAGGCTCGACCCTGACAAAACTGCTCAGCCTGTTTAATGAAGCGCGGGAAGTTATCGGCATGACCGTGCGGCCAACCGTCATCATGNTGCAGGTGAAAGANAATCAGGTCATCGGCCTGAAAGTCGACGACGTCGGCGAAGTATTCGAATGCAAAGGCGAGCAGGAAGATAAACAGACCGACTACCTGCCGGATTTTGCCAAACGCTGGCTGAAGGATATCCGCAGCGGCGACGGCAAAGTCACCGTCATGGAAATTGATCCCGGCAGGCTGCTATCATCCGCAGCATAATCTGCTGCGGACCTGCCCTGTGACTTCTGAACACTCCCCGACAAACAAACGCCCNGACCTGCAAAACCTCAATCTGAAAAACCCGGTTCACCTGCTGGCCTTTGGTCTGGGCTCCGGCACCGCNCGCAAAGCACCGGGTACCTTCGGCACCATCGCCGCNCTGCCNTTCTGGTGGTTTTTATTGCAGGGCGTACCGACCCTTCCCTACCTCGGCATCCTTATCGCCGGCTTCGCCCTTGGCGTTGTACTGTGTGAAATCACCTCACGTGATCTCGGTGTNCACGACCACGGCGGTATCGTCTGGGATGAATGGATCGGCGTGTGGATNACCCTGNTGTGGCTGCCCATGGGCGGCGGCTTGCTGGCGGATCTCNGCTGGTTACTGTACGGCTTNGTNCTNTTCCGCTTCTTCGACATCCTCAAACCCTGGCCGATTAAATGGCTCGANGCCAAAGTACACGGCGGCTTNGGCATTATGATNGACGACGTATTGGCCGGGNTTTTTGGCTGGCTGGTGTTGCAGGGGACTGTGCTGCTTATCAGCTGATGCTAAAAATTTAATTACCGGCTGGAACGCAAAAGAAAGGCATCCTGATAAAGGATGCCTGATCTGTACCGGCCGGCCATAACGCCACAGGCANTATTTAATATACCAGCCCCATTTTTCGTCTTTGCTGAANGCGGTAATCTGCTTGGTNTCGAAATAGTTTTCGATNCCCCAACGNCCTAACTCACGACCNATACCGGATTTTTTATAGCCNCCCCANGGTGCCTGAGTAAANGTNGGCTGTGAGCAGTTTACCCAGATAATGCCNGAGCGCAGACCTTTGGCCACNCGGTCACAGCGNTCAAGGTCATCAGACATCACCGCNCCGCCGAGACCAAANTCGCTGTCATTCGCCAGACGCAGAGCTTCTTCTTCANTNGAGAATTTATTCACACATACCACCGGGCCAAAAATCTCTTCNCGCCAGACGCGGGAATCCGTTGGNACATCGGCAAAAATGGTTGGCTGCAGATAGTAACCGCTATCCAGCCCCTGCGGGCGCTCACCNCCAAACACAGGTTCAATACCTGAGGNTTTGGCGTCTTCAATAAACCCGCAGACTTTTTTGTACTGCCCTTCCGACACCAGCGGACCAAGCAACACGCCCTCTTCCATGCCCGGGCCTATGGTGATTTTTTCCGCTTCAATGCACAGGCGCACCATCAGGGATTCAAAGATTTCTTCATGTACCAGNACNCGTGATGTTGCTGAACACACCTGNCCCTGATTCCAGAAAATACCGAACATAATCCACTCAACTGCTTTTTCAATATCGCAGTCNTCGAAGATAATAAATGGCGATTTACCGCCCAGNTCCAGACTGACNGTGCGNACATCCTGCGCCGCGGCCGCCATAATGCGCGCACCNGTCGGNACAGAACCGGTAAAGGCCAGCTTATCCACCATAGGGTGNTCAGAAATCGGAGCGCCCGCTTCTGTGCCCANTCCGGTGATCAGGTTAAATACACCNTCCGGCACNCCGGCCTGCTGAATAATCTTCGCCAGCTCAACGCAGGACAGNGAACAGAGTTCAGACGGCTTAAGCACAATACTGCAGCCGGCGGCCAGCGCCGGTGCNACTTTCCACACCGCCATTAANANCGGGAAATTCCACGGCACAATGGCGCCGACCACACCGAGCGGATCTTTCACCACTTTCGAGGTNAANCGNTCATCACCAACATCAATGAATTCTTCCGGNCTGGCTTCCATCTGTTCCGCCAGCTCNGCGTAGTAACCAAAACAGAAGGCCGCGTCAGCGACATCCCACTGAGCTTCCGGGAAAGGTTTACCATTATCCTTNACTTCCAGCGCAGCAATGTCATCCAGNCTGTCGTTAATCAGCTGTTCTATTTTACGCAGNACCACNCCGCGCTCTGCGGCCGTTTTATTACGCCATACTCCGGCATCAAACGAGGTACGGGCAGCNTTGACGGCCAGGTCAACATCTTCCGCTGTCGCTGCCGCAATCTGCTCAAAAACCTGCTCTGTGGCCGGATCAATGACATCCAGGGTTTTACCCTGCAGCGGAGAAACGAACTGGCCGTTAATAAAGAGTTGGGTTGCCATAACAAAAGCCTGCTGAAATAAATTAACAGGCCTGAGTTTATCGTATCAGGCGGGGTTAAACAGGAGGNAAAACCGGCAAAAACCGTGAGTTATAAGCCTTAAATNGCTTTATCAGGACAATCTCTGCAAAGCCTGAAAATTAGCCGCAGCGCTGTTTTATTGCCACTTTGCGATACCATGACGTCAGGCTTTATGCCGTGANGNCNCTGCTGGTAAATGCTNAGCCCGGTTCTGCCGCAAGAGCATCCTGNCNGCCCCTGCGCAGATGCAGCCAGCCATCAAACACCAGAAAAATGATCGCNAGCCAGATCGGAATATAGGTCCACAGATCCTGNACNGTGAANGCTTCACCCAGCACCAGCGATACCACAAAAATCAGCAGCGGCTCGACNTAACCCAGCATGCCGAATAAGGCATAAGGCAGCTTTTTACTGGCAGCGATATAAAACAGTAACGAACAGCCACTGATCAGACCCAGCCCCAGAATCATCAGCCAGGCTTTGCCGCCTTCCAGCGCAAANTANTCCGGCGTCCAGTTCTGAGAAATCAGAATAGCCATAGCGATGGGGAACACCACAATCTGCTCAACCATCAGCATCGATAATGGCGACGTCGCCAGCTTATCTTTAACGATAAAATACAGCGGCATGCCGATCATAATNACCANCGATACCCANGAGAATCCACCNCTGCGGATCAGCTCGGCACTGACACCAAGCNCAGCACAGACAACGGCTAAGGTACGCACGGTACTGAGCTTTTCNTTAAACAGAAAACGTCCGGCCAGCACCATCACCAGCGGCATCAGAAAATANCCCATGGCCACATCCTGACTGACACCATGCAACGGTGCCCAGCCAAACAGCCCGAGCTGAAANCCCATCATCAANCCGGCAAATACAGCCGCTGCCAGATGTGCCGGCACTTTAATCAGGGCTTTGCATTCCTGCANAAACAGTCCCCANCTGCGCTGAATGGTNATGGCCACNGCCACCACCAGCACAGTGGCCAGCACCCGCCAGCTCCAGATNGCATANGCATCCATGGGNGGCAGCAGAGTGCTGTAATAACTGAGAAGACCAAACAACATGCAGGCGGACACCGCCAGGATAACGCCGGCGAACATAGCGGCAACTCCGGAAACAGAGNCGAATAGACCCATAAGTCAGATGGATATTCGCGTCAGAAATAAAAAATTCACTNCAGGAATATTAAAGGATTCCCAGAATCCCTGCAGGCGTTTGACCGGATTGTCCGCACTGTCTGANGTCCCTGTCGGGAAAGGTCAGGGACAGCGAAGAATGGGAAANCCAGCCGCTGGCGTTTTGCTGATACAGAACGAAAATCACACAACAGCTGGCTCAGGGGAATTATCCCTGTTTGCGACGACGCAGTGATTCGCTCATCACACACAAAATCTCAAACATCATGGTTGCTCCCACCAGAGCAGTGACACCACTTGGNTCAAACGGTGGTGATACTTCCACCACATCCCCACCAATGATGTTCAGATCGACCAGAGAGCGCAGCATTTTCTGCGCTTCAAAACTGGTAAAGCCGCCAACCTCAGGNGTACCGGTACCCGGAGCATAAACNGGGTCCAGACCATCGACATCAAAGGTCACATAAACCGGGCTGTCGCCAACTACTTTATGAATTTCTTCGATCACTGCGTCGACNCCCATCTCATAGAACTCTTCGATATGGATCACACGCATGCCGCTNTCATAGCTGAACTTCCACTGATCACGATCAGTAATACCGCCACGAATGCCGATCTGAATGGTTTTCTTTGGATCAATCAAACCTTCTTCGGCGGCAATTTTAAACGGTGAGCCATGATGAAATTTGGAGCCCAGGTAATCGTCTCCNGTGTCGCAGTGGGCATCAAANTGTACCAGCGCCACCGGGNCATCTTTCNCCATCGCACGCAGAATCGGCAAGGTAATGGAGTGATCGCCACCGGCAGACAGCGGNAGTACACCTGCAGCTTTTACCGGCTCAAAGAAAGCCTCAATGGATTTGTGCGCACCGATTAACTCAAACGGGTTTTCCGGGAAGGCATCACCAATATCCCCGACGCGGGCAATATCGAACGGNGCAATACCGGTTGCCTGATTAATGGTACGCATCAGGCTNGACTGGTTTCGTACTTCACGCGGCCCGTGTCGGGTACCGGTACGNTTAGTCACNCCGCCATCAAACGGTACACCAATCAAAGCAATATCAATCTCACTGAGATCAGTGGTAAACGGTGTACGCATAAAAGTTGGAATGCCGGTATAACGCGGCTGGATTTTTGGATCTTTACTCATCTTGCTTCTCCGCGAAACAGAGTGCCCGGCAGAGGACCTGCCCGNCGTATCAGAANGCGCTGCAGTCACAACGCCGATAAATCGAAAATCAGAATTCAGGGCATTACGCTGCCGCCGTTAACACCAAAACACTGACCGGTAATAAACCCGGCCTGAGGNCCNGCAAGAAAAACCGCCATGGCAGCNATATCATCCACACTGCCAAAGCGCGCCAGTGGTGAATTTAAATCCTTGGCCAGCGCGTCTTCGCTCATATGTTCAATNCTGGTCATATCGGTATCAATCGGCCCCGGAGCAATCGCATTTACCAATATNCCTGGTGCCAGCTCGCGCGCCAGCGTGCGGGTCAGACTCATCACGCCGCCTTTCGAGGCGCAGTAAGACACCATGTCCTCACGCCCNAGATAGCCGAGGTCAGAGGCGANATTNATAATCCGTCCCTGATGAATATTCTGTCTTTTTAAACGCCGCACNGCCTCGCGGTTAACCAGAAAACANCCACGCAGATTCACGCCAACAACACGATCAAAGTCTTCNACNCGGGTTTCAATCAGTGGTGCTTCATGAATNATGCCGGCATTACTGATGATAATGTCCGGCGTTCCTAATACGGCTTCTACCTGATCNAANAAAACACTGACCTGAAATTCCACCGANACATCAATATCGGCAGCCAGTGCCTGCGTTTTCTGCTGCAGTAANTCCAGCGTTGCTGNTGCATTTGCTGCATCCGCATGATGGCAGATAGCAANTTTGGCGCCCTGTTCGGCCAGNGCCAGCGCCATNGCACGACCGATACCTTTGGACGCACCGGTCACCAGCGCGACTTTTCCCTTCAGGGGTTTNTCAGGATGTCCGCTCATGCCATAACCTCACCACGGTCGATATTGATTGCCTGCCCGGTAATNTTATTGGCNGCTGAACTGGCGAGGAATAAATACANNCCGGCAATATCATCCGGGAGCATCAGACCAGTAATCGCCTGAGTTGCACTGATTTCTGCTTCAATATCTGCTTCGCTGCGCCCACTGGTTTCTGACATATTTTTTAAGGATGCCATGGCCGATTCGGTTTTAATCCAGCCCGGACATACCGCATTCACACAGATATTGCGTGGTCCGAGNTCCTGCGCCCAGGTNCGGGTCAGGCCNATCATGGCGTGCTTGCTGGCGGCGTAAGCAGAAAATTCTGCGACCGATGTNTTTCCCCAGATGGACGATGTCAGAATCACTTTACNGCCATCATTCAGGGCATTCAGTAGCGTNCGGGTAACATGACTGGTACCGGAAATATTCACTGAAAGAATTTTATCGAAGGTATCGTCANTCTGAGGTNTTGGTCCGTTAAGCGGTGTAGGCCGCTCCAGACCAGCATTATTGACCAGNACATCCAGTTCNGTAATAACCGACAGNACTTCTGTTACCGCTGCGCGATCGGAAATATCACATTGCAGAGCAGTCACATTACCAGGCAGTTCCTTCGCAACGTCAAATATCTGTGCGTTTTCTGCCAGAATAAATAACTCCGCACCGGCANCCGCAAAGGCTTTGGCGATACCCAGCCCTATACCGCTGCTGGCACCGGTGACCAGTACTTTTTTGCCAGTAAAGTTAAACGCAATCGTCATNTCCATGACCTCAGCTGTCACTGCCGTAAAATTCTTTGGTAATGGCGGCACTCATATCCTGCAGATACTGCTNCGCCATAATNGCGCCCTTCTCTGCCGTAGCAGCTGCTGCAGATACCAGCGAACCTTCTGCCGGAACCCATTCCCGACGTGCCGGCCAAACATCATAACAAGGCGCACCGGCCGGTTTATTATCCGGCAGTAAATCGTTGAGCACNGTATCCGGGTAGTAATGCTGCATCAGTGACGTTTCCAGCACGGCNGCATGTTCCAGTTCAATNCCAGGATACCCATCCGGAAAAATTCTGTTCAGAGTTTCTTCGGTAAGAAATTCCCAGTGCTGNAGACACATTACACGTACACCTTTGTCNCCAACTTCACGCATGGCCAGATCNATGCCTTCATTGAGAAACCAAAGGTTTTCGTAATTACCGTCCAGCACACAAATACGNCGTACNCCATGACGTACCAGCTCACGGATGATNTCGCGNACCACCATACTAAGCGTATGACCNTCCACCCCNGTGCTGCCTGGAAAAAATGGTCCACCACCAGAACGAGGCATGGATTTATANCCGTANGTCACAGGCGCGGCGACAATACCACCGACGTTTTCAGCCACATCTTTGGCAATCGCCATNGGCAGCATGTAGTCCACNCCCATCGGCAGATGCGGGCCATGCTGTTCAACGGCTCCGGTGGGAATAAATACGACAGGATCGTTTTTCAGTGCCTGTTCGTATTCAGGCCAGGTCATTTCCGACATCACGACAGTGCGCATTGTACTTTTGCTCATTCCCGTTCACCTTCTTCGCGCATCAGGCGCATCAGTTTGTGTTCCAGCTCGGCGTAACCTGGCAGCTGTACAATATGTTCTTTATCCGCAATCCGCTTCCCGGCTTTAAATTCCGGAATAATGACTTCTTTTATGCGGCCCGGATGAGCCGACAGAAAGATAATCTTATCGGCCAGGAAAATAGCTTCTTCCAGATCATGGGTGACGATCACCATGCTGGTGTCTTCCTCATTGGCAATCTGAATCATCAGCTCCTGCATGTGCCAGCGGGTTTCAGCATCCAGCGCGCCAAACGGCTCATCCATCAGTAATAATTCAGGGCCGTTGGCCAAAGTGCGGGCGATGGCCACGCGCTGACGCATACCTCCGGACAACTGCGTTGGGTAGGCATCAATGAATTTTTCCAGCCCCACCAGCTTAATAAAATGCTCCGCTTTTTCTTTGCGTTCACGGGCACCGACCCCGTTGATTTTCATACCGAACTCAACGTTTTTACGCACACTCAGCCAATCAAACGAGGTGTAAGCCTGAAACACCATGCCGCGCTCCCGCGCCGGACCAAACACCAGATTCTGCTTCAGCATAATGTCACCGGAGGTTGGCTCTTCCAGCCCGGCGATCATACGCAGAATAGTGGATTTACCGCAGCCAGATGGTCCGAGAAACACACACACTGAATTATTTTCAACGGTCAGGGATACCCGGTCGACAGCACGAATAGTATTGCCGCCAGCCAGTTCAAATTCTTTACTGACATCCGTCAGTGTTAATAACGCATCAGACATCAGCGCTTCTCCCGCAGGTAAGGAAACAGCCAGCGGTGAAGCTGTGCAAACAACAGATCAAACAGCAGACCAAGTGCCCCGATCACTAAAATACCGGCCAGAATTTCATCCGTATTCAGGAAGCGGCGGGCACGCATCATCATGGCACCAATACCTGTCGTGGACGCGACGATCTCGGCAATCACCAGATAAGTCCAGGCCATCGCCAGCATCTGGCGCATGGCCACCATTACGTCAGGCAGTACGGCTGGCAACACCACATTAAACAGAGTGATGCGACGGTTAGCACCTAACGTCAGAGCGGTTTCAATCAATTCGGCGCGGACGTTTTTAGTGGCGTCCATTACCAGAGTAATCAGGAAGAAAATGACACCAATAAACAGCAGTGCCAGTTTCGGAGCTTCCCCGGTACCAAACCACATCAGCAGAATCGGAATAAACGACGGCGCAGGCAGGTAGCGCCATGCCGATACAAAGGGAGCAAATACAGCTTCGATGGCCGGAAAAGTACCCATAAGAATACCCAGAGGTACTGCCACCACGCAGGCCATCAGGAAGGCACCAATCACACGGGCAATGGATATACCAATATCGGTAATAAAACCACGCTCTGCGATCAGCTCATACAAACAGCCAAACACCTGATCCGGTGCCGGAACCAATAATTTATTTACCCAGCCAGCGTGGGTAGATATATACCAGACAGCAAAAAATACGGCCCAGACACCAACGCCGGAAATAATTTTCTGTCGGCGGGATACTGGCTTACGGACTTCCAGAAAGCGCTTTTTACACGGCGCTTTTGTCTTCTGACTTGTTACTTCGGACATACAAACCATCCGTTTACGGTGTTGGCGGAGCAGGCAGCTCCGCCGGGTTTGTCAGCCGTGAGCAATGAGCTCAGCGGGCAGACAGAGACTGACGGTAACCGCTCTTAACCAGGTCACCCATCAGAGAACAATCGATACCTTTGCTGACATCGACTTTATTTTTCATCACGCCCAACTTGATCCACCAGTCATTGGTCAGAGCCAGTGCGTCTGCCATACCGCCATTGGCGATGCCGAACGGAGGTTCACCGTCGAGCACGCCGCACATACGGGCAGACTCATCAAAGTCGAACAGATAGATACCGCCGGACAAATACTTACCATTAGTACCCACAACATAGGCGATGTCTTCTTCCGGCCACTGCAGGAATTTGGCAATTTGCTTATTCGCAGCTTCAGTATTTTCATGCCAGTAAGCCAGGCCATCCCAACGCGCTTTCAGCACTGCCAATGCCGCCTTGCGGTCTTTTTTAATGAAGTTCTTGTTCATGTACAGGGCATCCATAAAGATGCCGGTTTTCAGCATGTCTGCATCTTCGGTATTCACCACACTGGATGCACCAGGCATAGCTTCCAGCACTTTACTGATCCATGGCTCATACATGTAACCTGCCGCCAGATCGCCGGAAATCATTGGTCCCACGGCTTCATCTGCGTTCAGGTTCACCCATTCAACGTCATCCGGTTTAATGCCGTTATCATCCAGCCATAACCCCATCAGCAGGTTGCCGATATACGCCTGAGGCGCTGCAACTTTCTTACCCTTGATGGATTCAGGATTGGTGTCAGCAGCCATCACAATATGGTCAACCCCATAGGATGGGTTCAGGTCCGCCACGTTCACGACATCGGTGCCACGGTCGACAACCAAAGGCGTGTAGTCTGCAGTACAGCCATACACATCGATCTGACCGGCCGCCAGCGCAGAATGACCGCCCAGAGGATCTTCAAAAATGGTGAATTCCAGGTCGTAATCACCGGTCAGTTTCTGTTCGCTGGCCAGTTTCATCATTGAATAACCCGGCCAGGATACGCACACACCGACGTTCACGGTTTCTTTGGCGCTGGCCGTTGCCGCAGACAGTCCGCCGGCCAATACAGCGGCAGCCATCATGGTCTTGAATAATCTCATCATCGTTCCCCTGCTCAGTTGCTAGCTCAATGTTGGTCGCTCAATCACTGTAATAAACATAACCCGGGCAAAAACTTTAGTTCAAGTAAAAGTTTTTATCTCGAACAAGTTTAGGATAGAGTAGGCTGACAATCCGACGAAACCGATGACGCAGGAGAACAGCCTTGGCAGGCCTGAGGGAGAAACAAAAAGAAGACCGTAAGCGCAGCATTGTTGCCGCCGCCCGCAAACTCTTTATGGAAGCTGGTTACGAAGGCACTACCATCGACGGTATTGCCGAAGAAGCAGGCCTTTCAGGCGTTACTGTGCACAACTACTACGGCACCAAATCCGGCGTACTGATGGCCGTGGTAGCAGAAAGCGACCGCGAGCTGCTAGGCAGAATTGATGAAGACCTGAGCGCAGATCAGGATTCACTGACCAGCCTGTTGCTGCTGTTCGCCGGGGTCATCCGCCGCCATGCCGTGACTCACCTGGATAAAAGCCTGTGGCGTCAGGTGATTGCGTCATCTGTCAGTGATTCAGAATCACGCTTCAGCAAGGGTTATATTTCTCTCGACCACAAGCTCGCAATGGCATTGGTGCCACCTATCGAGAAACTGCAGTCCAGCGGCAAAGTGAACACAGGAGCCGATGCTTACCACCTGGCCAAGGCCCTGTTCCAGCTGCAGAACGGACGCTTTATCCAGTTTATTTCCTTCGATGAACTCAGCAGTGATGAAGTAAATGAACTGCTGGTAAACGATATGCAGGCGCTGTTAACTGCTCACGCCTGACCTCCATTCCAGCAAAACTCAGCCGCTGCGCTGCTGGCGCAGCAGTTTACGCACACCTTCTGCCACCAGGCACAGTACCGCCAGCCAGATGGGGATATAGGTCCACAGATGCTGTACCGTCATGGTTTCACCGATCAGCAGCGCCACCACGAACAGCAATAATGGCTCGACATATCCCAGCAGACCAAACAGCACCATCGGCAGTTTGCGGCTGGCGCCCATGTAACACAGCAACGCCGTGGCGCTGACAATTCCCAGTCCACATAACAGCAACCAGGCTCCCTGCTGATGTTGCGCAAAAAAGGCCGGGTTAAAGCTCTGGTAGAAAAGAATCAAAATAGCTACTGGAACCAGCAGCAGATTCTCCGTGAAGACGCCGTTCAGCGCATTCAGCGGCAGGCGTTTACGCAACAGGAAATACGGCGGATAACCGAGCATTACGATCAGCGACACCAGCGAAAAACCGCCGGTAGTCACCAACCCGGCAAGCACACCGACAGAAGCGCAGGCCACCGCAGCTCTGCGCATCGGCGTTAAGCGCTCGCCGTAGATCACCCGCCCGGTCAGCACCAGAGTTAACGGCAACAGAAAATAGCCCATGGCCAGCGCCTGGCCTTCACCATTGATCGGCGCCCAGCCAAACAATGCCAGCTGCACCGACAGTAATGCGGTTCCACCAATGGCCATCAGCAAACCATGCTTCTGCTGCAGAAGACTGCGGAACTGGGCAATAAAGAGTGGCCAGAAACGGCCAAGAGACATCACCAGCAACAACATGCCAGTGGTAAACACAACGCGCCAGGCAACAATGCCAAAGCCATTGAGTGGCAGTAACAGCACGCTGTAGTAAGACAGCACACCAAAGACACAGGACGCCATCACAGACAGCAGAATACCGGCAAACACTTAATTACTCCTGCTCATTACGTACTGAGCAGGAACTCCGGCAACAGTCATAAACGCACTGAAAAAACACGCACGAACACCAACTACGGTGTGGACGTGCCAGATAAATACAGATCAGCGCTGAAAACGGACAGCTGTTCGTTCTTCTCAAGCCAGTCAGAGGCAATTCAGGGACTGCTTACTGTTTAACGGCCTCAGCAATACGCTGCATCAGATTGTCGGTTGTGGTGACTTCACCAAACTCATAGGCCATGGCCGTCAGGGCAATGCGCTGCACGTCTTCAGCCGACACAGCACCGAACCCCATATCCGGGTAAGGCATAGCGGCATTGGCATCGCTCAGCGCAATCATGCGGTATTCACGATGTACACCGTCGCGCATGGTGGTCTCACAACAAACGTTGGTCACTGTGCCACAAATAATCACAGTGTCTATATCTTTCATGCGCAGGATGGTATCCAGGTCGGTGTTGTGAAAGCCGCTGTAAAAGAGTTTATCCACAACGATATCACCGGCCTGGGGCTGCAGCTCGTCGATAACCTCGATGGCCGGGTTTGAGCGGGCAAACTGTGCATCGGCATCCGGGTACAGATCCCGGAAGCGACCGGTATCCGAACCATCACCGCGTACCACATGACGCAGATAAACCACCGGCATGGTGTTAGCGCGCATTAACTCCGCCAGCTTTTTAATCTGCGGAATAATGCCGCGACTGGAAGGAACGTACAAAGCACCGTCCTCTTCACAGAAGATTTTCTGCATATCAACAATAACCAGCGCAGTGCGCTGTGGCACAATATCCCAGGTCACTTTTTTAAGCATGCGAATTCCTGCTGCTGTCTGATGGTCAGCTGACTGTTCCTGAAGTTATTATTCCGGAAGTGATAGCCAGCATATCAATCTTACCAATTGGTAAACAAAGACAGGTTATAACGGTAAAGTGTGGATGACAGAAGCTATTCCGTACTAATGGCTGCATTCCGTATTACAGTGGCGACAATAGCGCCGAAGCGATCAGTGTTCTGCCCTATATAGCGCTTTGATAGCCCTGCGAAAAGTATTGGCATTTAAAAAAATACCGGGCGTTGCCCGGTATTTTTCTTTACTGCATCTGGTTTAACTGATTTTCAATTTCTTTAACCAGAGCTTCAACAGCTTTCGTTTTCGCTTCGTTAATCACCGTATTACTGTCGAGCAAAAATGCTGAACCCGTTTCAGATACCTGCCCCTCTGCCTCGGCGGATAAATACAGATAGTCATTTCTTACATCCCACATGGATGCGCTCATCATAAAGATTCCATCGACCACAGTCCCCGGAATAAAAAATGGTGTAATCAGTAAAAAGTAACTGGCGCCCCAGGCATTATTGTATCGGTCTGCAGCTCCTGTCCCGTTGACGATCATAACGGCATCTGCTCCCGTGCGGGCAGCAGCAAGACGTATGCTGTCATGCTTATGCTCACTTACTATTGTCGGGTTCAGATAAACGACATCCGAGACAATACCAGCAGCCTTTAAACGTCCGGCAAGTAAAGCAAATGCTGCTTTATCTGCTGCATCCCAATGGGTCCGCCAGGAGTTCAGCTCTGTATATACAGCCAGCCTGAAGGGTGGGCGCAGCTGAGGTTTCGCATCCAGAGCTTTCTGAATATCTGCGTCGGTAACTACCTGAGGGCTTTCATCTAAAGAAGCCCACAACTGATTCCGGTTAAAGCCACTGCTGGTCGCACATGAAGTCAGCACCATCGTCGCCAGAATAAGTAGCAGTTTTTTCATAGTTCATCCTTGATAAGGTTATCGTTTATGAACTTTAAAGGAATTACAGATGTGGGGCAAATGGCGGCATAAAAAAGCCAGCCCAATGGGCTGGCAAACTGCGGTTTAACGCAAGAATGGATCTGTTGCTGTTCTGGCTTTGTCTGCGATTAATTCACAGCCAGAGCCAGACGGACTCGTTTGGTGTGTAATCTTACTGCGCACCTCAATGCTTGATCATCACATGACGAATCTGTTTAGCGTGTAATCTTACTGCGCGCCTCAGTGTTTAATCATTACATGACGAATCTGTTTGGCGTGTAATCTTACTGCGCGCCTCAGTGTTTAATCATTACATGACGGACGACGGTATAATCCTCCAGACCATACATGGACATATCTTTGCCATAGCCAGACATTTTCATACCACCATGAGGCATTTCAGTGGTGAGCATAAAGTGCGTATTGACCCAGGTGCAGCCATACTGCAGACGGGATGACATACGCATGGCGCGTCCGGTATCGGCTGTCCATACAGAGGATGCCAGGCCATAATCAGAATCGTTGGCCCATTTAAGGCCTTCTTCTTCGGTCTCAAACAGGGTCACAGACACCACAGGTCCGAACACTTCTTTCTGTACGATTTCGTCATCCTGTTTAGCACCAACAATCAGGGTTGGTTCATAAAAGAATCCCGGCATATCCGGAATGTTACCGCCGGCCGCGATGGTGATATGCGCCTGCTCACGGGCACGGTCAACCATAGCTGCGACTTTCTGTTGCTGGGCTTTGGAGACCAGCGGTCCCATTTCCACACCCTCTTCTTTCTGGGTGCCGATTTTAATGCTGGCAACGGCATCACTCAGTTTTGCCACCAGCTCATCGTAAATACCTTTCTGCGCATAAATACGGCAGGCTGCGGTACAGTCCTGACCAGCGTTATAAAAACCAAAGGCGCGGATACTATCAACGACTTCATCAATATTGGCATCGTCGAATACCACAACCGGCGCTTTACCACCCAGTTCCATGTGTGTGCGCTTCATGCTTTCTGCACCACTGGCAACAATCTTCTGCCCCGTCGGAATCGAACCGGTCAGCGACACCATGCGCACTTTCGGGTTAGACGTCAGCGGCGCGCCCACTTCACCACCGGTGCCGAAGACAATATTCACTACACCAGCCGGGAAAATATCTTTTAATATTTCCGCGAATTTCAGTGTGGTCAGTGGAGTAATTTCGGAAGGCTTGAGTACCACGGTATTACCCGCAGCCAGTGCCGGAGCGAGTTTCCAGGCCGCCATCATCAGCGGATAGTTCCACGGCGCAATAGACGCCACCACACCCACAGGATCGCGACGGATCATAGAGGTAAAGCCCGGCAGATATTCTGCTGCCGCAGAACCGTTCATGGTACGGCAGGCACCGGCAAAAAAGCGGTAAACGTCGGCGATGGCCGGAATTTCATCACCCAGCGCCGCTTCAAATGGCTTACCTACGTCGAGGGATTCCAGCTCCGCCAGTTCTTCGCCCATGGCTTCAATTTTATCCGCCAGCGCCAGTAATAAACCGGCCCGTTCAGCAGGAGACGTCAGGCTCCAGCTGTCGAAGGCGGCTTCAGCCGCATCAACAGCCGCATCCACCTGGGCGGATGATGCCTCGGCAATGTCACAGATTTTTTCACCAGTCGAGGGGTTAAACACATCAATGGCAGTACCTTCGCCGCTTACCAGCTCGCCGTTAATCAGCATTTTATTCAGCATGAGTATTTCCTCTCTCTTTATTTACCGGAACCAGCTACATCTTCCCCACCCTTGGTGAGCAGATACGCCAGGAAAACAGGAATGGTGGTGACCAGCATCACCAGCATGGCGACCACGTTAGTCACCGGCACATCTCGCGGCCGCGTCAGCTGATTCAACAGCCAGATCGGCAGCGGCTTTTCATGGCCGGCGGTAAACGTGGTCACAATTAATTCATCAAATGACAGGGCAAACGCCAGCATGCCACCGGCCAACATAGCGGTGCCTAAATTCGGCAGGACGATATAGCGGAAGGTCTGCCAACCGTCGGCACCGAGATCCATGGAGGCTTCAATCAGGCTGCCGGAAATACGGCGAAAGCGCGCCACCACGTTGTTGTACACAATCACCACACAGAAGGTCGCATGACCAATCACAATGGTGGTAATGCCCGGGTGAATATCCAGCGCTTTGAACGCACTTAATAATGCCAGGCCGGTAATAATGCCGGGTAAGGCAATAGGCAGAATCAGCATTAAGGTAATGCTTTCTTTACCGAAGAAATTACGTCGATACAGTGCCGCCGATGCCATGGTGCCAAGAATCATCGCCAGCAGCGTGGCAACACAGGCAATCTGCAATGACAGGCCAATCGACTCCAGCACGTCGGCCCGGCCAAAGGCCACAGCAAACCATTTGGTTGTTAATCCGGGTGGCGGAAAGCTGAACGCCGACTCTTCCGTGTTAAAGGCATACAGGGCAATAATCGCGATGGGAAAATGCAGGAATACCAGCCCACCCCAGGCCGCGATTTTTAACCAGATTGAGGCTTTTTCTTTGCCAGAATTAGTGCCAGAAGTATCAGAGCGCATCGAATGCCCCCAGTCTTTTTACAATGGAGAGATACACGGCGATCAACAACACAATCGGTACCAGCGTAAAGGCTGCNGCCATCGGCATNTTGCCGATTGAGCCCTGCTGCACATACACCATGGTGCCGAGGAATAAGCCNGGAGGTCCNACTAACTGCGGTACGATGTAATCACCCAGAGTCAGTGAGAAAGTGAAAATCGAACCGGCAGCAATGCCCGGCACGGCTAACGGGAAAATCACATAACGGAAGGTTTTCAGCGGCGTCCCGCNGAGATCCGCGGATGCCTGCAGTAATGAAGGTGGCAGACGTTCCAGTGCGGCCTGAATCGGCAGAATCATAAATGGCAGCCAGATGTAGGTGAACACCAGAAAACGGCCGAGATTAGAGGTCGATAAAGTATTTCCGCCAATGCCCGGAATACTGAGTAAAAACTGCAGCACACNATCCAGACCAAACAGATTAATAAACCAGCTGCTGACNCCTTCTTTCGCCAGCAATAACGTCCAGGCGTAGGCCTTAACGATATAACTGGTCCACATCGGCAACATCACAGCNATATAGAAAAACGCTTTGGTGCGGCCAGTGGCGAAGCGCGCCATNTANTAGGCAATNGGGAAGGCCAGTAACGCACTGAACANAGTGACGGAAACCGCCATCAGAAAGGTGCGCAGAATAATGTCGAAGTTCGCTGCATCAAACAGCTGNGCATAATTGCTCAGCGTCAGCGTCTCATCCACCAGCATGGTGAAATCATCAAAGGTATAAAAGCCCTGCCATAACAGACTCAGCAGCGAGGCAATATACACCGAGCCGAACCACAGCAGCGGCGGCACTAACAGCAGTAATAAATACAGATTAGGGCGACGATAAAGTACGTCAGCAAAGCGGCCTAACGGGCTGCGCTTTGCCAGCGGTATAACGGCTTCAGCAGAACTCATGTCAGCCTCCCACCGCCTGCGCAGCGTCACCTGTGGANTCTGACCGTAACGCCACCATNGCGTCTGCNTGCCAGCTCAGAGAGACTTCGCTGCCGTTATTTAATGCAGCCCCTTCACCACTGAAGCCATTCGCTTCACTGGCATTAATCACATCACCACTGGCCAGCTCAACGCTGTANCGGGTATTCGCCCCCTGATACTGAATATCACGGATAACCCCCTGCACCAGCAGTTCACCGGACTGAGCNCTGCGGCCACCTGACTGAGCGCTGCTGCCATCTGACCGAGCGCTGCTGCCGCTATGCACAGNAATATATTCCGGGCGCAGGGCGAATGACTGCCCCGCAGCCGGNCTGATACCCAACTGCTGCACCAGAGCCGGTTGCAGCACGTTNGCNGTGCCGACAAATTCTGCCACAAAGGCGGTTTCCGGTTTGTTGTACAGATTACGTGGCGAATCCATCTGTTCAATTTTGCCTTTATTAAAAACCGCCACGCGGTCAGACATCGACAATGCTTCAGTCTGATCGTGGGTGACAAAAATAAAGGTAATNCCTAACTGGCGCTGCAGGGTTTTTAATTCACTCTGCATCTGTTCGCGCAGTTTTAAATCCAGTGCGCCCAGTGGTTCATCCAGCAACAGAACTTTAGGGCGGTTTACCAGCGCTCGGGCAAGCGCAATACGCTGACGCTGNCCGCCGGATAACTGTGCCGGTTTACGGGCACCGTAAGCACCCAGCGCGACCATTTCCAGCGCTTCGGCGGCACGGCTTAAGCGTTCTTTTTTAGCCACGCCTTTCACCATNAGACCGTAGGCGATGTTTTCCAGCACNTTCATATGCGGGAACAGGGCGTAATCCTGAAATACCGTGTTCACATCACGCTGATACGGCGGCAGGCCGGTGGCNTCACGNCCNTGAATAATNACGTAGCCATCNGTGGGCTGCTCGAATCCGGCAATNAANCGCAGGCAGGTAGTCTTGCCGGAACCGGATGGCCCCAACATGGAAAAAAACTCACCTTCGGCGATTTTCAGGGAGACCTGGTCAACNGCTTTAACATCACCGTAAAGACGGCTGACCGAGGAAAATTCAACAACGCTCGTCATAGGACTAACTTCTGTGCTGTGCGGTTGGTATTCAGAACCNGCCCGTTAAACNCAACCGGGCAGATTCTTTTTTTATTACCGGGNTGAGCGCATAAACCNTNATGCGTTACTCAGCCCGGATATTTCCTTCGTTTGGCTTTGCTGACTTAACAGCGCCGTATCACAGGGGGAATCAGCGTCCACCCATGATGGCGATATAGTCTTTGGTCCAGCGCGCGTAAGANACGCAGGTGCCCNGGCTTTCGCATTTTGATGTTGGTGTTTTCCAGAAATACACCTCATCAAAGTTGTCGAAACCATTGGTTTTACAGCCTTCTTCACCCAGCAGTTCGTTACCTTTACAGGCAGCCGGTACCGCAGGAACCGCACCAAACCAGGCTGCCAGATCNCCCTGCAGTTTTGGTGTGATCGACCAGTTCAGCCATTCGTAAGCACAGTTAGGGTGTGGCGCATCAGCCGCCATCATGGTGGTGTCTGCCCAGCCGGTAACACCTTCTTTCGGGAACACTTTGGCAATTGGNTGACCTTCAGCAATCAGCAGGTTCGCCATAAATGGCCAGGAGCTGGATGCNGCAACGCCTTCGTTTTTGAAATCACTCATCTGCACGTTGTAGTCGTGCCAGTAGCGGTGAATCAGATCGTGCTGACCNCGCAGCAGNTCAAGNACCGCGGCGTATTGTGTTTCGTTCAGCTGGTACGGGTCTTCAATGCCCAGCTCAGGTTTTGTNGCTTTTAAATACAGTGCCGCATCCGCCAGATAAATCGGGCCGTCATAAGCCTGCACACGGCCTTTATTGGATTTGCCATCCGGCAGGTTCATTTCTTCAAACACGTACTTCCAGCTGTCCGGTGCGGTTTTAAATACCTCGGTGCTGTACATCAGTACGTTCGGGCCCCATTCAAACGGTACGCCGTAGTGTTTGCCGTCCACCGTGTGCCATGGCGCATTCTGCAGACGCTCATCCACGGTATTCCAGCCTTTGATCANNTCCAGGTTAATTTCCTGCACGCGTTTGCCGTAAATCAGACGCAGGGANGCATCGCCGGAGGCNGTCACCAGATCGTAGCCACCTTTGGCCATCAGGCTGACCATCTCATCCGAGGTTGCTGCGGTTTTTACGTTAACGGCACAGCCGGTGTTTTTTTCGAATTCAGTCACCCAGTCAAACGCCGGATCGGTTTCGCCGCGCTCGATGTAACCTGCCCAGGCGACGATATCCACGCGCCCTTCCCCTGCACCGATTTTGTCCTGAGCCAGTACCGCATTGCCTGCGCTCGCCAGCAGCACACCCGCCAGCGTACTGACCATCAGATTTGCTTTTGCCATGGTGAAGTCCCCTAACCTTGATCAAATTATTTGCCGGATAAACACCGGACCATCTGTGACCACCTCAGGCTAATTGCAGGGATAAAAGAGCGACCAATTGTTAATAAAGATTNAAGCCATCTGAAAAACCGATAGCCNCAGNNAAAACGCTGCCCTGAAACANCCATAAAATGCCCTNCAGGCCTTATANAGTCTGGATTCGTTAGCAGAGNACGGAAAGACTGGATCTACCTCCAAACGGGTAGACAATCCTCTCATTCAGGGTAGTCACAGGGGCTTTTTAAAGGTGGACATTGCCAACAATCGTTTTATTGAATCGCTTACGGCACACTGTNNCTNCGGCGCCAGACGGAAACCAGACGAANAATNGNCANCNGGCTGACAGCCGNNTACACTGCCGCCGTTGGGCGGTTTATTAAAAGGAATAAAAGCCTGCCATGATGAGCCTGCGNCAGATCCGNTACTTTATCGCCATTGCTGAAACCGGNTCGGTGTCGGCAGCCGCGCAGGCTGTGCATATTTCCCAGTCGACCCTGACCACNGCCATCCGNCAGCTGGAAGAGGATTTAAACGCNACCCTGTTCAGCCGCCACGCCAAAGGCATGGANCTGACCCATCAGGGCCATCAGTTTCTGCGTCAGGCTCATCTGGTACTGGCATCGGTGGAGAACGCCCGCCGCAGCCTGNTGCAGACCACAGACGATATTCGCGGCGAAATCACCATCGGCGTGACCAGNCTGGTGGCNGGTTATTATCTGGCGGANCTNCTCGCCCGTTTTCAGCGNATTTATCAGGGCGTCACCATCCGTGTGGTGGAAGATGACCGTTCCTATATTGANCACCTGCTGGTCAGTGGTGAGATCGACGTCGGCGTACTGATACTCTCTAACCTTGAATACCGCGCCGCCCTCAACACCGAAGTNCTGACCTTCTCGCGCTACCGGTTATGGNTGCCGCCGGAACATGAANTGCTGCAGCTCGACAGCATTGATTTACAGACCCTTGAGCAGCAGCCGATGATTCTGCTCAACGTTGATGAAATGGAAAAACGCATCCGCGATCTNTGGAANAGNGCTCACAGCCGNCCTCAGGTAAGNATGCGCAGCTCCTCGGTAGAAGCCGTGCGCAGCCTGGTGTCAGCCGGNATGGGGCTGGCGC
Organism: Oceanospirillaceae bacterium; assembly: GCA_002706025.1. GTDB lineage: Bacteria > Pseudomonadota > Gammaproteobacteria > Pseudomonadales > Oceanobacteraceae > Venatoribacter. The sequence goes on from PAJK01000073.1 coordinate 50,010, forward strand.
TGATGCCGGATATGACCTATCGCCCCTGGTCGGTGGAAGGTGACCGCGTGGAAGCCCGGNACATTCCGCAGATTTCAGACACACTGGATATTGGCCTCGCNTGGCGTCGTGGCGGTGCACGTAATCCGGTGATCGATCACTTCCTNCCTGTGGCGCGTGAATCCCTGCCCGCCCGGCAACCACTGGCCGTGAGTTAAGCCCATGACGGAATCCTTAAACTTTCCCCAGCGATTATTAATTCATGGCGAACTGAGCGACGGTCAGGGCGACCTGGAAGACGTTATTAATCCGCGCAACGGCAGCCTGATTACCCGCCTGCCCCAGGCCTCCANCGAACAGGTCAACGATGCGGTGCTCAGCGCCCGTTCGGCGTTTAAACAATGGAAGCGCACAACACCGGCGCAACGGGCCGCGTATCTGCTGGCGATTGCCGATGCCATCATGGCCAACAGCAAAACATTCACCGCGCTGGAAACNCTNAATTGCGGNAAACCCAGACGTCAGGTGGAAGANGATGAAATTCCNGCCACCGCCGATGTGTTCCGTTATTTTGCCGCCGCNGTCCGCGNNCAGACAGCACCGGCNGCCGGNGAATACATCCGTCATCACACCAGCATGGTACGCCGCGATGCCATTGGCGTGGTCGGNACGATNGCGCCNTGGAATTACCCGCTGATGATGGCCAGCTGGAAAATNGCCCCGGCNATTGCCGCCGGCAACAGCATGGTATTTAANCCATCAGAACANACACCGCTGANCGCCCTGTATCTGGCACAACTGCTGAACGATATTCTGCCGCCCGGCGTCGTCAANATTATTCCCGGCCGCGGCGACAGCGTCGGCAGCCAGCTGATCAACCACAAAGACATCAGCATCGTGTCGCTGACCGGTGATATTTCCACCGGCCAGAAAGTNCTGCAGGCNGCCGTACGCACGGTAAAACGCACGCACCTGGAACTGGGNGGCAAAGCGCCGGTGATCGTACTCGACGATGCCGATATCGACGCCGTCGCCGAAGGTGTCAGTAAATACGGCTACTACAATGCCGGTCAGGACTGCACCGCCGCCTGCCATATTTATGCGCTTAAACCCGTGTATGAAAAACTGCTCAGCGCACTGGCCGATAAAGTCTCCGCCATTCAGTTTAATGTTGATGAATCCTGCGACAACCTGCTCGGCCCGTTAATCAGCCAGCGCCAGCGCAACAGTGTTGCCAGCTTTGTTGAACGGGCACTGGAATTACCCCACACCGAATTAATCTGTGGCGGCAGCATTCCCGATATGCCCGGATTTTATTACCAGCCCACCGTGATCGCCGGGGCGCGCCATGAAGATGAAATTGTGCAGCGGGAAGTGTTCGGCCCGGTGGTATCCGTGACCTGCTGTGACAGCATTGAACAAGCCATCGACTGGGCCAACGACTCCCAGTACGGCCTCGCCTCGTCGGTATGGTCAGGCAATATCGGTAATGCCATGCGCGTTGCCAGCGAGCTGGAATACGGAGCCACCTGGATCAACAATCACTTTATGCTGCCAAGCGAAATGCCACACGGCGGTTTAAAGCGCTCAGGTTATGGCAAAGATCTGTCGATGTTTTCCTTAGAAGACTATTCCGTGGTACGGCATATTATGGTGAACCATAAATAAAGAATTTCTTTAGCTATTTTTTTATTTTTCATTCGCCCGGAACGCAAAAAGGCCTGCAAATGCAGGCCTTTTCTTTCCACTATCAGTACCGAGCAATCAGGCTGCTGCAGTCTCACGACGGTGTTTCAGTACGTCCAGCACCACCAGCACGGCAACGATAGCCACCAGGATGATACGGTACTCGTGCGGGATAAAGAGTGTAACCACGGCAATAGCTGCCAGTACTACACGTAATGCTTTACCCAGACGGGTTGCCCACTGACCTTCAATCGCACCGGCAAAAGCACCGATCAGCGCGACGGTCGCCAGAATGGATTCAACGTAGCCCCAGATGGTATCGCCATCGGTCCAGATCAGCGTGGAGAAGGCCATCATCGCCGGAATCAGGAAGAAGCCCTGCGCCAGCTTAAAGGCCTGCACCGCCGTTGGCATAGGCTTGGAACCGGCAATACCGGCACCGGCAAATGCCGCCAGAGCGATTGGTGGAGTAACGTTAGAGGTCTGTGACAGCCAGAACACGATCATGTGTGCCGCCAGCAGGCTGACGCCCAGATCCATCATCGCCGGTACCGCCATAATCGACAGTACGATATACGCCGCCGTTACCGGCAGACCCATACCCAGTACGATGGCAGCCACAGCAATCAGCAGCAGCACGGACCACAGGTAACCGCCGGACATGGCCAACAGGAACTGAGTGAACTGCAGACCCAGGCCTGTCTGACCAACCACGCCCACGACGATACCGGCGGTGGCACAGGCCACAGAAATCGGCAGCGCCATCAGCGCACCTTCTTTCATGCCTTCAAAGAATTTACCGATGGTGATGCGGCTGTGTTTGCGCAGCATGGCAGCGATCAGAATCGCCGCACAACCGGCAATACCCACCAGCACAGGTGAATAGCTCATCAGCAGCAGCGCGGTGATCAGAATCAGCGGCAGCAGGAAGTGCCAGCCCTGAGCCATCACGGTACGGATCTGTTCTGTCTGGCTCATGCCTTTCAGGTCGAGCTTAACCGCCATCAGGTGCACGTACAGCAGAGTACAGGTGAAGTACATGATTGCCGGAACGATGGATACCAGCAGAATTTCGCTGTAGGAGATACCGGTAAACTGCGCCATCACGAAGGCACCCGCGCCCATCACCGGCGGCATAATCTGACCACCGGTAGATGCTGCGGCTTCAATACCTGCCGCCTGCTCTGGCTTATAGCCGAGTTTTTTCATCATCGGGATGGTCAGTGCACCTGTGGTCACTGTGTTGGCAATGGCCGAACCGGAAATAGAACCCAGTGCCGCGGAGGCGATCACACTGGCTTTGGCCGGACCGCCACGGTATTTACCGGCAACGGCAAAGGCAGCATCAATAAAGAACTGGCCGGCACCGGTCACCTGCAGGAAGGCACCGAACAGTACGAAAATAAATACCACACCGGCGGCGATGGCCAGGGGCGCACCAAATACACCGTTGGTGGAGAAAATATGGAAGCGGATCATCTCTTCCAGGCTGAAGCCTTTACTGGCCACCGAAGCCGGAAGAACATCACCAAACAGTGCGTAGAGAATAAATACTCCAGCGACGATCACCATGGTCATACCGACTGTACGGCGTGTGGCTTCGAGTAATAACACCACCAGCACGGTACCGGCTATCAGGTCCGGCATCTGCAGACCGTCCAGCAGGAAGCTGATGTCATCGTAATCAAACACAGAAATCTGTGCCGCGGCCCAGCCACTGAGCACGATCATAGCCAGATCGATCAGACGGAAGAGCGGATAGAGTTTGGGTCCTGCGTGTTCCTCTTTAACCAGTGGATAAACCAGAAACACAAGCACCAGTACCCAGCCCAGATGAACAGGGCGGAACACGGGTGCCGAGAGTTGAGCCGAAATTCCCTGCCAGATCTGAAAGACAGATAAGCCAACGGCCAGCAAAGTTGCCAGTAGCAGCAGATAACGCGTTACACTGCTGTTGTTTTCGCCGGTCATTTTTTACTCCCGAAATAAACCTGCAATAAAAACGCCCGCGGTGACGGATCACGGCGAGCGCATTAACGATCGATTAAATTACTTGCGCATTTCGTTCAGGTAACGCTGAGAACCCGGGTGCAGAGGAACACCTTTCAGGATGTCCATGTTTTCCAGGGTGGTGAACTTAGCAACGTTAATGGCCTGACGGATTTCAGTCATGTGCTCGAACGCAACTTTGGTCATTTTATAGGCCAGTTCTTCGTCCAGGTCTTTGTTCACAACCAGTACGTTCCAGATCGCCGGAGTTTTGAAAGCAGGTACCTTGTTGTAGGTTTCTGCTGGTGCGTCAAACTCCATGTAAGCAGGCGCAGCTGCTTCGATTTTGGCCAGTTCTTCGTCGCTGAAAGACAGGATACGGATATCACGGGTCAGGGCCAGTTCGGTGATAGCACCAACGCCCAGGCTGCCCACGATCACACCAGCATCAATCTGACCGTTAGCCAGCGCTTCGGTGGTGGCGGTGTAGTTCAGGGACTGACCGTTAATTTCGTCTTCAGAGATACCCAGAATATTCAGGATGTTCACTGAGCTTACGCGGGTACCGGAACCTGGTGCGCCCAGAGACACTTTTTTGCCTTTCAGCTGAGTCACAGAAGTGATGTCAGAGTTGGCAGGTACCATGATCTGTACAACGTTAGGGTACAGAGCAAACAGTACGTTAGCAGGCATCTGACGTGGGAAAGGTTTTTCACCTTTCTCTGCTTTCAGTGCCACGTTACCCATGGCAATACCTGCCAGCTGTTTGTTGGTGGACACTTTAATGATGTTTTCTACAGACGCTGCAGTGACTTCTGCACGGGCGTTAATTTCCGGAATGTTTTCACTCCAGATTTTTGCCAGCATGCCACCCAGCGGGTAATAAGTACCGCTCTGGCTGCCGGTACCGATGGAATAGTTTTCTGCAAATGCAGCAGTTGGTGCCAGCAGAGCGGCGGCCATCATTATTTTAGTTATAAATTGTTTCATACAGACTCCGGTAATTATCGACTTCTAACAGTTCTGATAAGGCGTCGGCTACCGGAAAGCAGACATAAAATGTGTGTGCTTTCCGGTGGCAAAATACCCTCTACTACTATCGTAGCATCTACCATCCGGGGGAGGACTATGCGACCTAAGACTAGATTGCGGTCAGGGATTCTGCCGGTCTTGGCGGGAGGTGGCAAAGCATAGTGGCTCGAATTGATCAGAATTTAATCAGATTAGGTAGTAAACCCTACACCCATTATGTACTTGTACGCAAAGTTTTCATTCCCTACCCACCAGGACATATACACAAAGCCAGTGCGACAGCGCAGAATGCGGTAAACGCATTGTAAACCGGAGATTTCCCCATGACTCAGTACACCACGGCTGAATGGACGGCCAAAGCGGCACAGCTCACCATCCCGGCCCACGCCTGGGTAAACGGCAAGCCGGCTCAGGCTGTTGCCGGCGAGACTCAGCCATGTATGAATCCGGCCACCGGCGAGGTGCTGGCACAGATTCCTGACTGCAAACAGGCCGACGCTGATGAAACAGTGAAAATCGCCCGTGCAACATTCAATTCCGGTGTCTGGTCCCGAATGGCACCGATGGAGCGTAAGAAAATCATTGTGCGCTGGGCGCAGCTGATTGAAGACAACATCGATGAAATGGCTCTGCTGGAATGTCTGGATGTGGGCAAACCGATCAGTGATACCTACGGCATCGACGTACCATCCGCGATCAACACTATCCGCTGGACCGGCGAAGCCATTGATAAAATCTACGGCGAAATCGCACCAACTGCTCCGGGCACTCTGGCGCTGATTCAGCGTCTGCCATTGGGTGTGGTGACGGCGATCGTGCCGTGGAACTTCCCGCTGTCCACCACCGCGTGGAAACTGGCGCCGGCACTGGCTGCGGGTAACTCGGTGATTCTGAAACCCGATCCGAAAACGCCACTGACCGCTATCCGTTTAGCCGAACTGGCAACTGAAGCCGGTCTGCCGGATGGCGTGCTGAACGTCCTGCCGGGCGACGGTGTTAATCTGGGTAAACACCTGGCGCTGCACCCGGACATCGACGGCCAGACCTTCACCGGTTCCACTGCGGTGGGCAAGCTGCTGATGCAATACTCCGGTCAGAGCAACCTGAAGCGTACCTTCCTTGAGCTGGGCGGTAAGAGTGCCAACATCGTGTTCGCCGATGCTGATCTGGATACCGCTGCTATGTGGGCTGCGGTTGCCGGCTTCTATAACTGTGGCCAGACCTGCACCGCCGGTACCCGTCTGTTAGTACAGGACAGCATCTATGATGAATTCCTGCAGAAGGTGGTTGAGCATGCCAAAGCCTGGACGCCGGGCAACCCGCTGGACCCGGAAACCCGTATGGGTGCCGTTATCGACCAGAACCAGATCAACACCATCCAGAAATACATTCAGATCGGTAAAGACTCCGGTGCCCGTCTGCTGACCGGTGGCGATGCCTTTAATGGTCTGGGCGGCGACCTTGGCGGTACCTTCCATAGTGCAACACTGTTCGCCGATGTGGATAACAGCATGACCATCGCTCAGGAAGAAATCTTCGGCCCTGTGGTATCCGCCATCCGCTTTAAAGATGCAGATGAAGCCATCCGCATCGCCAACGATTCCAGATACGGTCTCGCCGGTGGCGTCTGGAGCCGTGATATTTCCACCGCCTTAAAAGTGGCTGATGGTGTGCGCACCGGTACCATGGGTGTGAACAACTACTTCGGTGGTGATATCACTGTGCCGTTCGGTGGCTTTGGTGAATCCGGTAATGGCCGCGATAAATCCCTGCACGCCATCGACGATTACACTGAGCTGAAAACCACCTGGATCGAATACTGATGAGCACGGCAGCGCTGGTACGGGCGGCTAACACCGCAGACATCGCTGCCGTCGCCGTTCTGTTTGATCAATACCGCTGCTTTTTTATCAGCAGCCATCCGATAAAGAAACCGCGCTGGCTTTTATCAACGCGCGTTTTAACCGCGCTGAATCCATTATTCTGGTTGCCGAAAATAGCGCCGGCCAACTGCTTGGTTTCTGTCAGTTGTATCCCACCTTCTGTTCGGTCGCCGCGGCAAAAATTTTTGTTCTGTACGATTTATTTGTCGCTGCAGACGGGCGGCGCAGTGGAACGGGAAAAGCGCTGTTAAAGGCTGCAGAGCACACTGCCCGTCAGCACGATGCGGTGAGAATGGATCTGGCAACTGCGGTGGATAATATCGCAGCGCAGGCACTGTATGAGTCTCTGGGCTGGCAACGGGACCATGCCTTTTTATACCTACAGCCTGACGCTTTAAAACCGCACAAACATAGTAAAAAAACGGATACCCGTACAGGAAAGCCGCAGCAAATATGCACATTTGTTTCACACATTCTGCGCCATTTACTGAGCTTAAAAATTGAACAGTCATTTTTCTGTGACAAATAATGACAAAGCTCACTGTAAAGACATCTATAGCTGGGTTAGCCTCTTGTCTTAATAACTGTAACGCGTTTGTCTTACCCTCGATCAACCCATAAGACAAAGCGGAAATAACCTGAGGAAAATGTTATGACGCTGATTTTACGCTCGGCTGAAACGTCGGACCGTGAAGCGCTTAACTCTCTGAACGAGACAGCTGCGCCCCATGTGGACCGCTTAAACGAAGATCATTTCAGCTATCTGGTGGAACAGGGGCTGTGCATCGTAGCCGAAAACCCACTGGGTAAAATGGAAGGCTACATTATTCTGGTGCGCCACGATGAAAACTTCGAAGCCGAAGATTTCCGCTGGTTTCAGGAAAGCACCAACGAGCCATTTGTGTATATCGACCAGGTCGTGGTTGATCCGGAATACCGTGGCCGCGGCATCGCATCAGAGCTGTACCGTTGTGCAGAAAAATACGCTGCGCAACTGGGTGCTGCTGCACTGACCTGTGAAATCCGTATGGACCCGCTGAACGAAGACTCCCATCACTTCCACCGCGAACACGATTTCGAAGAAATCGGCCGTCGTCGCAGCCAGGATCACGACGTGCTGCTGATGAAAAAAGCCGTCTGCGAAGAACCCTTCGTTCCTGCCTGAGTTATTACCGGCACCAGTGTCATTCCGGCACTGGTGCACACACCCGCCTAACCAACGCAGATTCTGATTGCAGTGGCTACAACCTCAGTGGCTTGAAAGGCAGTGTGTGCGATAATCACCGCATCTGACTGCGGTGAGCCCCATGGCCGACGACAAATCCTCCACCCTGTTAAAACGTGCTTTCTACCGTGCAGGGCCCGACCACCGGGCGCTGCTGGGTGGCGTTATTCCGGATTTTCTCACCATCCGCCAATGGTTCGATTTCCGCGGCGTGGAAATTGGCAAATGGGTCACCCAGGCCGAACAGGAACAGGCCGCAGCTCTGTTTTTTGATGCCTTAAGCGACCTCAGTGGCATTCTCGCCGGTACCTGGCTCAATGCCGAAGATAACCTGCTGCTGGGCCAGCAGATCATTTCCCTGCGCGGCACCCTGGCGCTGCAATACGGTAAAGGCGGTCGTCCCGGAGTTTCTGCTCACTATTCACCACTGGAGCGCAGTTTCGCGCTGGCTAAAAATGCCGGACCCGGCAGTATCGCCCATGAGTGGTTCCACGCCTTTGATCACTATATCGCCGGCAAAGTCTTTGGTTCCGGCCATAAAAAGACCGCATTTGGTTCCCGCCTGTGGCTGGATAACAAACCTTTGCAGCCGCATCGGCTGAACAGCCTGCTGGCTCAGTGCTATGCCGCGGTACTGCTCGATCAGGAGGGCCGCGGCCCGAGTGATATGTTCAGAGCGTCCGCGGCGCAGGATAAAAAACACGGCATGCTGTATTTCTCGCAACCGGAAGAAATGTGCGCCCGGGCGTTTGAAGCCTTTGTGCAGGACGCCGGAATTAAAAATGCCTTTCTGGTAAAAGGTACGCAGAAATCGGAAGAAGCCAAACTCGGGCTGTACCCACAACAGCTGCAACGTGCACGTATTAATATGGCCTTTCAGAATTATTTCTCGAAGCTGACAGCGGCTTTACTGCAGAATGCCAAACGCGAATACACCCTGACGGCTGACGATGATGGCGCCAGCAGCAATAAAGAAGGCTGATGAATGAATGCCGACAGCGTAAACAGCATCCGCCCGGCCGACGTTAACGACCCACTCTATTACCTTAAGAATTTCACCACCGCTCTGAACTGGGTACTGGCCCACAGCCGTGACCTGTTAAGCGCGGAGGAAAGTACCCGGCTGGATCGTTTTGCCACACTGTCGCAGGATGCTCAGGCGCTGCTGCTGCGTATGGTCATGCGCAAAGGCGAACTGTTTTTTCCCTCGGCCCTGATCTACAGCGAAATCAGCGATACAGAGCAGGCGGCCAGCGAGTTAGCACAACAGGCATTCTGTACTCTGGACCCGCTGTTAACGGCAGTCGAACTCACCGCCCTGCTGAAAAAAGATGAATTGCTGGCGCTGCTGCAACGGCATGCTCATAAGCCATTGCCGGACAATATCAAACGCTGGAAAAAAGCAGAGCTGGAGCAGCTTGTCAGTGAGCTGTTCGGTGACAGTGGCAGTGGCAGTGGCAGTGGCAGTGGCAGCAACAGTGACCATGACAGAACCCTGCGTCCGGCCAGCGAGTGGCTGGGCACTGAGGAGATGAACAGTAAGAAGACGAACGATAACGGGAGGAAAGACAAGGCTCTGATACGCCTCGACGTTATGCCATTATTCGACACCATTCGCCTGCTGTTCTTTGGCAACGGCTGGCAGAACTGGAGTGAATTTGTGGTCACTGAACTTGGCCACCTGAGTTATGAAGCTGTGCCACTGGATCAGTCCAGCCGGCCGTTTCATCAACGCGCTGAACTGGATTTTTACCACCAGCTGGCTGATCTGCAGCAGCAGCTGTTTTTAATCACTGAGCAACTGAAATACAAACAGCTGTCATCCGATGAAGGTGCTGCCTTCATCGCTCAGTGCGCCCAGAGTTTAATGACGCTGAAAAAAACGCCCGCAAACCATTTTGCTGAACTGCCACTCTGGTTACAGCAGCGCTGGCAAAAACTGATGGCACGCTGTGGACGCGAATGCGAACGCTGTCAGAATCTGCCGCTGGCGCTGAGCTGCTATCAGTTAAGTGATCACCGCGAAGCCCGTGCCCGACGCCTGCGGGTGATGGAATTACAGGCCAGCAGCGACGATGACTACCGCCTTCTGGTGGCTGCAGCGGAGCAGCAGCTGACCCTTATTCAACAACCGGAAACACGTATAAGCATCCAGCGCATACGCCAGCGTGCCGCGAAAAAAGCAGGAATAAAACTGCCCGCCGATTCCTGTAAAGCGGATCTGCCCCGAGCCATTAATGCTTACCCATCGCTGCAGTTAACGCTGGCGGATAACGATGACCATGTTGAATATCAGGTGATGGACTATCTGAATCAGCAGCCGGGTGGGCAGTGCTTTTATGTGGAAAACACCCTGCTGCCCGGTCTGTTTTCCCTGCTGTTCTGGCCGGCGATTTACGCGCCGGTGAGCGGTGCGTTTTTTCATCCGTTTCAATCCGGCCCGGCCGATCTGTTCCGTGATTATTTTGCCCGCCTGCGCGAAGAAGAAATTAACGCTGCATTTCTGGCTCTGCAGGATGGCAGTTATGCCGATGTTATCCGTACACGCTTTACGCAGAAACAGGGCATCAGTTGCCCGCTCATTCACTGGGGCTGGCTCAGTGCTGACGTGGTGGAAAAAGCGCTGGCGGTTATTCCTGCAGCACAGCTGGAAGCCATCTTCCGCCATCTGCTGCGTGACCTGAAAAACCACGGCCGTGGTCTGCCTGATCTGATCTGGCTGGGCGATAAGCCCGGAGAATGGAAGCTGATTGAAGTGAAAGGTCCGGGGGACCGGCTGCAGGATCATCAGAAGCTATGGCTGGAGTTTTTCCTGCAGCAGGGGATAGACGCTGAAGTCTGCTACGTCGTGCGGCCGCAATAAGCAGACTTAATCAGCGGCCTCAATAAGCGGCTTCAGTCAGCCGCTTTTGCCAGTTCGGTAAAATATTCCCCGGCCAGCTGATGCGCCCAGGGTTGAGCGGTTAAACCTGAGAAATACGCACAGTGGCTGCCACGGCGGGTCACCGCCAGTATCGCCTGAGGCATTTCACGGATCTGTTCTTTGTATTCCCAGGCGTTATCGATATGGCACACCGGGTCGTCCTCAGCATTCAGAATCAGCACCGGCACGCGGATATTTTCAAACACGCGCATAGGATTCGCGGCATCCATAAATTCCTGCAGGCTGTTAAAACCGGCGCATTCATAAATATTCTGATGCAGCTCATGCAGGTTTTCCGATTCGATCAGGGTCTGATACGACGCCATGCCGGAAAAGGATTCGGGATGGGAAAATACAAACTGCTTCAGCAGTTTCTTCGCCATCATGCGGCTGTAAACATCCTGCGCGCGGCCAAAGGCATGCTCGATGTTATAGCCCGGACAGTAAGCCATACCGCCACGGATTTTTGACTGCTCACCTTCTTCGCCCAGATAACGCACCAGCAGGCCAGAGCCCGCTGAAATCCCGATAGCGTACAGAGGTGACTGCGGATAGCGTTCAGCGATAACGTCAATCTGTTCACGCAGATCGCCGCTGTCGCCCATGGTATTAAATTTAGCGACGGTTAATGGCAGATCGCCATGACCACGACGCTGGCACAGGACGATGCGCCAGCCGGTCTGCTGATAAATATCGCGCATAAAGCCACGCATGCTGTGCGGTGAGCCGGTGATGGTATGCAGCACCAGTAAGGTCGGCTTATCGTCCGCATTATCCAGCCCCAGCCAATGCAGTGCGGTGGTACCGCCATCGGCCATGGTCAGCTGTTCGGATTTTTCATAACTGAGCTTTTTACCCAGGCCTTTTTTGAAACCCAGCGCAATCAGCTGCGCATGGGTGTTAATCATCCATGGCGTAGGAAAATAACGCCGGGTCAGACGCGGTAAACGGCCGATCATATTACGGTTTTCATCGTTATTCTGATAAACCAGCTCGGGTTTAAGCGCCGCGGTACGCCAGTAATACACAGCAAACACCAGCAACAGAATAACGGCAGCGATCAGCCACAGCAGCAGCGAGGACATGAGAATCTCCGGGCAGTCCATTTCCGCCGGGGGTATCCGGCAAATGTAATCAGCGTTAACTTTAACAGACCCGGTCAGCGTGCGGCTACTGCTGCAGCGCGGATCACACATGCGCCCGCCATGCTTAAAATCAGCAGATTGGATGAGATGGAATGTCAGTAAATGTCTGATCTGCGCGGCTCTGGTCTGATGTCTGTAAAAAACTGTCAGTAATAATCCTCTGCAGGTGCATGGGTTTATGCCCTTGGTTACACTCGGACGACATCTGAAAATATTCAGCACGTGATAAAGACATTCCCCCCGTAATAGTGAGAGGACATCACCATGAAAAAACTGGCAACGATTACCTTTTCGGCTGCTCTGGCGTTAACCAGTACCACTGTATTTGCAGACAAGAAAACCGAAGCTGCAATCGATTACCGTCAGTCTGTATTCACTGCCGTTCGCTGGAACTTCGGTACTATGGGCGACATGATGAAAGGCAAGAAGGACTTTGACGCCGCTGAATTCAGCAGCCGTGCAGACAACGTTGCAGCACTGGCGAAAATGCCGCTGGAAGCCTTTATTCCGGGTTCTTATCAGGGAAGCGCGGATGACACCGACGCGCTGCCGGCAATCGGTGAAGACTGGGAAAAATTCTCAGCGGGAATGGATAAGTTCGCCAGCGATGCAGCGGCTCTGGCTGCCGCTGCGAAAAATGCATCCGCTAAAGATGATGTAGCCTCTGCCTTTATGGCGCTGGCGAAAAACTGCAAAGGCTGTCACGACAGCTTTAAAGACTAAGCAGTCCCCAGACCGCTGCGACGGATACAGCGATCACAATCAGCCCGGTTACGATCAGACGTGCCGGGCTTTTTGTTGCCTGCTCAGCGGTGGCCAGATCCACGGCTTCGGCCACCGGCTTTTGGCCCGTTATCATGCCCTGCAGCAACGGCTCTTTGCGGAAACGCTGGTGATAAATAACTCCCACCACGTGCACTGCAATGACCGCCAACAGCACATTGAACATGGTTTTGTGCCATTTGGTGATTTCGATACTCAGGTCATAGCCCACCAGATGCACTAACGGACCTTCGGTGAAAATATCGTCGTTGGCGAATAAACCACTGCCTGCCTGAAATGCACACAGCAGCAATAACAGAACCACAGCCCAGCCACCCAGCGGATTATGACCGGCGTACACAGGTTCTTTGCGCTGCAGCAGGGAACCCAGATATTGCAGCGTGGTTTTCGGTGAATAAATAAACTGACGGAAACGGGCGTAAAAGCTGCCGGCAAAGCCCCACAGCAAACGGAAGATCACCAGCCCGAGTACGGCATAACCACAACGCATATGCCACTGCATCCATTCTCCACCCTGCTCACCGGTCCACCAGGCAAAGCCGATAAAAAACACCAGCGCCCAGTGAAACAAACGTACAAATATGTCCCAGACCTGAGATTTTTGCCCGTGTGCGGAAATATTATCGGTGGCGTCAGCCGTGGTCGTTGTCATGGAGGGGTCCCTGTCGCTGTGATCTTTTACCGTGGAAATAATAGCGAATTTGCGCTCCTGCTCACCATAGGTCAGCAGCAGTAGCGGGCTGGAAATGTGTAGGCGTGTGTCCGCTAACGTCAATTAACGTCAGCCTTCAGGCAAATGATGATCTGCCTGCCGTGGCGAATGGCCGATATAAGTAAAACCCGGCTTCAGAAGCCGAGTTTTACACTCAGGTTATACGCCAGCTCACCGGCATACGGGGACAGTCCGATACCAAAATATTCCAGCGTAAAGCCAGCACCAACACCCGCCATAAAGTTAACGGCGCGGTCCTGATCTTCACCATAACTGGCAGCAACACCACCCAGCACCACGGGGACGATAATTTTCATGCGGTTCTGCCAGCGGTATAAACGGAAATTTTCGCGCATTTTTTCCGCCTCGCCCTGCAGACTTTCCATGGCGGCCGCCTGATCCTGCAGTATATTCACCTGCTCCTGCAGATCATCTTTCAGTTCTGAATTCTGATCACTGATCAGGTCCAGCGCATCCTGTGCGGCTTTCAGCTCAGCCATCAGCTTATCCAGCTCGGCGCGTGACAGACTGACGTTGGTTTTCAGCCGGAAGCACTGTTGATAGGCGCCGCTGCCATCTTCAAAACGCTGCAGACAATAGGCACGCTCTTCAGCGTAGAGCGTCTCTGTGGATGGCGTTTGGGTTTGTGCAGATTGCTCAGCAGCAACATTCTCACCAGCACTGTTCTCACCTACACCATTCTCACCTACACCATTCTCCGCTGCAACAGCAACAGCATCAGCCTGCTGAGCAGAAGCCGGCAGTGCTGTCATCCAGCTTAAGATTGCAATAAGCGTACAGCACTTCAATGGTTGCTTCGTCCAGGTGATCTTCATTTTTTATTGCCTCATCCAGTCCCTGCATGGCATTACTGAGACGGGTTTTCACCCCGCCGATTAACTCGTTCTGCGTGGCCAGCCGCGCTTTCACTTCATCCAGCACCTGCGCCACATCTTTGACATCACTGCTGATCACACCAAGAGAGTCGGCAATATCCTGCAGGCCCTGCTCGATTTCGTCTTCTTTGGTTTGTGGGCATACGGCGGAATTCTGTGGCATATAAGCGCTGAACATCATGCAGGGGGTAATGGCCGAAAACGCCATGTGTGCAGCCAATAGGCCAACACTGACAACCACTCCAGCCACGGCACCGGAAATCATGTCCTTATTCATTGCGGTAATCTCCTGTTCACTGGTGCAAAACTGCGTAGCAGGCCGCCGTCCAGCTTAAAAGATATTAAAGAGAGCTGTTTTATAGCAGATATGCGTGTCAGCAACACTATCCATCAGGGCCAGCACAACGCTGACCCTGACTGAAAGCAAAAGGGGAAGTAAAAACGGCGAGCAAAATGGACAGAAGGGCTGCGTCAGGACGCTTCTTCGGCAGAAATCACCCGCACCGCTTCTTTAATCAGAGTGAGAGCCAGGGTTTTTTCCGGCGGTAATTCCGGCAGGTTATCGATATCAAACCATCCCGCCGTGCGCAGTTCGGTTTCATCAATCACCAGATCGCCTCCGGCATAGTCACACAGATAGCCCAGCATCAGCTGGTGTGGAAATGGCCACGCCTGAGATAACAGATAACGCGGATTGGTAATCTGAATACCGGCTTCTTCTTCGATTTCCCGCGCCAGTGCGTCTTCTGCACTTTCACCGGCTTCGATAAATCCCGCCAGACAGGAATACATACCGTTGCGGAATCCGAGGTTCTGCGCCAGCAGCAATTTACGCCCGTCGCGCACCACGGAGATCACACAAGGCGATACTTTTGGGTAGGAGCGGTATTCACAGCCGGGACAGGTCAGCGCTTTATCGCTGTCGTTAAACTCCAGTGGCGTACCGCAACGGCTGCAGAAATTCTGCGTGCTGAGCCAGTAGCGTAACTGTGCAGCGGCATTAACCACCTTGAACATATCATCCGCTGACATCAGCAGATAATCACGCAGACCGGTTTCCTGCCAGCCTGGAGGGCACTGCGGCAGCTGCACGACGCGCAGCGGGCTGCCATTCACCTGGCCCAGTAACAGCTGCAGCTCAGGCTCCATAGCGATGGATTCGGTGGTCCAGGGGGTGACATTAAGTGGATCAGCAATAACCTCCTGCTTCAGCAGCAGCTGGCTATCGAGAAAATAAAGGGTATTGGTTTCCGGAGAATCTTCACCGGGTACCAGCGCCGGATGATAAATAAAATCAATGGACATACGCGGTTATCCTGCAATACATAAGCGCCAATATAGCCGCTTACGCGCAGAATATCCCGCTATTGCCACAGAAACGGATCATTTCAGCAGTGGTTTGTCTGTCCACTCAGCTATCTCAGAGTTTGCGCACGTTAATCTTCATGGTCTGAATACGGTAAGCGATCTGGCGCGGTGTCATACCCAATAAGCGCGCGGCCTTAGCCTGCACCCAGCCGGCCTGTTCCAGCGCAGCAATCAGGCGCTCACGTTCATCCATATCCGGGCTGTCGAGATCCACCTGAGCAGCCACCGGGGCGGCGGCAAAGGTATGTTGGTTGCGCTGACCATCCGGCAGGGAAATCACATCACAGTCAATGGTGCCTTCCTCGCTCATCACTGCCGCGCGCTCCAGGCAGTTCTCCAGCTGACGCACGTTGCCCGGCCAGTCATGACTCATCAGCATACGCACAGCGCTGTCGGTCAGGCGCAGGTCACGGCCCTGATTGCGGGAAATTTTATTCAGCAGAAATTCCGACAGTTCCGGTACATCCACCAGACGTTCACGCAGTGCCGGAATCTGGATCGCCATAACATTCAGACGATAGTACAGATCCTCGCGGAAGTTACCCTTCTCGACTTCTTCTTCGAGATTACGGTTAGTCGCTGCGACGATACGCACATTTACTTTAATGGTCTGGCCACCACCGACCCGCTCCAGCGTACCTTCCTGCAATACACGCAGCAGTTTGGCCTGGAACAGCGCCGAAATTTCACCGATTTCATCGAGGAAAAGTGTGCCGCCATCGGCCTGTTCAAAGCGGCCTTTGCGCTGCTTAACCGCGTTGGTAAACGCGCCTTTTTCATGGCCGAATAATTCTGACTCAAGCAGGTTTTCCGGCAACGAGGCACAGTTCAGACAAATAAACGGATTGTGTGCACGCGGCGAGTTATAGTGAATGGCGTTGGCAATTAATTCTTTACCGGTACCGGATTCACCCAGAATCAATACGGTGCTGTCCCATTTAGCCACGCGGCGCACCTGATCGAAGACGCGACGCATGCCTTCGGAATGGCCGACAACCATATTATCGAAGCCATATTTGGCGCGCACTTCACGCCGCAGTTCATCACGCTCACGGGCAATGGTCTGCCCTTCTTCAACATTGACCAGCAGGCGCACGGTCTGCGACAACAGGTCCGCCGTCGCCTTCATAAATACGGTACGTTCCGGCAGATAGTCATCCGCCGGTACATCCGGCTGCGCTGCCAGTACACCAATGGCGTTGCCTTTGGCATCACGGATCGGCACACCAATAAATGGTAATTCCAGATCGTATAATTCCAGCCGGTCGAGAAAGCGCGGCTCGCTGGAAATACGGCCAAGGACGATGGATTCGTTAATTTCCAGTACGCGTCCGACAATGCCTTCACCCGGCTGATATTTTACCGAGGATGAATGTTTATTAACGCTCTCTGAATCAGAATAAACAGCGCCAACCTGAATCAGGCTGTTTTCCGGATCATACAGGGTGATAACACCATGACGCAGGCCAGCCTGATTATGCAGAACACCCAGAATTCCGCTGAGCGTTTCTTCAATATTTTTGGCTTTGGATAAGATACCCGACACTTCACACATGCAACGGAACTGACGTTCGATCAGTTCGGCTTTGCTGTTAACCCGCATACCTGCATTGGCTATAGAGTGGCTCATAAAGGATCACCCTTCTCAGCGAATGGATGTGACGGGAATCTGAACGATAATGCGACATCCCGGTTTGTGTTTTTCGTCAATGCGGACGGTACCAGCGTGGTCACTGACCACTTCATGCACCATCGGCAAGCCCATACCACGGCATCCACTGCCGTTGGTTTTTGTACTGAAAAATGGCTGAAATACTTTCATCATCAGTGATGGATCAATACCACTGCCGGTATCAATAATTTCGCAGGTAACGACGTCTTTTTCTGCATCACTGGTAATGATGGTCAGCTCACGCTGTCTGACCTGCCGTTCGCTCATAGCGTCTACGGCATTATCAATTAATTGTTTAAACATACTGCGCAGGCGGCGTTCACGGCCAATAATCGCTGGCAGGTGAACCGACGGCTGCCAGGCCACTGTGATACCGGCAGACAGGAAACGTTCGGTACTGAGTGCCAGCGCTTCGCGCAACAGTTCATTAATATTGACCGGCTTTTTACTTTCCTGAATTTCCGCAGGCATGGAATCACGCATGCTGTCCATGGCACCCCGTCCGGATGCCAGCGCATCTTCCAGCGCAGCCAGCAATGCGTCATCACGGCTTTCCGCACTGCGACGCTGTAACATACTGACCGCCGTGGCGAGCAGATTGACCGGTCCTTCCATCTGATGAATGGCACCATTAACGGTTTCGCGCATGCCCTGCACCAGATCTTCTTCCGCCATTAATGCTTTTAAAGCATTAAGATGGGTTTCTTCCTGACGGCGGCGGATATCGGTAATTTCATTAATCATCAGCAGCACATAGTGATGCACCGTCTGCTCAAAAAATCCGTCCGCCTGTTCGCCCTGCACATCAATATTGGTACCGAAACAACTGAACCAACGCGCCAGGCTACGGCCATGATCGATGGAGAATTCCTGATCATCGAAACTCTTTCTTTCATCAATCAGATTGGTATAACTGCTACCCAGATGTTTACTGACCACATCAACGGCAGCATCCAGACTGTCGCTGTCCGTTAATTCTTTCGCCAGCTCACGGAAACTTGGGTTAGCTGAAACTACATGACCGGTTTCATCCAGAACCACAACGGATGCCGGAACTGAATTCAGAACGGATTCCATCATCAGCTTCTGATTAATAAGACGCTGTTCCAGTTCGTGCATTTCCGAACCGTCACGATGCATACCTAAATAATAAATCGTCTCATTATTTTCATTGATTACCGGCGCAACCGTCAGCTCTGCCAGATACAGACGCTGATCTTTACGGCGGTTCAGCAGCATACCGCTCCAGGCTTTCTGCTGAGCCAGACGCCCCCACAATGCCTGATAAACAATCCGCGGCGTGGTGTGATTGGAAAGAATGGATTCGTTTTTTCCCAGAACCTCTTCTTCACTGTACCCGGTTACCTGGGTGAAAGAACGGTTCACATAAAGAATATTGGCTTTCAGATCCGTGATCGAAATAGCCACAGGTGAATGCTCTACCGCCTGAAAGAAAACTTCCTCTGCTAACAGGACTCCTTCCGGGTGAATATCAGCAATACCTTTTTCAGACAGGTTCACAGCCTCGGCCTGATCCTGAGTGAGCTTGATTTTCCCCATACCAGCTCCTTATGGCGCAATGCATTGTATGCATTATTCTGAAGACACTATTAAACAGGTCAGCAAAGAGTGTGCCTGATGTTTTTTTCGCCTCAGGCCCCATGATTACTGTCATCTGCCCGACAAGAATTTCATTTTTTGTAGCAAAAACAACAAACGACAAAATTGGCTTTTCGCGCTTTTGTAACAAACGCGACAAGAAGAACTTGTGTCACCTTTGCTGCAAACGCACTGTTTTCAGGCTTTGCAGACCCATGATGCACAAATAAATGCATCCGCCCATGTTCCGCCTCGCCGAAAAATTCCTGTGGCATGTGAAATGCAATAACGCATCAGGCACACATCAGCCTTCACAGAATATGCAGCGCCCCGTCGCCTTTATATAAATCTGCCAATGAAAAACCGGGCTGGCTACTGGGGTAATGGCATGAGGTATGAGATATGGATTACTTACTGATATTGGTGAGCACAGCTCTGGTCAATAATATTGTACTGGTGAAATTCCTTGGGCTTTGTCCGCTGATGGGGGTATCCAGCAGCGTTTCTTCTGCCTGGGGCATGAGTCTGGCGACCACCTTTGTTCTTACCTTATCTGCCCTTCTGAGCTGGCTGATTGAACATCTTTTACTTCAGCCTTTAGACATAGAATTTTTAAGAATCCTCTCCTTTATTCTGATCATCGCTGCTGTGGTGCAGTTCACCGAAGTGATGATGCGTAAAACCAGTCCGGCATTACACAAAGCGCTGGGGATTTTTCTGCCACTCATTACCACCAACTGTGCGGTATTGGGTGTAGCACTGCTGAATATCAACGAAAAACACAATCTGCCGCAGAGCCTGATGTTTGGTCTCGGATCGGCGCTGGGTTTCGTTATCGTTATGGTGATGTTCGCCGGTCTGCGCGAACGTCTGGCATTAGCTAATGTGCCGGCGCTGTTTACCGGTACTCCGATCAGTCTGATTACTGCTGGTCTGTTGTCGCTCATATTTATGGGCTTCAGCGGCATGATCTGACGGCGCAGATAAATAACAGAAAAAAGGAGGCTGTATGTTAATTGCGACTCTGGTACTGACCATTCTGGGTCTGGCACTTGGTGGCCTGCTGGGTCTGGCTGCACGTTTTTTTGCGGTGGAAGAAGCCAGCCCGATCGTTAAGGAAATTGAAGAAATGTTACCTGGCAGTCAGTGCGGACAGTGCGGATTTCCCGGCTGCTCCCCGGCTGCAGAAGCCATGGCCAATGGCAGCGCCGACGTTACCTGCTGCCCTCCGGGCGGCCGCGCCCTTGCTGAGAATCTGGCCAAACTGCTGGACATTGATCTGTCGACGCTCGGTGAAACCGCTGAGCCCAAACTGGCAACCATTGATGAAGACCTCTGCACCGGCTGTACCCGTTGCTACAAAGCCTGTCCGACGGATGCCATCGTCGGCGCCAGCAAACAGATTCATGTGGTCTATGCCGATGCCTGTACCGGCTGCAACCAGTGTGTGGATGCCTGTCCGGAAGACTGCATCAGCCTGATCAGCACGCCGGTAACTCTGACCACCTGGCACTGGACCAAACCTGAGGCAGCCTGATTATGTTATTTGGACTGGGAACCTTCCGCGGCGGTGTACACCCCGACGGTCATAAAGAAGACAGCGGCTTTCTGGCAATTAATACTTCATTGCCTTTGCCTGAGCGCCTGTACCTGCCTCTGTGTCAGCATTCCGGTGAAGATGCGGTGCCATTAGTGCAGGTTGGCGACAGCGTGTTGAAAGGCCAGCGCATTGCCGCAGCAGAAGGACGCCTGTCAGCCAATATTCATGCACCGACGTCCGGCACTATTGTTGGTATTGAAACCATTACCATGCCGCACCCGTCCGGTCTGCCGGCCAACGCCATTATTCTTGAGCCGGACGGCATGGAAAAATGGACGGAACTATGCCCACCGGAAGATCCGTATAAAACCTCTCCGGAAGAACTGGCCAGCCTGGTGGAAGAAGCCGGTATTGTCGGTATGGGCGGTGCGATTTTTCCGGCCGCCATTAAATTACGTCAGGGCCGTCGTTTTGAAATTAAAACCCTGATCGTCAACGGTGGTGAATGTGAACCTTACCTGACCACCGACGACCGCTTAATGCGTGAGCGTGCAGAAGAAATCGTTGAAGGTACCAAACTGGTCCGCTACATCATCGAAGCTTATCGCGCAGTTATCGCGGTTGAAGACAACAAGCCCAAAGCCATCGCCGCCCTGCAGGAAGCCGCCAAAGACATTGGTTCTATCGAAATTATGGTGGTGCCATCCCGTTATCCGATGGGTTCGGCAAAACAATTAATTCAGGCCGTCACTGGCTATGAAGTTCCGGCAGGCAAACGCAGTAACGATATCGGCGTACTGGTGCATAACGTCGCCACTGTGTACGCCATTCAGCAGGCACTGGTGTACGGCCGGCCATTATTATCACGGGTAACCACAGTGGCCGGTGGCTGTGTTGGCCAGCCGCAGAATGTCGAAGCCTTACTGGGCACGCCAATCAGTCATCTGTTTGAACAATGTGGCGGACTGACGAAAACCCCATCCCGTATATTAATGGGTGGGCCAATGATGGGGCAGGTTCTGCCTACCGCCGAAGTGCCATTAATTAAAGGCAGCTCCGGCATTCTGGCGTTAACCAAAGCCGAAGTGAATGAACATATGCCATCGCCCTGCATCCGCTGTGGCCGCTGTGTAGACGCCTGCCCGATGGGTCTGTTGCCGCTGGAAATGTCGCGTAATGCCAAACAGGATGATCTTGATGGCGCCCAGGAAGCAGGTCTGCGCGACTGCATTCTGTGCGGCTCCTGCGCTTATGTCTGCCCGTCCCATATTCCTCTGGTGCAATATTTTGAATACGCCAAAGGTGAACTGGCCGACCGCAGAGCCAGCCAGCAGAAGCTGACCTATACCCAGGAATTAATGGCAGCACGTAAGGATCGTCTGGAAGCCGAAGCCGAAGCCAAGCGCGCAGCAAAAGCCGCGAAAGAAGCAGCTAAGGCAGCCAAAGCCGCGGCTAAAAAAGCAAAAGCGAAAAAAGCAGCGGCAGATGTAAAAACAGAAGTTGCTACAGGCGAAGCCGCTGAGCTGACCGCAGTAAGCGAAGCAAGTGAAGCCAAAGCCACCAGTGAAAGCGAAAGCTGACGTATTTTTGAGAGAGTAATTTGCCATGACTGCTGAACAGGTTTACACGCCCACAGCGTCCCCACACGCTCACGATCGTTCTAGTATCGACCGGATTATGCTTCGCGTCTGCATTGCTCTGACGCCGGTCACCCTGTGGGGCTTTTATTGCTTTGGCTGGCCGGCCATCATTCTGTTCACCATCACCGCTGCCAGCGCTGTCTTAACCGAAGCCCTGTGTCTGTATTTAATCGGCCAGCCGCTCAGCCGCTTAAAAGATAATTCAGCGCTGTTAACCGGCTGGATGCTGGCATTAACTCTGCCGCCATGGGCCCCATGGTGGGTTGGCGTTGGCGGTTCCTTTTTTGCTATTGCCATTGGTAAACAGATTTACGGTGGTATTGGTCAGAACGTATTTAATCCCGCCCTGCTCGCCCGTGTCGCACTGTTAATTTCATTTCCGGTACAGCTGACTACCTGGGTAAACGTTACGCCAATTAACAGCGCATCAGCACCGGGCTTTATAGAATCCCTGAAGATTATTTTTGCCAGTGCGCCACTGGCCGATGGTATGACCGGCGCCACCTGGCTGGGGGCCAGTAAAGCCGCTGCAGCGGGCGGCGCACATATGAGCGACATGATTGCCGCGGATTTCAGTCTGCAGGATGCCTTCTTCGGCATGACCCGTGGCAGTATGGGTGAAACGTCGGAAGCACTGGCACTTATCGGTGGCCTTTATCTGATTATTACCCGCGTCATCAGCTGGCACATACCAATAGCACTGCTGGGCTCGCTGGCCATACTGTCATTACTCGCTTCGCACACCAATGCCGACAGCTATGCCGGGCCGCTGTTCCACCTGACATCCGGCGGCATCATGATCGGTGCATTTTTTTACGCCACTGAATACGTCACATCACCTTCCACTGCTGCCGGCAAAATTATCTTCGGCGTTGGTTGTGGTGTGCTGCTGTTCTGTATCCGCAGCTGGGGCGGTTTTCCGGAAGCGGTGGCGTTTGCCATCCTGCTGATGAACACCCTGACGCCACTGATTGACCGGGCAGTTAAACCGCGGGCGTACGGCCGTAACCGCAAGGGTAGTGCTGCTAAACACGTTTCTGCTTTACGCAAGGTGTCCTGATGATCAGCTTCGATATTCAGCCGTACAAAGAAAAACCGGTTTATCAGGCACTTCTGCTGGGAGGTGCCTGTGCGCTGGTCAGCCTGCTGTTGATTCTTGGTAATCACACAACGCTGCAATCCATCGAAGATCATAAAACCGCCGATAAGCTCGCCATGCTTGCGCAGGTACTTCCGCAGAGCTATTACGATAATGATCCGCTGACCGATACCCGTACGCTGCAGCACGAAGCACTCAGCGCACCGGCCACCTTAATGCTGGCAGAGAAAAATGGTGCGGTAACCGCCGTTGCTGTGCAGCTGTCGATTGCTGGCTGGGGCGGGATTATTAATATGATTCTGGCGGTAACTCCGGATGGACAATTAATGGGCGTGCGTATTATCAGCCACATTGAAACGCCCGGACTGGCAGACAAAATCGAAGTGGAAAAAAGCGACTGGATTACCGGCTTTGATGGCAAGTCTCTGGAGAATGTCAGCGAACAGGGCTGGCATGTAAAAAAAGATGGCGGGGAATTTGATCAGTTTACCGGCGCAACCATTACCCCCCGCGCAGTGGTTAAAGGCGTTCATACCGGGCTGCTGCTGTATCGCAGCTGGGCAGAAAGCGAAGACGGTCTGAAAACTCTGGCGGCGGGCATGACATCAGCCGCAGATGAACAAAGTGCGTCGCCTGAGCGCGTGGAAAAACAGGTGCAACAACAATCACAATCGTCGGCAAAAAATACCGGCAGCGAAGCAACGGAGGCCGCCTCATGAGTCAGTTTCGTCAGATATTCCGTGAAGGGTTATGGGACAACAACGTTGCCATGGGGCAAATGCTGGCTCTGTGCCCACTGCTGGCGGTAACCACCAGTGCCACCAATGGTCTGGGCATGGGCATTGCCTCTCTGGCGGTACTGCTGCTGACCAATATCATTATCTCTTCCGTGCGCGGCGTCATCAGCCCGCAGGTACGGATTCCGGTGCTGATCGTATTAATTGCCACTGTGGTAACTCTGGTTGATATGACCATTAATGCGTTTATGCATGATCTGTATAAAGTGCTGGGGCTGTTTATCGCGCTGATCGTTACTAACTGTGCGATTTTTGGCCGTGCTGAAAGTTACGCCAGCAAGCAACCCGTACTCAACGCAACCGTCGATGCACTGGCCATGGGATTCGGCTTTATGTGGGTGCTGGTCGCGGTAGGTGGTATGCGCGAAATTCTCGGCAGCGGCACCCTGTTTGCCAACGCCTCGCTGTTACTTGGCAGTCATTTCGCCTGGCTGGAAACCACAGTCATTCCAAACTATTCAGGTATTCTGTTGGCAATTCTGCCACCTGGTGCCTTTATGGCGCTGGGTTTCCTGATCGTAATTAAACGCATGATCGACCGCCGCCTGCCACAGAAAGCAGATAACGGGCTGGTTACCATCAGTTCACATTGCTGAGGACAGAAAGATGCAGGTCAGTGTTATTTATGCGATTGCCGGAAAACAACCCTGGATCACACTGGATGTCGATGATGACTGTGTGCTGGCTGAGGCTGTGGAACAGTCCGGCCTTCTGAACAAATACCCGGAAATCGACCTCGACAGTATGCGTGTCGGTATTTTTGGCAAACTGGCAACGCCGGAAAGCGAACTGAAAGACGGCGACCGGGTAGAAATTTATCGTCCGATCACCCGTTCACTGGATGACGATGATGACGACGACGATGATTAATACCAGCCCTTGCTGGCAGCATACTCCTGACTAACCTCCTCTGGTCCTTTGCGAATCCTTTAAGTTGGCATAAAGTTAACAGCGGTACACCATTATCTGAACCAGAAAGGTGCTGAAGGCCGGTAAGGTACTGAAGGAGTAGGTGCTGAGGGGGAGGTACTGAAGGAGACAAAGTGCTGAAAAGGAAAGCTGCAATATGACCTCGGATAAACAGTATGCTGATCACAACAAGAAAGCCGGGCAAGCCATTTCCTCACCCTGCATCAGGAACTGTTGCCTCGACCACAATGATATTTGCCTCGGCTGTTACCGCACACTGGAAGAGATTCGTCATTGGGTAGAATCCACTGTCCAACAAAAGCAAAGTATTCTGGCGCTGTGTGAAGCGCGGCGTCAGGCTGACCGCAAAGGCTGAGCAGGCAGTCAGCGTAAAATTTTTTAATTTAAATTATTAAAAAAAAAGAGCACCGCAGTGCTCTCTTTCAGCCGGATTTAAATCAGCACTGAACCTGATCTTCATCCAGACCCGCATCTCGTGCCTGCTTTTTAGCTTCTTCACAAGCTGCATCTGCAGCTGCCTGAGCTGCTTCCTGAGCTTTGGCAACCGCTGCTTCTACTGCAGCAGTATCGCCACTCTCTGCAGCCGCCATAGCTTCTTCAGCCGCTGCCTGAGCTTCATCAACTTTTGCCTGACTGCTTGCTGCCGGAGCAGTGTCTGCTGCAGCTGTGCTTTCTTTTTCTTCACCACAGGCGGTCAGGCCCAGAGTAAAAACGGTCGCCAGAGTCAAAGCAAAAAAATTACGTGTTTTCATTCCATTTGTCCTTTTTTGGATAATCAGCTTCCTGGCCGGATTCCCTGATTCAGCCGGCAGACTATTGTCCTGCCGGGCGGTGGCGTCCGGTCCGCGGGCAGTATTGCGATAGCGGATCACTGGAAAAAGCTACCGTTTCACATTTTGATAATGATATAAACACGATTAACGCCAGAGAAATTTCAGCGGCATACTCTGACTAAACACTGATTAAATTCCGACCAGATGTGCAAGGCAGCGCAGGAGATTTCTGCAGCGATACGCGGCAGCACAGGTAAGAATATGTCCGCAATCCGCAATCTGATGTTAAGCTGCATAAATAGCGGCTTCTGCAAACGAGGAAAGTACATGGATGTAACGGCAAAAACCACAGACTCTGGCCGGCGAGGCATATTGGTATCGACAGGTCTTCTGCTGGGAGCGATGGCAGCGCAGCCGTTTTTGTTTATCTTTTCCAAAATACTGCCGGCATCATTCTGGAGCACCTTGCTGCCTCCCCCCTTTGCCGCTGGCTGGCTGATCAGCTTTATACTGTTAACACCTGCGGTATGGACAGCTATTCATCTTCAGCAGGCATTTAAAAATACGCTCTACACACTTTGCTGTACCCTGCTGCCAGGTGTGCCACTGGCCCTGACGATAATCTCAGCATCCACGTCCGTGAATAATCTGAGCTACCAATATATCTGGGCATTACTCATCCTAATGCCGCCCGCCATGCTGCAGCTGGTACTGTTTTCAGCGTATAAGTTTTTGCAAAAAAGAAGATAACTCTGATGAATCCAGCGCTGACTGAACACAGCCAGACTTAAGCGAATGCGGGTAGAAAGAAAAAAGCGGGGGCTGGAACCCCCGGAAAGCCGGCTTACACCGGCGAGGTTGCTAATCAGGCAGTTCTGATCAGGAGCTTACTCAGTAACTTGTTCAGGAAGTTCGTCATTCGATCAGTCAGAGGGTCGGTCATGAGGTCAAAGGAACGACCAATACCGGTCGCTTACTGTGTTCAATCACTTTGCCCGCAGTCGAACCAATCAATACTTTGCCCAGACTGTGATCATGACGGGTTCCCATCACGATCACACTGGCACGGATTTCATCCGCTACTTTAAGAATTTCCCGCCAGGGCTCGCCCTCAGTGACTTTAGCATCCAGCTGCCCAGCCTGAAGCCGCTCGTCTTCGTCCAGCTCAGTGTCACAGAAAGCCTGCACACGCTTAAAAATCCCTTCGTGAACTTCCTGTACACAACTGTCGTGCATCGCCTGCAGGGATTTATCACGGGCCATCATTTCTTTAACAATCTTCTCAGCCTGCGCCCCTGCCGATTCAATCACATGCAGATAGGTGATATGCGATTCATAGTGTCCACATAAGCTGACCGCTGCGCGGAAGGCAGGGCGCGATCCTTCGCGCAGATCGGATGCATAAAGAATACGTTTAACTCCGGGTAACATAGACGCCTCCTGTCAGCGGTATAAAAGTTCTGGCAGCACCAGGGTGATCACCGGTACCAGAGTAATCAGTGCCAGACGGACAATATCTGCGCACCAGAACGGCGTGACGCCTTTAAAAATCGTCGCCGGATTAATATTCCGTATCACCGCATTCAGAACGAAGATATTCATCCCCACCGGCGGTGTAATCAGGCTGATTTCAGTAACCACAACCACCACGATACCGAACCACACCAGATCGAAACCCAAGCTTTCAACCAGTGGATAGAAAATAGGCACAGTCAGCAGCAGCATGGACAGACTTTCAAACACCATACCCAGCACAATATAAATACCGAGAATTACCAGGATGACACCCAGCGGACTGACATCCAGCGAAGTCACAAACGCCAGCAGATCGTCCGGCAGTCCGGCACGGTTAATAAAGTCAGAGAAGATCAGCGCACCGATCACTACACCAAACAGCATGGCCGTGGTGCGCCCGGTATCACTTAAGGCAGCAAACAGCAGACCCGGTGACAGAGTGCGGCGGAACAGCGCAATCAATAATGCACCACCGGCACCGATACCCGCAGCTTCGGTTGGGGTAAAAATACCGAGATAAATACCGCCCATCACCAGCGTGAACAGCGCGACAACACCCCAGACGCCTTTCATCGCCATAAAGCGTTCTTTCCACGGCAGTTTCTCACCGGCCGGACCTGCTTCCGGGTTACGCCATACCACGTATTTCACCGCGCCCAGATACATAAGCACACCGAGCAGGCCCGGAATAAAACCGGCAGCAAAAAGTTCACGGATACTGGTTTCTGTCAGCAGGCCGTAAATAACCAGAATCACACTCGGTGGAATCAGAATTCCCAGAGTACCGCCGGCAGCAATGGAGGCTGTCGCCAGCGAATCGGCATAGCCGTATTTACGCATTGGCGGCATAGCTACCTTGGCCATGGTCGCTGATGTTGCCAACGATGAGCCACAGATCGCCGAGAAGCCACCACAGGCAACGACGGTTGCCATCGACAGACCACCCTTGTGATGCCCTAAAAACGCGTTGGACGCACGATACAGTGCCTGAGACAGGCCTGAGTTAGTTACCAGATTGCCCATCAAAATAAACAGTGGAATTACCGACAGTCCATATTCCTGCACCGTATCGATAACACGGTTGGAAGCCATGGAAAGAACACCGCTCCAGCGGAAATCCATAAAATTATCGAAGCCCAGGCCCTGCAGATAAGCAAAGCCAAAAAAGCCGGTAAAACCCATGGCGAACGCAATGGGAATACGCACTACAATGATCAGAATCAGAAGTATGGCAAAGCCAATCAATGCAACAGTCATAACGCAACCTAAATCTCAGCAGTTGGTTTTAAGGTGATTATTTTTCTTTAATCACACGGTACAGGCCATAACTGATCATCATGGCAGCGCAGACGTAACTCATCACTGAGATGTACTGCACGATATAGCCCGTAGGAATTTCCAGGTATTCAGTCACTACGTCCCTGCGCAACGAACGCTCTGCCAGATACCACATGCGGCTGGCCAATGCGTAAAAAGCACCGGCAACCAGAATGACGGATAACAGACCCAGCGCTTTTACCAGCCAGTAATTCATATAGCGGTCGAGCAGATCCACCACCACATGGCCGCCACGCCAGGTGATAACCGGCATTTCTGCGAAAATAATGACGGCCAGAGCAATCTCCGTCATTTCTGTACTGCCGTTGATGGCATTGCCGAGAAAATACCGGCCAATGACATCAACACAGGTGAGCAATACCAATGCAAACAGAACACAACCTGCAATACATTCGAGAAAAAAGGCCAGCCATTTGACTGGCCCTTTTTCCTCATAGTGTTCTGATACCCAATCAGACACAGACATAATTATTCTTCCGCAGCAACGCTTTGAGCAGGTTTATAGGTGTGCGCAATATCACGCAGTTCTTTCATCACCGCCGGACCGTCAACTTCGCGGTCAGCGACAGACTCAACCCAGATCTGATCCATACCGGAAATCATCTTGTTGAATTCAACCGCCAGTGGTGAATCGGCGCTCAGCTCGTTGATTTCAACACCGGCTTTACGGGCTTCTTCGTAGCCTTCCATATCACCCTCTTCCCAGGCACGACCAGCCATGGCAGACAGCTTTTCACCGGATACAGCCAGGATGGCTTCACGATCACGATCGTCCAGATCTTCCATAAATTCAGGGTTAATAAACATGGAGAAGCTACCCATATACATACCGGCAGGGAATACAGTGATGTATTTGGTCACTTCATTCAGACGCAGACTTTTCTGTTGAGCCATTGGCATAAAGATGCCGTCAATAACACCCTGCTGCAGCATTTCGTAGGCTTTTGTGGCTGGCGCACCGACCGGCGTCAGTTTCATACGCTCGGCCAGTTCAGTCTGAACACCACCGCCTACACGGATTTTTTTACCTTCAATATCGGCCAGGGTTTTTATCGGAAAGTTTGACTGAATAGTACCCGGACCGTGGGAGAACATTGCCAGCACCTGCAGGCCTTCAAATTCGCCAGCCTGACGCAGGTGTTCATCGTACACACGCCAGAGCGCCACAGAAGCCGCTTCAGCGCCAACCCCCAGACCAGGCTCTTCTACGATCTGTGGTAATTTAAAACGGCCCGGTACATAGCCATGAAAGCTGAAGGAAGCATCAACAACACCATCTTCCACTAACTGGAACATGGTTTTCGGATGGCCAAGGCCATACTCGAGTTTTACTTTAACGCGCCCTTCCGTCGCTTCTTCAACCCATTTAGCCCAGGTCGGCCACACCACTTCGTTCTGCTTATCCGTCGGTGGCAACCAGGTACCCACACGCAGAACCGTTTCAGCGGCGGCATTAAATGAAGCAAACAGAGTAGTGGCCAGCAGGCCGGCAGAGGCAATTTTTTTAAGCGTATTCATAATTAGCACCTTGCTGTTTAATTATTGTTTTATTCGGGGTGATCCACACGACTGTACAGATTCACCCATTTCACACCTGACTGATCAGGCAATGAACCGGTAAGAAGGCCGACGCTCAGTTGATAAGGCTTCTGGCCCCTGATACGTCAGCTTTCTCTGATTGCTCTGAAGACAGAGACAATCGTTGTTATTGTTATCTATCCGAAAACCTTCAAAGGATATGAAAAAAGCTTTTCACACCCCCCTGTTGTTTCAGTCTTTCTTTTTAACCAATGTCAGGATGTCATAGCTGGCGACTAACTCACCCTCCTGATTAGTCACCTGAACATCCCAGGCGACAACGCCCTGTGGTTCACCTTTAGGGCTTTCTTTGCCCTGATCAATTTTGCGCTTACAGGTCAGGCGTGCCTGAATGGTGTCGCCGATACCCACCGGGGTAATAAAGCGCAGGTTATCCAGACCATAATTCGCCAGAACCGGACCAACACCCGGAGATACAAACAGCCCCGCAGCGGCAGAGAGCACGAAATAGCCATGAGCAATACGCTTCTCGAACTGAGAATCGCGGGCTGCCAGCTCATCAAAATGCATGTAGAAATGATCACCGGACAGGCAACCGAAATTGACGATATCCGCTTCGGTTACGGTACGGCGGTGAGTCAGCAGCGACTCGCCGATCTGTACTTCTTCAAAGTGACGACGGAATGGATGCACATCGGTTTCAATGGTGTCGGCTCCACGCACATATTCACGGCTTACGGCCGTCAGCATGGTCGGTGATCCCTGGATCGCTGCGCGCTGCAGATAATGTTTCACTGCGCGGATACCACCCAGCTCTTCACCGCCACCGGCGCGACCAGGACCACCGTGTTTCAGCATTGGCAGCGGTGAACCATGACCAGTGGATTCTTTTGACGATTTTTCATCAAGGATATGTACACGACCGTGATAAGAGGCCATCACAGGTACCATGTCGGCAGCAATAGCCGGATCACGGGTCACCAATGAAGAAACAAGAGAACCTTTACCACGGGCCGCCAGTGCCAGCGCATGATCAGTATCACGGTATGGCATCAGCGTGCTGACCGGACCAAAGGCTTCGATATCGTGGGCACCGCAGTCGCCATCCGGTGTGTTATTAAGCAGCAGTGTCGGCTCGAAGAATGCACCGTTTTCTGTGCCTTCACCCTGAGTAGCGAAATCACGGCTGTTACCGCAAACCACTTCACTGGTTGCCATCAGTGCTTCCAGCTGATGACGCACATCTTTCTGCTGATCGTGGGATGCCAGTGCGCCCATACGAACACCTTCAAGGCGTGGATCACCCACAGTCACTTTTGCCAGTCGTGCAGCAATTCTTTCAGCCACTGCATCAATGCGGTTTTCCGGCACCAGTACACGACGGATCGCGGTACATTTCTGCCCGGCTTTCACCGTCATTTCTGACACAACTTCCTTAACAAACAGATCGAATTCAACATCATCCGGCGTAACATCCGGCGCCAGAATCGCACAGTTTAGAGAGTCGGCCTCAGCATTGAATGGAACAGAATTTTTAATCAGATTTTCATTGGTACGCAGCATGGCGGCGGTGCTGGCAGAACCGGTAAAGGTAACCATATCCTGACCATCTACCCGATCCAGCAGATCACCGGTACGGCCGATCACCAGCTGCAGACTGCCCTGCGGTAACAGGCCGGATTGGTGCATCAGCCGCACGGCAGCTTCGGTCAGATAACTGGTCGCCGACGCCGGTTTAACAATGCACGGCATACCCGCAAGGAAGTTCGGCGCAAACTTTTCCAGCATGCCCCAGACCGGGAAGTTGAAGGCATTAATATGCACAGCAACACCACGGCGCGGCACCAGAATATGTGAGCCACAGAACTGACCTTCACGGCCCAGTGGCATGGCATCGCCTTCATGAATTAAGTTGCCGGATGGTAGTTCGCGTCGCCCCAGGCTGGCATAAGCGAACAGGGTGCCGGCACCACCCTCAATATCCACCCAGCTGTCGATGCGTGTCGCACCGCTGAGGGCAGATATTTCATAAAGACTTTCCTTATGATCCATCAGGTATTTACCCAGCGCACGCAGGCAGGAGGCGCGGGTCTGGAAATCCATTTCCAGCAGGGATTTCTGACCTGTGGTACGGGCGTAATCCAGCGACTCAGCGAAATCAATCTGTTCCGCATGCGTGTGATAAATCACTTCACCATTGACCGCGCTGGTCAGTGACTGTGCTGCTTCCTGGCCGAGCCATTGGCCGGCAATAAAACTCTGTAATGTCGGGGCTGACATAATTGCCTCCGCTTTTTCTGCGTTGAATAAATTCTTGTTTTTTATCGTGCTACTTTTTACTTTCTTTACCGCTCAGCAGCCGGTCAGATTTCATCGAAATCCAGCACCACTTTGTCCGATACCGGATACGACTGACAGGACAGCACATAACCGGCTTCCACTTCGTAATCTTCCAGCCCGAGGCTGACATCCATATCGACTTCGCCTTCAATCACTTTGCATTTACAGGTAGAGCAGACACCAGCTTTACAGGAGAACGGCAGATCGGCACCGTTTTCGTTACCGGCTTCCAGCAGGCTCTGAGTGTTCTGTTTCAGCTCAAAACTCATGGCATGACCGTCACGGATCACAGTAACGTCGGTCATATCAGTATGCTGTTGAGCAGCCTGAGCCCGCTGTTCGCGCTTGCGCTCTTTTTCCTGCGCGCTGCCAGCAGCTTCAAATAATTCAAAGTGAATCTTCTCAGCCGGTGTTCCGCTTTCTTTCAGCATGTCGCGCACCGTTTCAGTCATGGCCTGCGGACCGCAGATAAATGCACCGTCCAGGCTTTTCACATCAATCCAGCGGGCAAACAACGAGCGGCATTTATCGGCATCGATATGGCCGTTATAAAGATCAATATCCTGCTGCTCACGACTGAAGACAAAAATCAGGTTAAAGCGACCAAGATAGTCATTTTTTAAATCTTCCAGCTGTTCACGGAACATGGTGGACGACGTTGCGCGGTTGCCGTACAGCAGAGTAATTTCGCTGTCAGGTTCGGTTTCCAGGGTGGTTCGGGCGATCGACAGGATCGGGGTGATGCCACTGCCGGCAGCCACCAGCAGATAATGGCCTTTACGTGCCGGATCCAGTTCTGCATAAAAAGAGCCCATAGGAGGCATCACTTCAAGGGCGTCCCCCACCGACAGTGCA
This sequence comes from Oceanospirillaceae bacterium, assembly GCA_002706025.1. Classification (GTDB taxonomy): domain Bacteria; phylum Pseudomonadota; class Gammaproteobacteria; order Pseudomonadales; family Oceanobacteraceae; genus Venatoribacter. The sequence goes on from PAJK01000073.1 coordinate 83,268, forward strand.
TCATTGGCAAAGGAAGAAAAAACACCGCCCGGCACTTTTTTAATGGCTACGCGGATTTCGCCGTCGTTAACACCACTGCAGATGGAATAAGAACGGCGCACTTCTTCACCGTTAATGGCTGTTTTCAGTGTCAGGTACTGGCCCTGTTTAAAACGGAAATCACCGGCCAGTTCCGCGGGAATATCGAATACCAGGGATACTGAATCACGGGTTTCTCTGCGTTTATCCGCAACCGTCAGGGAATGAAATGTTGTCATCATTTTCTCCTTTAACCGCATCCTCAGTGGTGTATCTGAGTGCTGCTGGTTCAGCCTTCGTTCCGGGTTCTGTTTATCGCCAGAACCTGCGGCCACGAATGGCGTTGTTGTTATTTTCTGAGCTGCTTTTAACGGCAGCTGTCAGATGCACTTAAAGTAATCAAACGGCTCAAGACAATCGTTACAGCGGTACAGGGCTTTGCACGCTGTGGAACCGAATTCACTCAGCTGCTCTGTGTGCTCACTGCCACACTGTGGACAATGCACCTGCACGGGTTCACCCAACAGCGAACGCTTGCTGGCACTGGCCGCTGGCGGCGCAATACCGTAAGCCTTTAACTTTTCCCGGCCTTCTGCGGTAATCCAGTCAGTGGTCCAGGCCGGGTCGAGTTTCTGTGTCAGCTGTGGATTAACAAATCCCGCCTGCAGCAGAGCATCGCGTACCGCTTCTTCAATAAATTCCGTGGCCGGACAACCGGAATAGGTCGGTGTAATCAGCACCTGCAAATGCTCATCCTGCCAGAACACTTCGCGCACGATGCCGAGGTCGACCACACTCACCGCCGGCACTTCCGGGTCCGGTACGTCGTTCAGTACCTGCCAGGCAAAATCAATGTCCGCAGCACTGCCACTGATACGTAATTCAGCGGCGCTGTCGGTGGAAATCAGATCACCAGCTCGCATCCGGATACGCTCTCTGCAGGAACTGCATTTCTGCCAGCAAAATACCGAGGTGTTCGGTGTGTTTGCCTTCACGACCACTCAGATAAAAGCTGCGCGCATTGTCCGGCACGGTCAGCGTTGCCCGGGCAAATACATCAGCCACGGTCTGTGCCCATTGCTGCGCCAACTGATCGCCCTGCGGAATAATGCCGGTGGCCGTCAGCTGCTCAATAACCTCATCGCTTTCCTGCAGCTCAAACGTGAAACGCCACAGAGTGTCGACGGCGGCTTCCATACGCTGATGGCTTTCTTCGGTGCCGTCACCCAGACGCTCAATCCATTCGCTGGAACGGCGCAGGTGATAGGTCACTTCTTTTAATGATTTCGCTGCAATCGCCGCAATACGTTGATCAGCAGAAACGGTTAATGCTTCCAGCAGGTGGTATTGCCAGGCGTCGTATAAAAATTGTTTGGTCATAGTGACGGCGTAGTCACCGTTCGGCTGTTCCACTAACAGCAGATTACGGAATGCACGCTCGTCACGACGGAAACCCAGCATGTCGGCATCGCATCCGTCGTTAATTTTTTCTGCGGCGTAATCGAGCCAGTTGCGCGCCTGACCGACCAGATCCAGACCGACATTCATTAATGCCATCTCTTCTTCCAGTGCCGGCGCGTGGCCACACCATTCGCATAAACGCTGTCCCTGAATCAGGGCACTGTCGCCCATGCGCAGCAGAAATTCGCTCAGTTCATCGTATTTCTTCATTGCATCAGCCTCACATATGTCCTACTTCATCCGGCAGTTCGTAAAAACTGGCGTGGCGATAAACCTTGTCGTCCGACGGATCGAACAGTGGTTCTTTTTCGTCAGTGGCGGTGGCGGTAATCGCAGAAGAAGGCACCACCCAAATACTCACGCCTTCGTTACGGCGAGTATAAAGATCGCGGGCATTTTCAATGGCCATCTGATCATCAGCGGCGTGAACACTGCCAACGTGCTTGTGATTCAGGCCGTGTTTACTGCGAACAAAAACTTCAAAAAGGGTCCATTGCGACATTATGTTTTCTCCCCGGCCTATCTTTTGTTATGGCCGTTTTACGTATTGGCTATCAGGCAGCTGAGCGCTGTTTTTTCTTATTGGCATGAGCGACCGCGGCTTCGCGTACCCAGGCTCCGTCTTCAATGGCATTACGGCGTGCTTCTACCCGTTCGCGGTTACACGGACCGTAGCCTTTCAGTACGTCGTAAAATTCCTGCCAGTTAATTTCGCCAAAATCATAGTGGCCACGTTCTTCGTTCCACTTGAGATCCGGGTCCGGCGCAGTACAACCGAGTAACTCCAGTTGCGGCACTGTCTGGTCGATAAAGCGCTGGCGCAGTTCATCATTGGTATGACGTTTAATTTTCCACGCCATGGATTGCGCACTGTTCGGGGAATCAGCATCGCTTGGGCCAAACATCATCAGTGATGGCCACCACAGACGGTTAATCGCGTCCTGCACCATTTCTTTCTGCGCTTCGTTACCGTGACGCATCATGTGCAGCAGGATTTCGTAACCCTGACGCTGGTGAAAACTTTCTTCCTTACAGATACGGATCATGGCGCGGGAATACGGACCATAAGAGGTACGCTGCAGCACCACCTGGTTAACGATGGCGGCACCATCCACCAGCCAGCCCACGGCACCCATATCCGCCCAGTTCAGCGTTGGGTAATTAAAAATGGAGGAGTATTTCGCTTTGCCGGTGTGCAGCTTGTCGATTTCTTCATCGCGGTCTGCACCCAGGGTTTCCATGGCGCTGTACAGGTAAAGACCGTGACCGGCTTCATCCTGAATTTTCGCCATCAGCTGCAGCTTGCGTTTAAACGTTGGCGCGCGGGTGACCCAGTTACCTTCCGGCAGCATACCCACCACTTCCGAATGCGCGTGCTGGGAAATCTGACGGATCAGGGTTTTGCGATACGCATCCGGCATCCAGTTTTTTGCTTCAATTTTGATTTCAGCATCAATCTTCTGCTGGAATGCACGCTCTTCTGCGCCCATTTCATCCAGGCTTTTTACCTGCTTTAAGCCGGTCTCAACCATTTGTGCATACATAGCTCTGTCTCCGCTTTGCTGTGCGGGTACTGTGCCCGCGCTACCTTGTTCTTTATGGCTGTTGCTTTTTATTTCTTTGTTCTGCATCCAACTTACGACACTAAAAACAATAAATATTAACTATTTTTGTATCATATAGGGTGCGGAAAAATCCCTTCCCGCAGCGGATCTGGTCGAAGCATCCGCCTGCGCATCGGGCAGCGCACAGCCATTCTGCGGCGGTGCTCAGGCACCGCCCAACTCGATTAATCAGCCATTGCGTTTATCAAATACGCGTTTGGCTTTGCCTTCTGAACGCTCAATACCGCCGCTTGGGAACACGTTAACGCCGACGGTAATACCCACCGAGGACTTCACGTGATGACGCAGCTCACCAACGATATCGCGGGTCTCGGATTCACTCAGATGAGCGAACTCAGGACGCAGCTCTACGTGAACTTCCATGCTGTCCATATTGCCATTGCGATACAGGTGGATCTGATATTCGTCAGTCAGCTGTTTAACTTTAACCACTTCTTCTTCGATCTGAGTCGGGAAGACGTTAACGCCACGGATGATCATCATGTCATCGCTGCGTCCGGTGATTTTATCGATACGACGCATACGGCGTGCGGTGCCAGGCAACAGGCGGGTCAGGTCACGGGTACGGTAACGGATCATCGGCAGAGCTTCTTTGCTCAGCGTGGTAAATACCAGCTCGCCCAGTTCACCGTCCGGCAGTACTTCGCCGGTTTCCGGATTAATAATTTCCGGATAGAAATGGTCTTCCCACACGGTCGGGCCGTCCTGAGTTTCGGCACATTCCATGGCGACACCCGGGCCCATAATTTCTGACAGACCATAAATATCCATGGCGCGGATACCCATGCGCTGCTCTACGGAACGACGCAGTTCTTCGGTCCAGGGTTCGGCACCGAAGATGCCCAGACGCAGGCTCAGTTTGTGCGGATCAATGCCCTGACGCTCCATCTCATCGGCGATATTGAGCATATAAGACGGGGTTACCATGATGATGTCCGGATCAAAATCGCGGATCAGGCGTACCTGTTTCTCAGTCTGGCCACCGGACATAGGAATCACTGTACAGCCCAGACGTTCGGCACCGTAATGCGCGCCCAGACCACCGGTGAACAGACCATAGCCATAAGACACATGCACTTTATCGCTGGAGCGTCCGCCGGCGGCACGGATAGAACGAGCAACCAGGTTGGCCCAGTTGTCGATATCGCGCTGGGTGTAACCCACCACCGTTGGCTGACCTGTGGTACCGCTGGACGCATGCAGACGCACGATGTCTTCCATCGGTGTGGCGAACATGCCGTACGGGTAGTTATCACGCAGATCGGTCTTGGTGGTGAACGGCAGTTTGGCCAGATCATCCAGCGACTGAATATCTTCCGGATGCACGCCCGCGGCATCAAAGCGCTGACGGTACAGCGGCACATTTTCGTAAGCGTGACTGACGCTCCACTTCAGACGCTGCAGCTGGTGTGCACGCAGTTCGTCAATGCTGGCATGTTCCATAGGATCAAGCTGATCCGGTTTGAATTGCTGGCGGATATTCATGCTGAGTCCCTCTTTTATTTTTGTACTCATGGGCGTTGCCTCATGGATTATGACTGAAACAGGTGAGCCGCATCTTTTATACTTATGTGGTGCAGCCCCACCCGGTTAACTTGCGATCACAGGCGCTCAATCACCATCGCGATCCCCTGCCCGACACCGATACACATCGTGCACAGGGCGTAACGTTTGTTCTGCACTTCCAGTTCATTCAGGGCGGTCGTAACCAGACGCGCACCACTCATACCCAGAGGGTGTCCCAGGGCGATAGCACCGCCGTTCGGGTTCACGCGCGGGTCATCGTCTTCCAGACCCAGTTCCCGCAGTACCGCCAGCCCCTGCGCAGCAAAGGCTTCGTTCAATTCAATCACGTCCATATCCGCCAGTGTCAGGCCAGTCTGGGCCAGCACTTTACGGGTTGCCGGCGCCGGGCCAATGCCCATGATCCGCGGCTCAACCCCGGCGGTGGCCATACCCAGTACGCGGCCACGGGCTTTCAGGCCGTATTGTGCTGCGGCAGCTTCACTGGCCAGCAACAGTGCACAGGCGCCGTCGTTCACGCCGGAAGCATTGCCGGCTGTCACTGTGCCTTTACCGTCGTTGCGGAATGGCGTGCCCAGCTTAGCCAGCGCTTCTGCCGTCGTAGACGCACGCGGATGTTCATCGCGGTTTACCACCAGCGCGTCACCTTTGCGCTGGGCAATGCTCACCGGGGTAATTTCACGGTCGAGGCGGCCATTTTCCTGAGCCAAAGCGGTTTTCTGCTGCGAGCGCAGGGCGAAAGCATCCTGGTCGGCGCGGTTAACATTAAATTCTTCGGCAACGTTCTCAGCGGTTTCCGGCATGGAGTCGATACCGAAATCCGACTTCATCAGGCGGTTCACAAAGCGCCAGCCAATGGTGGTATCAAATATTTCCGCACTGCGGCTGAAAGCCTGCTCAGCTTTGCCCATCACAAACGGCGCCCGTGACATGGATTCCACTCCACCCGCCAGCATCAGCCCGGCTTCACCGGCGCGGATCGCGCGGGCGGCAATACCCACCGCATCCATACCGGAACCGCATAAACGGTTCACTGTGGTGCCCGGTACCGATACCGGCAGACCTGCCAGCAGCGCTGACATACGTGCAACGTTGCGGTTATCTTCACCGGCCTGGTTAGCACAGCCGTAAATCACGTCATCCAGCTGTGACCAGTCCAGCGACGGGTTACGTGCGATCAATGCTTTCATCGGTACCGCTCCAAGGTCGTCAGCACGCACTGCCGATAACGCGCCGCCATAACGGCCGATTGGTGTACGGATAGCATCAATAATCAGTGCATCAGTCATCAGAGTTCTCCATTGGCAGAATTTCGCCACGAATGCGATAGGACTTACCGTGGAACATGGCGATCAGTGCGCCTTCCTGATTACGGATTTCCACATCATAGTTACCGGTACGGCCACTGCGCGATTTCTCGGTCGCCACCGCCGTCAGCAGATCACCGGCAAAGGCGGGGGCGACATAATCAATGCTGCAGCCAATGGCCACGGTGGCCTGGTTGTAGGTGTTACAGGAAAAAGCAAAAGCCGAATCCGCCAGCGTAAACATGTAACCGCCGTGGCAGGTTTTGTGGCCCTGCAACATAAACTCCTGCACCACCATGGTCATGGTCGCCCGGCCCGGTGCGACATCGCTGAGACGCATCCCCAGATACTGACTGGCGTCATCGCGGCGGAACAGTTCATCGGCGCAGGCCTGCGCCAGTTCAGCGGCATTCATGTCGGCCGGATTGATCTTCAGTTCGCGTACTTCAGCCATGAAAGCTTCCTCCCTGCTGCGCCAGACGACGCAGTAACAGTGATGGGCGATAGCGTTCTTCGCCATACGCCTGTTGCAGGTTTTCCAGTACTGTCAGGGTTGCTGACAGACCCAGTTGATCCGCCCATGCCAGGGGGCCACGCGGATAATTCACGCCCGAACGCATGGCGGTATCCACATCCGCCGCACTGGCAACGCCGTGCAGCACGGTGTCTGCGCCTTCGTTGGCCAGCATGGCCACCGTGCGCATCACCACCAGCCCGGGTACATCACTGACTTCGCTGATGCGGATATCGGCTTTGCCCAGGCAGTCGGCCACCTGTTGCAGTGCTTCGTCAGAGGTTGAAGCCGCGCGGCTTACCGCCAGACGGCTGCTTTTGCTGTAATCCAGCGCCAGATCGATCAGCACCAGATTGCTCAGGCCATCTTCCCGGGCACGCTGACAGGCCATGCGACCATCACTCAGCGCGACCGTGGCACTGCCAATACGCAGTACGCCGGCATCGGAAGACGACTCTGCAGTCACCATCACCCCGGCGGCAGCCAGGCGTGACACAAGAGAACTGAGAACACCGCAGTCGCCCAGTGCCGTGCAGCCGGGTACGGGATCACCGCTCACACTTACGCTGCCAGCCTCTGGTTTAGCGGCATTCTCAGAATAGGAATAAAAGCCCCGGCCGGATTTACGGCCCAGCAGGCCGGCATCCACCAGTTCTTTCTGAATCAGGGAAGGCTGAAAACGGAAATCGCCGTAATAGCCATCAAATACGGATTTGGTCACAGCGTAATTAACGTCGTGGCCGATCATATCGGTCAGCTCGAAAGCGCCCATACGGAAGCCACCGCCATCACGCATAATGGCATCCAGCGTGGCGCAGTCGGCGGCCTGTTCCTGCAGCAGACGCAGGCTTTCGGCATAAAACGGACGCGCCACACGATTAACTATAAAACCAGGTGTTGAGCGTGCGTAAACCGGTTCTTTACCCCAGGCTTTAGCCGTCGCAAACACACATTCAGCAATGGCTTTATCGGTTTCCAGACCGGAAACCACTTCCACCAGCTTCATCACCGGCGCCGGGTTAAAGAAGTGCATACCAACAATACGCTGCGGCTGCTGACGACCGGCACCAAGACTGGTCACTGACAGCGACGAGGTATTGGTGGCGAGAATGCAGTCGGCTTTACAGATGCTTTCCAGCTGCTCTAATAAGCCGCGTTTTACATCCAGGTTTTCGACGATGGCTTCCAGCACAAAACCCGCATTGGCAAAATCGCTCAGCGCCGCCGCAGGTTGCATGCGGGCGACAGTGGCTGCGGCCTGCTCTGCGGTAAACTTGCCTTTTTCCACCAGGCGCGCGAGCTGACGCTCAATGTTATTAATGGCGTCGCGGGCTGCACCTTCGCGGGTATCAAACAGCAATACGCTGTGCCCGGCCTGAGCAGCTACCTGCGCAATACCTGCGCCCATTGCACCGGCGCCGATGACGCCGCAGATAACGGAAGTATCCAGTGCTTTCATCTCAGCGCCCCTTAAATTCAGCCGGACGTTTGGCCATAAATGCCGCCACGCCTTCGCGGTAATCATCCGTGCGGCCAGCCAGACGCTGCAGATCACGCTCCAGCGTCAGCTGCTCATCAAAGCCATTGCTGACGCTGTCGTTCAGGGCGCGTTTGATATAACCCAGCCCCATCGTTGGCTGTGTTGCCAGCTGACGGGCCAGCACCAGCGCTTCATCACGCAGGGCTTCGTCGTCGGTGACGCGATAAATCATGCCCCATTCCAATGCCTGCTCAGCGGTTAACGGCTCGCCCAGTAAGGCCAGCTGTTTGGCCCGCGCCATGCCGATCAGACGCGGCAGGAACCAGGTACCACCGGAATCCGGCACCAGACCGATTTTGCAGAACGCCTGAATAAATTTTGCCGAGCGCGCTGCCAACACCAGATCGCAGGCCAGCGGAATATTGGCACCGGCTCCGGCGGCAACGCCGTTAACGGCACAGATCACCGGCATAGGCAGTTGCTGCAGACGGCGGATCATCGGGTTGTAAAATTTCTCAATGGACAGACCCAGATCCGGCATGTCCGCATCCGGTGCCACGTTGCGGTCAGACAGATCCTGACCGGCACAGAAACCACGGCCCTCAGCGGTTAACAGCAGCACCCGCGCGTCAGGGTTTTCTGCGGTCATTTTCAGTGCTTCGCGCACTTCCAGATGCATGGCTTCGTTAAAGCTGTTCAGTGCCTGAGGTCGGTTCAGGCTAAGCAGTGCCACACCGGCATCCACTGAATAAATAATGTGTTCAAAACTCATGGAGAAATCACCCCAGTCCGGTTCTGGCTTCAGCGACCGCTGAAACCGGGTTTACGTTTTTCCCGGAAGGCAGCGATGCCTTCGTTACGGTCGTCTGTCGCCGCCAGCACAGTAAACGCCTGGCGTTCATAGCGCAGACCTGTGCTCAGGTCGGCGTCCATACCACGCAGGATGGCTTCTTTCGCCAGACGCACCGCCAGTGGTGCTTTGGCGGCAATATCAGCAGCCAGCGCCAGTGCGCGTTCGACGGTAAATTCGGGTTGAGTGATTTCGCTGACCAGGCCGCATTGCAGTGCCTGTTGCGCCGTGATCGGCTGACCACTGAGCACCATCTGCATGGCCATGGATTTACCCACAGCACGCAGCAGTCGCTGAGTACCGCCAGCGCCAGGCATGATGCCGAGATTGATTTCCGGCTGGCCGAATTTTGCATCGCTGCCGGCGATCAGAATATCGGCGTTCATGGCCAGCTCACAGCCACCGCCCAGGCAGAAGCCATTCACGGCGGCGATTAACGGTTTGCTGAAGCGGGTAATACGCTGCCAGTGCTGCTGGCGCGGATCATTGAGGATGCCGACCATATCCAGCGCCGCCATCTCATTGATGTCGGCTCCGGCAGCAAACGCGCGGGCATTGCCGGTGATAACCACGGCACGCACGTCGCCTGCGTCTTCGGCGTTGTCGAGAACAGCGCTCAGTTCACCCAACAGCTCAGTGTTGAGGGCATTAAGCGCCTGGGGGCGGTTCAGTCTAACCAGCCATACCCCCGCACCGGCTGTTTCAACAGCCAGCGTACGGAAATTATCGGTTGTCATGTGAGTACCTTTTTCTTTTCCGCCCGTTGTTGTTTTTGTTACGGGTCGGCTGCGATCACATGCTTTTTTTATTTCTGCGCTGACAGATTTTTGCTGCACTTGTGTATCGCTTTTATTCAAACTGCATGAATTTAAGATACAAAACAACAGATTTTTTTAATCTTTACGTATCGCTTTAGTCGTATTCCGCTAAAAACCCCCGTAAATCCGCGAATTTACGCGATGACAGTGGGGTAAAAATTTAAATACGGCTGGCCAAAAATGATACAAAAGCAGGAAAAACCTTAAGAATTTTGTGTTTTTATAGTACTTCACAAAGCCATTAAACTTATGTTCTGATACACAAAATCAAAAATAATTAAAAATAACGTATTGTTTTAGACGACCGGAAATTCTGCCCATTTCAGCCTCAAGGACTACAGCAAAAGCCCGCAGCAAAGGCGACTGTCAAAAGGCAGAAAGCAGGAATCAAAAGGCAGCAGCCTGACATAACAGGCTGCCTCAACCGGCTGCGGCAATACGCACAAGAGGAACACCTTATGCCCTGCTACCGTATTGATGGCGTAACCCCAGTGGTTCACCCGACCGCTTACGTCCACCCCACCGCAGTATTGATCGGCGATGTGATCATAGGCCCGGGCTGTTACGTTGGCCCCTGTGCCAGTCTGCGCGGTGACTTCGGTCAGATCGTGATGGAAGAAGAATCCAATATGCAGGACAACTGCACGGTGCACGGCTTCCCTGATACCGTGACGCGCATTAAGCGCCACGGTCATATTGGTCATGGCGCCATTCTGCATGGCTGTGTGATCGGTGAAGATACGCTGGTCGGTATGAATGCCGTCATTATGGATTTCGCTGACATAGGCGCTGAGTCGATTGTCGCGGCAGCGTCGTTTGTTAAGACACGCTTTGAATGCCCGCCGCGCTCTATGGTGATGGGAGCTCCGGCGGATGTGAAGCGCCAGGTCTCTGATAAAGAACTTGCCTGGAAGCAGAACGCTACCCGTCAGTACATTGATCTGACCAAACGCAGTATCCGCTCTATGGTGGAATGCACACCGCTGACCGAAGTGGAGGAAAACCGTCCACGACCTCAGACCGGGGAGCATGCTCCACTGAATAAAGAAGGTTAAGCGTCAGAACAGCATGACCGAAGAGCCGTTTCTGCACGCCTTTTGGCCAGACAGAACAAATACCGTGATGCTCAGCGCGTATAATGTCCGGCCATTACCTTTATAATGCCGGGCAGACACCGCGACTCATAACAGCAAACCGATACAGCGAACTGACACAGCACCCTTATGCCAAAACTGAACTCACTGGACCCGATCACTGAACGCTTCCGCAGCCAGAAACCGCTGCGTGCGTCGTCGCTGGTTATTACTGTTTACGGTGATTCCATTGAGCCTCATGGCGGTACCGTGTGGCTGGGAGCTCTGATCAAACTGCTGGAGCCCATGGGCATTAATGAACGCCTGATGCGCACCACCATTTTCCGTCTGACGCAGGATGGCTGGCTGATGAGCGACCGTATTGGCCGCCGCAGTTATTACAGCCTGACTGGCCCTGGCCGGCGTAAATTCGAGCAGGCTTTCCGTCGCGTTTACAGCGATCACGATCAGTCCTGGGACGGCAGCTGGTGTCTTATTATTACCCACCAGCTGGATGCAGATCAGCGCAAACAGCTGCTGGATGATCTCGGCTGGCAGGGCTTTGCCACGCTGTCAGGCCAGGTGTTTGGCAGCCCCAACTACAATCTGTCGCAGGTGCACAGCATCGTCGCGGCTGCCGGACTGGAAGATAACGTTGTGGTGTTTGAAACCCGGCCACAGCAGGAACTGGCCGGTCGTCCGGTGCGCCTGCTGGTAAAAGAATGCTGGGATCTGCACGGGCTTGCTCAGCAGTATCAGGAATTTCTGACCCTGTTCCGCCCGCTGTGGAAGGAAATCAGCGAGCAGACCAGCCTGCGTCCGGAAGAGTGTTTTATTGCCCGCACCCTGTTAATTCACGAATTCCGTAAACTGGTATTGCGCGATCCATTACTGCCGGATGAGTTATTACCGGGCGATTGGGAAGGCCGCGCTGCCCGTCAGTTATGCCGTAACATTTATCGCACCCTGACACCGGGTGCCGAGCAATGGCTGGAAGAATCACTGGAAACCGCTGAAGGTCCGTTACCGGTTGCCGCCAACGGTTTTTATCAGCGCTTCGGCGGTTTGAAATAACAGCTGTCTGAAATAAAAGGCGATATGAAAACAGTCGCCAGGAACAACAGCTCCGTCAGCCTAACCCACCGGCGTTTTCGGCACCGCTGTACCGGCGCAGCCGGCGTGACACAGCGTCCACCAGAATATTCAGTACTGCGGTAACCAGTATCAGAAAGAAGGCTTTGTCGTAACGGATTTCCTCAAACGCCGAGTCGATAAAGAAACCCAACGTGGCGATCCCCAGAATTCCCATAATGGCGCTCTCACGCAGAATCACTTCCCAGCGATAAAACAGGAAGGCAAGAAAGCCCGGATACAGACGCGGTGTCTGCTGATAGAGGTAGCGGTTAAAACCCGTTGGATCATCAATGCGCTGGGGCTGTTTTTCACTGTGCCCGGCAAGCAGAAAACCAATCAGACCACCGTTGTGAATCGCCAGTGCTAACACCGCCGGTAAACCGGAAGGACCAAACACCAGCAGCAGCACAAAGGCAAAAATCATCTCCGGGGTGGAGCGCATCACCAGTAATAATAAGCGCCCCGGCAAGCGCCCACGGTTAACCAGTGCACGACTGCCCAGCGGATAAACCAACAGGGCAATAACACCGGTCAGTACCAACGCCAGCTGACTCAGCATTAAGGTATCCAGTAACGCCGGCCAGGCTTCCTGAGTAAATACTTTGCTGTACCACATCATGGCACTGGTGAGATCGCCCTGCTGCAATGAGTACGGCCAGATGTCCTGCGAAATAAAACGCCAGAACAGACCGTCCGGAGTATCCGGTAACTGCGGCAACAGGAGCACTGCAATAATCGCGTACAGCGGAATCAGCAGAGGTTTAAGCCAGAAACGAATGGTGGCGATCAGCAGAAAAAACAGCCACAACAGCGCGGCTGCATTGCTGTAATCCCCCTGCTTGAAGGCAGTCTCCAGATGAAATCCCAGCGTCGGTAAACCGATAAAACCCAGAATGGCACTGGAGCGCAGAGCACATTCAAACCGGTAGCGCACATAGTGCGACATTTCGGCAAAGGCCTGGGGAATTAAGGTATAGGCATAGCGGCTGATTAAATCGCTGCCCGGCGACAAGGTAGCCTGTGGCAAACGACTCTGGCGGGCAAAAATTTCCGCAAAGACTTTGGCAAACACTCCGGTATAGGGAATTAAAATGGCCAGCAATCCTGTCGTCGCACTGAGACCATAAAGCTGCATAAACAGCAGCCCCCAGAAAATCTCATGCACCGAACGCACGGCCGCGGCCAGCCAGCGGATAATCCGCCACTGCCATTTCAGCGCCAGTAACAGGCCCAGCGGAACAGCAAACAATACCGCTAATAATGCGAAAGCAACGGTCTGACCGAGGGCATAAAACAGGCTCAGCGGATCATCCCACCACGGAGTAATAAAGCCCCAGCCGATACGACCCAGTTCCTGCCACGGATCCGACGGATAAACCTGAATATCGGCAAACGGCAGACAAGCTAAGGCCGAGAAAAGCAGCAGTAACGACAGCCAGCCGAGACTGCGTCCGGTGGATAAGCCTCTGCCCGCAGCAGTAAAGAGGGAGCCACTTTGCTTCGCTGGCGCAGCTCCCTCAACAGAACTCCCGTCCGCGGCAAAGTCCTCTGGCCGGTTATTGGGCCGGTTATTGGACATACAGTCTGTCCAGCTGGTGCGCAGACAGCTCAACCACCGGACCGTCGTAGCTGATATGGCCGCCTTTTAAGGCAATGATGCGATCAAAATAATCCAGTGCCAGCCGGCGGTTATGCAGACTGACGACCAGGGTATCGTGCTCGCTGATCAGATATTTCAGAATATGCCGGGCCTGTTCCGGGTCCAGCGCCGAGACAGGCTCATCACCGAAAAAGACGCTTTTTTTACGATACAGAGCACGGCCAATGGCTACCCGCTGACGCTGTCCGCCGGACAGTTTATCCATCGAGTGCCAGAGTTTATCGCCAATGCCCAGCGTTTCTGCCAGATGCTGAATTTCTTCTTTATCGGCTTTACGCGCTTTAATCAGATTGGTGAGGTTATAAAACGCTGAATGACGCTCCAGCCCACCCATATAAATATTCTGATACACCGAAAGAATATCCACCAGGCCATTATCCTGTGGACACAGAGCAATCTGTGAAGCCTGCTGCTGATACAGCCATTCCAGCAGGCTGGATTTACCGGCACCGGATGGTCCGATCAGTGCGACCTTTTCGCCCGGCTGAATGGTCAGGCGGATGTCATGCAGGACGTGGTGGCGGCCTTTTTTAAAAGACCGCCCATCCAGATGAAACAGAGGTGTTGCCAGACTATTCATCAGCTGGCGCGATTAATCGATCAGACCAATGGCTTTGGCGGTATCTTCAATCGCCTGATAATCCGCATTGGTGGCCGGTACAAAGGATTCGCGCGGGAAGCTGGCCAGCAGATCTTTGTCTTTCATGTTCAGCAGAGCCTGACGGACTTTATCTTTAAAGCCTTCACCGAAGCGGCTGTTTACGTCACCACGGATGGTCCACTGATAATCGGTGTAAGTCGGGGTTTCCCAGATAACAGATACTTTTGCCGGATCAATGTTGCCCGCCGCCAGTTCGTTTTCCCATACGGTGTAATTCACCGCACCGACCTGATACGCGCCGCTCTGTACCTGGGCAATGGTACGGCTGTGATCGCCGGAGAAACCAACACGCTCAAACACATCTTCCGGTGCCGCTTTAAAGGCTTCACGCAGATAGAATTCCGGCATCAGACGACCTGAGGTAGAACCTTTGGAACCGAAGGTAAAGGTTTTGCCTTTCAGTGCATCGGTCAGATTCTCAGCTGCGGTTAAACCTGTGCTGCTGTTGGCAATAAAATAACTTTTGAAGAACTGATCTTCGTAACCCTGAGCGATGGCTTCCGAACCTGGTACCAGACGACGGGCCTGCACACCGGACAGTCCGCCGAACCAGGCCAGCTGCACCTGATTATTACGGAACGCGGTAATGGCTGCGGCGTAAGATTTCACCGGAATGTATTTCACGTCCACATCCAGTTGTTCGCTGAGGTAATCGGCGACTTTATTAAAACGCTGTTGCAGACGGGATTCGTCTTCATCCGGAATGGCGGTAAAGACAAAAGTTTCTGCCTGAGCAGACAGAGCAGCTCCGGCAAACAGCAGGGTAGAGAACAGTTTTTTAAACAAACTCATAAATCAGCCTTTAGGTGTATGTGAAGGTTGGTTTGATTGTTAACCAGAACGTTAAGCTAAATATTCGGTGATTTCCGCTGCGGTGCCGCGGAACTCTACCGGGCCTTTTTTCAGCGTCATCTGATAATCGTACATAGGGTCGTAATAGTCGCTGAGCAGAATGCTGATCCATTCGCGGTGCAGACTGTTATCCCCCGCCTGATGCTCGCGCAATGCCTGCTGCAATAAATCGCTGAGCTGCTGGTAGCGCACACCACCAAGGCGTTTGCGGATTTTATACATGGATTGTGTCAGGTCATCGGCAAAAGCCTGAAAGCCAGCTTCATCTCCAGCCACGCGCTGCCATTCTTCCAGCTTGTGCAGAATATAATTGCGGAAGCTATGCTCAATCCGTTCTTCCAGCGTACTCTGCACCACAATTAACGGTGACTCTGCCATTTTTTTACGCAGATTCTCCGGAATCGCGCAGCGGCCTATCAGCATGCTTTCATCTTCCAGCAGAATGGTTTTTTCCGCTGCCGCATGGTTCTGACGGAACAGAGCAATGGCCAGTTTATTTTCAAAATCAATCTGCGATGGCTGACCATCCGGGCGCTTGCCAAAGGTACTGCCGAGATGATTGGCAATGCCTTCCAGATCAATGCTGTTATCCACACGGTTCAGCAGATCGGTTTTGGCACAGCCGGTATTGCCGGCCAGTATGCGGAAATGGCTGTCCTCAACGATGCGTTCCTGAGCATCGATCAGAAAACGGCGCAGAGCTTTGTAGCCGCCTTTAATACGTGGGTAGTTCACCCCGGCATCACGCATCCACTGTTGTACTGTCTGACTGCGCAGACCACCGCGCCAGCAGAACAGATAGCCATCCGGATGAGCACGGGCAAAATCCAGCCACTGCTGCAGACGCTCTTCTTTAATTTTTCCGCTGACCAGCTGATGACCGAGTTTAATCGCCGCATCCTGACCATCGCGCTTATAGCAGGTACCGACTTTGGCCCGCTCCTGATCGGTCATTAACGGCAGGCTGGCGGTAAACGGAAATGAGCCCTTTTTATATTCCAGCGGTGCGCGGGTATCGAACATGGGCGTATCGCGCAGAAAGATTTCCGCGAAATTATCCACAACCTGGCTGTCGCCGGTAGCGCTCATGCCTGACCTCCGTTGATGACTTCTACCCGGAAACCGGCTTTTTCATCCACCAGCTCACCGATACTCTGTGCATGCACTCCGGCGTTAGTCAGAATCACTTCCAGCGCAGCGGCCTTGTCCGGCTGCACAGCAATCAACAGCCCGCCACTGGTCTGGGGGTCACAGAACAGGGCTTTCTGTTCAGCCGTTAACGGCGCCAGTTTTTCCCCGTAGGATTCAAAATTGCGCGTGGTTCCGCCGGGCAGACAACCCATGGCGATATAGTCTTTTACCGGTGGCAACAGAGGTACGGCGTCTTCATAAATCAGCGCATTCACCCCGCTGCCCTCACAGACTTCCAGCAGGTGCCCCATCAGACCAAAACCGGTAACGTCGGTAATGGCCTCAACGCCTTCAAGCTGCGATACCTCTGCACCCACTTTATTCATGATGCACATAACGTCGCGGGCAAGAAATTCGTCTTCTGCGCGCAGTTTTTTCTGCTTCTGTGCGGTAGTCAGAATGCCGACACCCAATGGCTTGGTCAGATACAGTTTGCAGCCGGCGGTAGCAGTATTGTTCTGCTTGAGTTTGTCTTTCGCCACCAGTCCGGTCACCGCCAGACCAAAAATCGGCTCCGGCGAATCGATGCTGTGACCACCGGCCAGCAGAATACCGGCATCGGCACAGGCCTGACGGCCGCCGTCCACCACCTGCTGCGCGACTTCTGGCGGCAACACATTGACCGGCCAGCCGAGAATAGCGATAGCCATCAATGGCTTACCGCCCATGGCGTAAATATCGCTGATGGCATTGGTGGCGGCGATACGCCCAAAATCAAACGGATCATCGGCAATCGGCATAAAGAAGTCTGTGGTGCTGAGAATGACCTGACCATTACCCAGATCGTAAGCCGCTGCATCATCCTTGCTACTGTTGCCCACCAGCAGACTGGCATCCGCCGGAATCTGCAGTGACGAGGCGAGAATGGTATCCAGCACCTTAGGGGAAATTTTGCAGCCACAGCCAGCGCCGTGGCTGTATTCAGTAAGACGGACAGGAGATGTAGGTTGCGACACGGGAAAGCCCTGCAGACAGATTAAAACAGGGCGAATGATACGGCGCTGACCGTCACTTGGCGAGGCATCAGTGTGTTACCTGCCACGATCTTTCACTCAGTCAGGCAGGATCATGACCTGAGTCCAGGGTTGTAAACATCCTGCGTACCACAAACGGGCATTTTCCACAGATTATTCCGACCGTTGCACTCAGATTCAGCATTTTGCGCCCCGACCGACGCTCACCTGGCACCTTTCCGCAGGCCCGTATTTTGCTGAATCCTTGTTTTGCTGAGGGTATAAAGGGGCTGAAAATGCTGATCCAGTCTGAAACCTTTCACGAGGTCAATCACCACGCCCGCTCACTGACCTGCTGGCCACAGGAATACGACCAGCTGACGGCCGGACGTTTTGAAGGCTATCTGCAGGATGTGCACTTTGATTCGGTGCGGCTGTTCCGCGAGCGTATGAACCAGGGCGTCGCCCAGCACACTCATACACCGGCCGGGCAGATCGCCCTGTTAGTGCCGATTCATCTGGATGGCAGCAAAACCTCGGATCAGGCGCGTAACGTGCTGGCTGACGGCATCACCCTGCTGCCCTGCGATGAAGATTTCTTTTTTGTCGGCCCACCGGATACCGATTACAGCGTCATTTCCCTGCAACAGGATCAGCTGCACGATCTGCTCAGCGACGAAGATTACGACACCCTGCTCAGCGCCCGCCGCAGCCATGGTATTCAGGTAAAACCGGAATGGCTGAGTCAGGTGCGCAGCACACTTATGTCGCTGCTGCAGGAGCTGAACAGCAATGACGAACAGCTGTCAGAACAACAAACCGCACAAAAAGAAAAAGCCCTGCGTGACCGTCTGGTGCTGATGGCTCTGGATATTTACAGCGGCTCACTGGACAGTCATCCGCTGCACCGCAGCGCACGGCCATTAGGCAATCAGCACCACTATCTGGTGCGCCGCTGTCATGAATATGCCCTCAGCGATGAAGGCGCGACCGCCAGCGTACTGGATATCTGTAAGCAACTGGGCATCGCCCGGCGCACGCTGAATTACAGCTTTGCCAAAGTGACCGGCACCTCACCGGCGCAGTACCTGCGCGCGGTAAAACTGAATGCCGCACGGCGTCAGCTGCTGACCAGTAATCTGCCGGTCACTGCCGTGGCGGCCAATTATGGCTTCTTTCACACTGGGTATTTTTCTCAGGAATACCGGCGTTTATTTGGCGAAACGCCCACAGCAACCCGCGCCGGACGGGTGAAAGGATAACTGAGCGGACGGGTAATCAGACGCTCACCCAGCCAGTAGATCACCGCCGCAACGATAAAGATAATGCCTGCCAGTTTCTGATCGAGGAAGGCTGGCATAGCCAGCGCCTGCGGCAGCGACTGCATCATATGCATATGCTGATTCGTATTGTGATAAGCGCTGAACAGATCAGCGGATGAGGTCATCACCAATCCCATCAGCAGCATGGGTGCCACCACACTGATTGATACCCAAAAATGCTGACAGCCTGCGCCATCAATACGGTAGGACGATGTTGACGGAACAACCACCAGCAGACACAGACTGATACCACTGAGCGCCATCATCCATTTCATCAGCGCATAAAAAACAGCACTGTCCATAAACAGGGTATGAAACGACGGCAGCATCCACAGCCAGGTAAGCAGGCCGAAAATAATCAGTAAAAACGGCAGACAGGACTGCAGCCGGGGGGCATTAAAAGAAGGCCTGACGGACGCTGGTTCAGATGGCATCAGCGATGCCATCCACACCAGTGGTGCCAGATGATGAATCATCACACTCTGCCAGCTGTGCAGCCACAGAGAATAACGCGCCATCTGATCCAGCCAGGGTGACATACCGGCGATAAACATCACCGCAGCCGTGATAAATAGTGGCTGACTGACAATCAGCCGCAGACGCTGACCGAGCAGCCACAACAGAACAACCAATGCGGTGGCCGCCAGTGTGTCTGCCAGATACCAGATAATCCCGGCTGAATGCGTCATATCACTCTCTCCTGACTGAACTACTGCTTACTGCAAGCCTGCCACCGATCAGCCACAGCAGCTGTCCGATGAGGCATCCCCATCGCCGGCCGGGCCGTCAGCATTAACACTCTCTCCATCGCGTCCGCCGGGAAGATCCATTGCCGGATTAGAATTGAAGAAGTTATTCGGTTTCAGGGTAAAACCAACGTATTCCACCGGCATCACCGGAAAATCCTCCGGTTTACAGATATGGGTATGGCCGTAGGTATGCCACACCACGATATCGGTATTTTCGATATTGCGGTTTTTCTCCGTGTAATACGGGAAGCCGTCGCCTTTGTTCTGGTTCGGGTATTCACCACTGCCATAACGCTGTTTGGGATCGTATGGTGTTACCCACAGATGCTTACTGGCGAAACCGGCACGCTTGCCAATATAACTGTCAGCATGTGCTAGCATCACCGGATTATGCTCGGCCACCAGCTTATAGCCGGTCGGGTTGCCGACTTCGTTTTTCACATTAGGATTAATAATTTTCCAGAAACGGCCGCTCTGGCCGTTGGCCTCACGCGCGGCTTCCTGCTCGGTTTTTAACACACGGGCATCGGTATTAAAGACATTCCCCCAGGGGTTAGCCTCACCGGCTGGCGCCGCGGAGAAATTGGTTTCCATCACTGAGTTATTTTCGCCATCAAGCATCATATGCAGACGGGCGTTAAAGAAGTGCTGATGAGTCGGGCCATAGATTTCCGGCGTGACTTTGCCACCATGCGTTGGCGTTGTACCCGGCACCATGCCTGCGGTCTGAATAATGCCGGTGAGTTTGGTTTCCAGCTGAATGGTGCCGTCCTGGTAGAGATACCAGTAGAAACCATAATCGTAATTACCAACGGTACAGAAAAACGAAATTACCAGACGGCGCGAGCGACGCACTTCAAACACGCCGGTACGGAATTCATAGTGTTTCCACAGGGTGCCGTAATCTTCTTCGTGCATACACACGGCGTTTTTCATCAGGAAAGGTTCGCCTTTATCGTCCACCGCCGGAATATCAAAATAGCGGATAGCGCCCAAACAGTCGCAGCCCAGCTCCAGCTGATTGGCAAGACGGCCCAGACCGTATTCACCGCCATCAAAGGCGCATTTCCAGTAGTGGTTAATGGCGGTGTCTGAATACGGTACCGCCATATCGGTGACACTGGCGCGGTAAATAATTGGCCGTGTTTTGCCGCCATCGGTATAACTTAACTGGTTCAGCACCAGACCTTCGCGTGGAGTAAAGCCGACGCGAAAATCCCAGTTCTGCCAGCTCACTTTCCAGCCGTCGACAGAAAAGCTGACGCCTTCCGGCTGCACAATGTGCAGAGGTTTTAACCCTTCCCGGGGTTTGCCCAGAGACGGGGTATCGTAGTTACGTTTGGTTTTCGGTACCGGTACATTGCGCCCGTCGTCGAGCAGGTCGATGACTTTCTTTTCATTGAGATCAATGATAGCCACCAGCCCTTCGATCGGATGGGCATAACCGTTATCGGTCATTTCATCGCGGTAAAAGGCGACACCGCGCATCAGACGCTTGCCTTTGTATTTCGGGTCTTCACCGTAATAACCAAAGGACCATGGGTCGATCTGAATCTTTTCGATATCGTCGTCGGTCAGGCCACGTTTTTTAACCGCTTCGCGCCAGGCCGGATCGTTCTGTACGATTTCCACACAGGTGAAAAATTCTTCCACCATAATCGGTGGCTGCCCGGCTTCTGCCGGATCAAGGTTACGCCATTCGGTAATTTTGCCACTGTTGAGATCAATAATACCTTCCGACATCTGACCGGTGGCTTTATCCAGCACACTGGCAAAAGCGCGGCGGGAAAACTCGGAGCCTTCGGTGAAATTCACCACTTCTTCTTTCGGCGGCTCTTCCAGCTGCAGATAAGGGAAGCGGCAGGTATCACCCAAGCCTTTCTCTCTGCGCAGAATATCGGCAGCCAACTGCAGTTCTTCCACCGATAACGGATCAAGGGGATGGATCGCTTTGATGCCAGCAGCGGTTTCCGGTTTATTGGTGGTATGACAACAGTTCATAAGTATTTCCGGTAGCAGTCAGGTTATTGCTTCCGATACTAAAAACTGTGGCGGCGGGGATTATCACAAAGTGGCAAGATTTCTGGCAGATGCAGCGCTGAACCCTGTGATAACGCCTATGGCAACTCTGTCCATTAACAAAGGGGCTCACCAACAGCAGGGGCCACCATCAACAGAGACACTATCTGACCGAAATCGGAATTATCTGCAATTCAGGGGCCGGGATTTGAACAACGAGGGAGCAAAAGAAGAACTGTGCGGGTGCTGCAAAAAGCGTTGCAGATTTGCCGGCCACTGCCAGAACGGCAGCGGCCTGCGGGATTGAGAGGTATCAGAAACGCATACCCAGCGCGCCGATGTACTCATCATAGTAAATTTTCTGACTGGCTTTATCGCCTTTGTTGCTGGTCAGTACATCGTCCATATCGGCGTAGCCGTACTTACCGATAAAGCGGAAGAAGAAGTCCTTCCACAGTGATGCTTCAAAGCCCACTTTCACCAGAGTGCTGTGACCGGCAACGTGCCATTCGTCGTTACGCTCACCACCCAGCAGGGTCACGTTACTTTTCGGATACATGATGCCCACACCAAAACCGGCGAACAGTGCCAGGTCAACACGGTCTTTCCAGTTAAATACCGGCAGGTAACCTTCGGTTTCCAGAGAGATCTGGTTAAAACCATCGGTATGTTCAAAGGTCAGAAAATCTTTGGTCAGCTTCTCAGAACCATCAAGGCCGTAGTCACGCTGAATGCCGTTACGGTCGATATCACCGGATGCATCAACAGTCTGATCCTGAACCATAACGTACTTCATGTGGTCCCAGCCCAGAGACACAGACCAGTTGTCCATCACGAAATAACCAAAACGCCAGTTGTACTGTGGAATGGTGATACGACCCGGGTTCAGGTAAGAGTGAAAGATTTCATGCAGGTTGAAATCGGTCTGACGGTCTTCCGCACGCACGTCATACAGGGTGAAGTCGTGGCCTTCGCCTCTGAAGTGAATGTCACTGTCGGAGTAAGTAGCGTTGTTCCAGCCCCAGTAACCATAAAAGTCGCCCTGACGGCGCATGGTTGAGGCGTGAACAGGCATGAATACCATGCTTAAAAACAGGGATACGAGCGCAGGTTGCCACAGTTTAGCGGCTGCGGATGCTTTTTCAGTCAACTGCATAATTCTGACCAGTCGTTGAGATGGAATGGAAGGGGGTTGTTTGTCGCGCGCACTATACCAATGGCCTTAACCATTATTTATGCGCGGATATGCAACAGCCTTGTGCACAAGGGCACACAGCCTGTGTGGAAAGGAAATGCTGGCAGAGATACGCGGCCTTCAATGAACTTATGGCTCAGCTCAGATGAGCGGAACATTTGTTCCACTAAAGGAACAGCCTTTACCGCTGTTGCCGGGCGCCTGACACTCCGACAGATGTCTTTAGCTTTGCGGCAAAAGAATCTAAACTGGGGACTTAATTAACGCCGAGCCTGTGCGCCTAAACTGCCGGATTTCTGATCCGCAGCATGGCCAGCAGGCCGTGGCAGTCAGCTGCCACCAGGGTTCTGCCGGAAACGAACGGGCCTCCCACATTCGGAAAGGTGTAAAACATAATGAATATGCACATCCCGCTGCGGGTGTTGCAGGAAGGTGAAGATGCCGCTGTCAGCAGCTTCTCTCCGACACAGAACAGCGCTGTGCTGGCCGATAATCATGGCCGGCGTTTCAGTTACCTGCGCCTGTCGATCACCGACGTCTGCAATTTCCGCTGCAATTATTGCCTGCCTGACGGCTATCAGGGCACAGACCGCAGCGGCTTCCTGACACTGGAAGAGATCCGCCGCATCGCTGCTGCTTTTGCCGCCATGGGTACCCGCAAAATCCGCATTACCGGCGGAGAACCCAGCCTGCGCAAAGATCTGCCGGATGTTATCCGCGTACTGAAGCAGACACATGGGATCGACACTGTGGCACTGACAACCAACGGTTATCGCCTGACTCAGCAGATCCGTGACTGGGCAGAGGCTGGCCTCGATCAGCTGAACGTCAGCATCGACAGTCTCGATCCACAGCAATTCAAAGCCATTACCGGCCACGACAAACTGCAGGAAATTCTCAGCGGTATTGAAATGGCCCGGGAACTGGGCATCGGCAATATCAAAGTAAATGCGGTATTGCTGAAAGCGTGGAATATGAATGGCTTTCAGCACTTTCTCGACTGGCTGAAAACCACGCCTGTGACCCTGCGTTTTATCGAGCTGATGGAAACCGGTGACAACGCATCCTTCTTTAAAAGCAATCACGTTTCCGGTGAATCGGTAAAACAACAGTTACTCGATTCTGGCTGGCAGGCCAAAGCCCGTGGCCCACACGATGGCCCGGCACAGGAATTCAGTCACCCGGATTTCAGTGGTGATATCGGCCTGATCATGCCGTACAGCAAAGACTTCTGCAGCAGCTGCAACCGCCTGCGTATTACCGCTAAAGGTAAACTGCATCTGTGCCTGTTTGGTGAGCAGGGTTATGAACTGCGCCCGTTACTGGCTGAAGAAGACAGCCAGATTCTGCAGCAGCATATCCGCGAATTATTAAGCCATAAAAAAGACAGTCACCATCTGCAGGAAGGCGAAACCGGCGCAACACGCCACTTTGCCATGCTCGGCGGTTGAGGGCTTAAGGTTGATGGTTAAGGGTTGAGCGTCGCAGTGCGGTAATCCGCCCGAAATAAGTACGCAGCGNAAACGCATCAGGTAAACACTTATGGAAACTCTGGGTCTCGTATTAGCCGGTGGCAACTCCAGCCGAATGGGNCAGGACAAAGCCCTGTTGCCCGTTGGCGATCATACACTGGCAGAACATATTTACTGCCTGATGAAAGAGCGCCTCGATCATGTCTGGNTCAGCCGCCAGAAAGATCAGCCNCTGCCATTTGCAGCAGACCGTGTGGTGTTCGATAAAAGCCGTGACAAAGGCCCGTTATCCGGTATTTCTGCCGCTCTGAAAGCCGCGTTAAAAAGCGACCAATACGAGGGCCTGTTAATTATTCCGGTGGATATGCCACGNCTGACCGATGAAACCCTGNTGGCTCTTTTGCAGGAAGGTCGCAGACTGCAACGCCCGGTATGTTACGGCAAACACTATATTCCCCTGTATTTACCGGTCAGCTCGGCCATTTCCGATTTTATCAGTGATCAGCTGAACGACCCGGGCAGNCGCCGGTCAGTCGCATCNGTCTTTTATCAGTTCGACGGCCTGCAACTGGCAGAACCGCATAATGATTCACTGACCAACACCAATACCATGGCGGAATGGCAGNCGGTGCAGGAAACACCCNAGACGANNGGANAAGCANACGATANTGCTGAATAAGCCGGTAAAATATCNGCATAAAACANCGNATTTAATATAACGATTAACCACGAATTNAAACGGGGCGCCCGATGGCCAAGACCTTTACTGACGAATTTTTCCCGCTCAATATTGCTGTNCTGACAGTCTCTGACAGCCGCACCGAAGACACAGANACCAGTGGTCATCTGTTGGTNGAAAAACTGACNGAAGCCGGTCATAAGCTGGCGGATAAAAAAATCATCGTCGATGATAAATACAAAATCCGCGCCCAGGTTTCTCAGTGGATCGCTGATGAAACAACTCAGGTNGTATTNGTCACNGGNGGTACCGGCTTTACCGAGCGCGATTCAACACCGGAAGCTCTGCTGCCATTATTCGATCAGACCGTGGATGGTTACGGCGAGCTCTTCCGCCAGATTTCTTTCCAGCAGATCGGTACGTCTACCATTCAGAGCCGCGCCGTGGCCGGCCTTGCCAACAGCACCATTATTTTCTGCATGCCAGGCTCCACCAATGCCTGCCGCACCGCCTGGGACGATATCATCGCCAGCCAGATCGACAGCCGTCACCGCCCATGTAACTTCGCCTTACGCCTGAAAGGCAATCANGGTGATCATTGCGGCACAGGATCGCGCGGATAAGTTATGAGTGAGTTTTCCCATATTAATCAGCGCGGTGAAGCCAGCATGGTGGACGTCAGCAACAAAGACGTCACCGTACGCGAAGCCCGTGCTGAANCTTATGTGCGCATGAGTGCAGAAACCCTGGATAAAATCATGAAGGGTGAACATCACAAAGGGGATGTGTTTTCGGTTGCCCGCATCGCCGGTATTCAGGCCGCGAAACAAACCAGCAATTTAATTCCTCTGTGCCATCCGCTGATGCTGAGCAAAGTAGCGGTGGATTTTGAAGCACAGCCGGAACACAGCCGTGTGCGTATTGAAAGCCTGTGCAAACTGAGCGGTAAAACCGGCGTTGAGATGGAAGCATTAACCGCTGCCTCGGTTGCTGCACTGACGCTGTTTGATATGTGTAAAGCGGTCGATCCGGCAATGATCATCGACGGTATGCGCGTACTGGAAAAACAGGGCGGCAAAACCGGTCATTGGCTGGCGGAAAATTCAGACACACAACAGAAGCAGGAACAGCAATGAAGGTTTTATTTTTTGCCGCCCTGCGTGAACGTCTGAACTGTGACGAGTACGAGCTGACGATTTCGTTGCCAACTGATACCGATAGTGTGCGTTCAGCTCTGCAGCAGGCGTTTCCGCAACAGGCTGATCTGTTTGCCGAAGGCAAAGCGCTGGCAGCGGTAAATCACACGCTTCTTCACGATAATTCGCCGGTGAATGAAGGCGATGAAGTCGCCTTTTTCCCACCGGTCACCGGTGGCTGAAAGGAGAAGCTGATATGCGTTTTATTTCTGTTCAGGAAGCGGATTTCGATATCGCCGCCGAATACGAAGCACTGCGTGAAGATAACCGCCGTGATGGTGCCGTAGTATTTTTTACCGGTCTGGTACGGGAGATGAACCAGGGCTCTGCAGTCTCCGGCCTCACACTCGAACACTATCCGGGGATGACAGAAAAAGCGCTGCAGCAGATTGTCGATCAGGCATTTGAACGCTGGCCACTGAATCGTGTACGACTGATTCACCGCGTCGGCACACTGGATATTTCCGATCAGATTGTGTTTGTTGGTGTATCGTCTTCCCACCGTGAAGCCGCCTTCGAGGCCTGCCATTTTATTATGGACTTCCTCAAAACCCGTGCGCCTTTCTGGAAGAAAGAAGTCACAGGCAATGGCGAACGCTGGGTAGAAGCACTGCAGAAAGATACCCGGGCGCTGGACAAATGGGAAACCTGAATGACGCTCAGCGTTATTGCTCTCTGACCATTTTTTCCGCATCGTCAGCCGCTACCGCCGGGCTGAATAACCAGCCCTGGTAGGTATCACAGCCATGCTCACGCAGGAAATTCAGTTGCGCATTATCTTCAACACCTTCGGCAACCGTATCCAGACCAATGGTTTTGGCTACCGCAATGATGGCGGTGCAGATAGCACCATCTTCCTGGTTGGATGCGCACTCACTGACAAATGCCCGGTCAATTTTCAGTACATCAATCGGGAAGCGTTTGAGGTAGCTCAGAGATGAGTAGCCCGTTCCGAAATCATCAATAGCCAGTTGTACACCNAGCTTCTTCAGCTCCGTAAGCGCGCCGATACTGGCTTCAGAGTTATCGACCAACACACTCTCGGTAATTTCAATTTCCAGCAAATCGGCAGAAATTCCATACTTTTCAACGGTTGTTTTAATAAAGGGAATCAGNCGCGGAGAGTGCAGATGCCGGCCTGATATGTTGACCGCAACCGGTAACAATGGCGTACCGTTATGACGCCATTGTGCCAGTTGCCGGAAGGTTTCTTCGATTACCCACTCGCCGACTTCGACAATAAAATTAGAGCCGTCGATAATGGGGATAAACTCATCCGGCATCACCCGGCCAGTTTCCGGGTGGTTCCAGCGCAGCAGTGCTTCAAAGCTCAGGATACGCCCGCTGTCACAACTGAGTTTAGGCTGATATTCGAGGAAGAACTGATTTTCACTGATTGCTGCCGGTATAGCGTATTCCAGCTGAAACTGTTTCTGTGCCTCGGCGGCCATCTCACCACTGAAAACCTGAAAGTTATTCCGCCCTTCCTGTTTTGCTTTATACATGGCGAGGTCTGCATGCTGCAGTANTCTGTCAGCATTCGTTTCTCCGTTCACGGATAAGGCAATACCGATACTGCACAGGATAGAAATCGGCTTCCCGGATAACATTACAGGCTCACGGGCTCTGTCCAGCAGTAATCTGGCCCGACGCTGGGCCTGTTCGAGATTAACGTCACCGGAGAGCATCAGCACAAATTCATCGCCACCCCAGCGGCCAACCAGATCCTGATCACGCACAACGGAGCTGAGGCGCTTAGCCACTTCGCACAGCAGGTCATCTCCGGCTTTATGCCCAAGAGTGTCGTTGATTTGCTTAAAGCGGTCGAGGTCGATAAACATCAGTACCACATTACCCGGATTTTTCTGGTAATAAGTGATATGCCGTTTCAGCTGATCAATAAAATGATTGCGGTTACTGAGCCCGGTCAACACGTCGTTATAAGCAAGAAAACGCAACCGATCGCGCAGTTTGATCTGCTGGGTAATATCGCGGATATAAAGCGTATATTCTTTATCTGGATTGGTGTGATCTGTGGTCTGAGTAATGACAACTTCAGCGGTAAACTGCTCGCCGTTGGCACGATTCAGTGGGGTGACATTGGTTCGTTTAAGTACCAGTCCATCACCTGCGGTAAAGCCCATCTCCAGACTGTGGAACGCTTTTGCATGTAATTGTTCGGGTAAATAGGAGGTAAAGAAATTNGCCCCCTGCATNCGCTGTTTATTGCTGCCAAAACATTGTTCAGAAGCCGGGTTAAATTCCAGAATGGCACCGCTGGCATCGATNACAATAATNCAGTCCATGGCGGCATTAAGAATTGCACCGTTNCGGTATTCGCTTTCCCGGAANGCATCAAAGGCCTGATCACGCAGNGTNATTTCGGTATCTACCCGNTCNATAACACGGTTGTATTGCTGNGCAATCTGACCAACTTCAGTGAAAGGCTCAACCGGGACACGGGCGGAAAAATCGGCTCTTTGTTGCTGAATCTGCATGGCTGACAGCAGGTCGTATACTTCGGTACTGACCTTATGTTCNGCAACNTTAAGNCCCATNANNTCNGCNTCCNGCGANACCCTCAGCGGATATATNCGGTTAATAACGTGNAGAATAATGAAGGCAGCGGTAAAACTGTACAGGCCGGTGGCNACNACACCNATAAANTGTGACTGTAACTGCTGACCGAAACTCAGCCCGGTTCCCAGTATTTCCGCCTGGCCAAACAGCGCAACCGCAAGAGTCCCCCAGATACCGGCAACCAGATGAGCCGGTATCACACCAATGGCATCATCGACCCGGAGTTTCTCCAGNACAACTTNGCCCCAATAGACAAGCACCCCAGCCACCANACCAATCAAGGCTGCTGACGGCGGAGTAACGGCATGGCAGCTGGCNGTAATGGCAACCAGACCGCCGATNACACCGTTGATAACGTATTGCACATCCATAAANCGCTGCACGGCGTAACTGATTGCCGCCGTGACTATGCCNCCAAANGCAGCNGCCAGACAGGTATTNAGCAAAATGCCCGGCACCTGTTCATTCCAGCTNAGCGTACTGCCACCATTAAAACCGAACCAGCCAAACCAGAGCAGCANACAGCCAAGTACCGCCATGGGCAGATTACTGCCGGGGATACGCTGGGCNCCGTGCTCAAAGCGGCCTGTGCGTGGGCCAATAACGATGATCGCCGCCAGAGCGACCCATCCGCCGACTGAGTGAACAACCGTCGAACCGGCAAAATCGATAAAGCCNATTTTTTCCAGCCAGCCACTGGCTTCGCCGGCAACGATNCCNGCCCAGGACCAGTGCCCGGTAACCGGATAAACAAACAGGGTAATCAGTGCAGCTACGATCAGATAACCGGCGAATGCCATACGNTCCGCAACAGCGCCGGAGACCAGGGTGGCAGCGGTACCGCAGNACATCATCTGGAACAGAAATACGGCGATTTCGTCAGTGCTGGCATTGCTGCCAAACATAAAAAGAGTGGTGCCAATGACGCCATTATGGCTGCTGCCAAACATCAGACCGAAGCCTGTTAACCAGAAAAGCGCACAGGTAATGACAAAGTCCGTCAGGTTTTTTGCAGCAACGTTGATGCTGTTTTTGCTTCTGACCAGGCCGGATTCCAGGCAAAGAAACCCTGCCTGCATAACAAAAACCAGACATGTTGCGAGCAGAATCCAGAAAACGTCCAATCCCAAAACCCCCGAAAATACCGCTGTTTCGACTAAAACCGGAATCGTCCTGCCTGCATCCAACCCCGTATTTCTGCAGGCTGCAGGTATTTTATGACTGTACACAGGCCGGGAAATATTAAGCAGGCCTGCGTTGATGCTACCGTTGAGAAAAAAGCAAAACCGTAAGACATGTCGCGCATCGCAGACGGCATTCTTCAGACAGAGCTCATAATATAGCCCAGAACCAGACATCCTGCTGATAACAATAATGACAATCAGTGAAGAATTAATGCGCACGCCTGTTCTGTTTTACCGGTTAAATTCCTTTTATTTCATGAATACCTGTTGGCCAACATGCTCAGCTCGCCGCTGAGAAAACTCCTGCATCGGCGCAATAAACGATAACAAACCAGCTTGGGAATATTTCAGTCGGGGGATTTTTACGTTTACTGACGCTGGCAATATTCCTGATCTGCGCTGTGTTATTTTTCTTCCGCCTGTGTGACCGGGGAATGTATTTTTAAAACGGAAACATAAATCTGACCAAAAGGTTAGTTTTTCCCGGCAATTTCCGTCCTGTTGCCGGTTTTGATTTTATGGATGCTGTTTAAGGATGGCTTCTGTTTTGAATGATTTTCTGCACGGAGATTACTGATTGCCTGTGCGACACACGATGCGACAGTACCTGAGCACAATCAGTTAAGGATACCTGTGAGTTTAAAAAGGGGATTTTTCTGTCAGGGGCTTTCAGGCGGGGAATTTGTCTGGCCTGAATGCTTATCATCAGTGACGAACGGCTGGCTGGCGCGGTCTGGCCAGCAGGTATCCTTGTCCGTAACGAACGCCAAGGCGATACAGAGTCTCAAGTTCCTCCGGCGTTTCAATGCCTTCTGCAATGATCACTGCGTTCATGTCAGTGCCATATTGCACCATACTGCGAATCAGCGCCTGCTGGCTTTTACTCTTATCTACGTCGGCAACCAACGAATGATCGATCTTAATCCATTCCGGACGCAGCATCATAATATGGCGTAGTGACGAATAGCCGGCACCAGCATCATCCACAGCAAACTTCGCCCCTGCGTCACGTAAACTTGCGACCACCTCCAGTAACGCCTGATAAGACAGTACAGATTCACGTTCGGTCAGCTCGATAACCACACGCGAAAGATCGTAGCCGCTCAGTGCTTTGACACATTCCGGCTGAATTAATACCGTTGCGCTGATATTAATGGATAACAGCAGATCAGACGGCAGCATCGTCAGTAATTTCAGTGCACGGGTAAAGCAACCAAGCTCCAGTGGTAACGCAAGCCCAGTTGCCGCGGCTTTAATAAAGACATCTTCCACCATCAGACTGCATTCGGGAAAACGTGACAAAGCTTCAGTAGCAAACGTGCGGAATTTGATAACGCCATCGATCTGATGCAGGGCATTGATTGGCTGTTCAAAGGTTGTGATCTGGCCACTGCGCAGTATCGCCATTATCTGCCCGGTCGATGCCTGGCGCTCACGCTGATCAATCACTTCGGCACTGATAAAACGGGCAATCAAACCGGCCAGCAGATGCATGAATTCCAGTTCACGATCCGCCAGCCCGGGCACAACACTGCGGCTGAAGCAACAGAATGTGCCGTACAGGCTGCCATCGGTCAGATACAGGGGAACACTCAGGTGAGAGCCGATGGGTAATTCCTGCGTGGCAGGGATTTCCAGTGCCAAAGGCAACTGACGGGCATTTACGATCAGCTCCGGCAGCTCTTTTCTGACAATCCGGATGCAGTAACTTTCTTCCAGAGGATTGCTGTCGCCGGCCTGAACCGGGCGGAATTCGTAGTCACTGCTGACATGGCGGAAAATTCTCTGGCCCTGATCAAACTCTGAAATAAAGGCCACTTCCATACCAAATGACTTACGGACGAAGGTCAGCAGCTTATCCAGCAGGGCATCTTTATCTTCCCTGTCTGCCCTCTGGCTGATCAGTCTGTCGAGAAAACCATCAAGCATAGTGACCTGTGGTTTTTCTGCACTGCGTTTCATTCAACACTCCTGTATTGAATCATCCAACACTCAGGTGTTGGAGGTTTAGCGGCTTACACGGGCACTTTCTGGCCCCTGATATGAGGATGGCCTAACGGACTGCAAATGCAAACCAGGTGCGGAGTTATTCCAGTCTCATTTATGACAGGAAGGACGACTTATGCAGATAAGGATATCGTTGGAAAGCGCCCGTTTTCAGGGCAATTCAGGACAGATTTTCAGCGAGGAATAACAGCAGCTATCGATGGCGAGCCGCTTAATCGGCTGTGTTTTCCGGATTAATACACCCGGCAGACAGCCAATGTCAGCGACTCAGTTTGTAGCCAGAATGACTATTTTTTCTTTTTAATCGGTGCAAACCCTTCGCTGTCCATCAGATTGCCGCGATTTTCTGCCTTTGTTTTTGGCCGGGATGGACGCGGACCGGTTTTCTTCTTGGCGGATTTTGCCTTAACAGCCGTTTTCGATTTTGGCTTTTTCTTAACACCCGCCGCTTTACCTGAGGCTTTAACTTTCTTCGGTCCTTTGTAGCTGCCTTCCAGGCCATCGATCTTACGCGCCTGCATCTGTTGATCCAGATAACGTTCGATAGAGGCTTTCAGGTTCCACTCATTCGGCGCAATCAGACTGATTGCCACGCCTTCTTTACCAGCACGGCCGGTACGGCCAATACGGTGAACGTATTCATCGCCTTTGCGCGCCAGATCGTAGTTGATAACCAGATCCATGCCTTCCACATCCAGACCACGGGCGGCTACATCGGTTGCCACCAGAATATTACGCTTACCTTCGCGCAGGCTCTGCATCACGTAGTTACGTTCATCCTGGGTCATTTCACCGTGCAGCATAGCAATGCCATTGCGGTGCTTACGCAGGAAATCGTTAAGACGATCGACCTCTGTCCGCTTGTTCACAAAGATTACGGCTTTGTCGTAGGTTTCGTTGGCCAACAGCCATACCAGCAGACGGTCTTTATGAGCGTTATCATCGGCCAGAATACGCTGCTGACGAATATATTCATGTTTATCAGTCACCGTACTGGTAGTGATTTGCTCAGGATTTCGCAGCATGGAGCCAGCGATACGACCTACCCCTTCATGGCGCAGAGTGGCAGACAGCATAAAGGTCTGACGCTCAGTGGAAGCGTTGCTGATGATCATGTCCATGTCTTCAGCGAAACCCATGTCCAGCATACGGTCAGCTTCATCCAGCACGAGGAATTCCAGATCACCAAGCTCCGCAGTGCCGCGCTTCAGGTGGTCCACCAGACGCCCGGTGGTCGATACGATGATCTCCGGGTTCTTGCGCAGCATCGATGCCTGATATTTGAAATCGTCACCACCGGTCAGCAGGCCGGCGTTCAGGCTGGTCAGATCGCAGAAGTCTTTGGCGGTTTTGAATACCTGACGCGCCAGTTCACGCGTCGGCACCAGAATCAGCGCCCGGGTTGCAGACTCAGGAGCGTCCTTAGCCAGCAGCTTCTCCAGAATGGGCAGCAGATAAGCCAGCGTCTTGCCACTGCCTGTCTCGGCGCAGACCTGAAGGTCACGCCCTTCCATAGCCAGCGGCAGCATCAGCGACTGAACTTCGGTCGGTTCGGATATTTCCAGCTTCTCAAGGCCGGCCACCAGGCGCAGATTAAATTCTATATTGGCAAACACTGACACATTCCGGTTATTTAAAAGAACTTATTATAACAGACCGCCATCATAGCGCTGTGCTTGAGAATCATAACAGATGGCACTTACTATAGGCCGCTTTGGTTTAACCCGATAAGTCCCGTTTTGCAAAGGACCTGAACATGAAACGACTGATACCTGTCACCTTGCTGGCCGCCGCCATCGCCGGCTGTGCAACCAGCCCTACCGGACGCTCACAGCTGATGATTGTGTCGCCGGATTCCGCCATTGTGGAGTCTCAGAAAGCCTATGCCAGCACCGTCACCGAGCTGGATAGCAACAAACAGCTGATTACCGACCCGGCCTGGGTGAAGCGTATATCGACGATTACCGGTCGCCTGGTGACCGAAGCGATCAAGCTGCATCCGGAAACGGCTAAATGGCAATGGAGCGTGGCCATTATTGATGATCCGAAAACCCTGAACGCCTGGTGTATGGCGGGCGGACGTATGGCCATCTACAGCGGTATCGTCACCCAGCTGAACCTCAATGATGATGAAATTGCTCAGATCATGGGCCATGAGATTTCTCACGCGCTGGCCAATCACACCGCCGAACGCATGTCCCGTGCGGTACTGACCAACGGCGCACTGTCTGCGGCAGCAGTATTTACCGATAACAACGGTATGGCGCTGACCGGAACAGCCATGGCGGCCAAAGTTGCGCTGGAACTGCCCAACAGCCGTACAGCAGAGTCAGAAGCGGATGAAATCGGTATTGAGCTGGCCATCCGTGCCGGATACCGTGCGGATGCAGCGGTGAGCCTGTGGCAGAAAATGGAAAAAGCCGGCGGCGGCGGTACTCCGGAATTTCTCAGCACTCACCCATCACCGAAAAACCGCGCCAAAACACTGGCCAAACTGGGCGAAAAGATGAAAAGCCTGAATCCGCAGCAGACCAAGGCCAGGGTTTATCCGGTGGATATCGTAACCTCAGCTAAAGAACTGCAGTAATGCTATGCACAGCAGGTCAGCTATGGCCTGCTTATTGATCCGACCGGCAGTAGCGTTCTACTGCCAGCTGTTCCATACCGCTTCTGTACTCTGACTTTCCAGATTCTGCCGGTCGCGTTCTGACAGATCCGGAAAAAAACTCAGCCCCGTCGCCCGCTCCAGCGCCTCAAAAGAAACAATACAATCACCGAGCTGAGCATTGAGACTGCAGCCATCTGCAAGATCACCACTATGATCAAACAGAAACGCGACCGCCTGCTGACGCTGCGGATTAATCACCACCTTAAAGAAGCCATGTGGCACGCCGATCTGCCACTGTTCTGGCGCTTCTTTACGATTACCAATCTTCATGATGTCAGCCCCCGGAATAAATACCGTGCCGGCGTACAGGTAAAATTCATTGCCATCGTCAATCAGCTCACGCACTGCTGTTTCCAGCTGATACCAGAGCCCCTGCTCACCATTAAAGCGTGAATGATACTGAGGCGTAATGTTGGACAGCGCATTGATTTCATAAACAGTACAGGCATCATCCGGATCTTCGACTTTTAATGAGTCTTCGAACTCAGCATCCATACCGTCCTGATCGCGATCACCACCGGAAATATAAAACGGTACCAGGTGACCACGGGCAAAATTGAAAGCACTGTCATACCAGCCGGTGTAGTCGCTGGTTTTAACATCCCCAAACTCCGGGTCAGTACGGAAAGTACTCCAGCGGGATTTGCGCTGTGGCGTATCGCGATAGGCAGCAACAGCATGCCAGGCGACCCAATGGGGCACATGCAGCTGCGCGTTGTAATTCAATACAAAACCATGACGGGGAGAGATAACAGCATCTTCCGGAGCACCACCATAAAGGTGTTCGGCGATACTGGCCTGCTGTTTGGTGGCATCCAGCTGACAGTCTTTCAGTCCGAACGCCTGACTGTGTGTGGACAGTAAAGAGACGATCAGAAACAACGTATAGCGGAACAAGCGGAATACCTCTGCCAACAGAAAGATCAGATGTGCGGATCCTTCCTGGACAGAAGCACAGGCAGAAGTTATTACATCAGGCCAATACTAACAAGCTGTATATCATTACCAAAGGTCCGCTTTTCGGTGGCTGAGGGTGAAAAGGTATTGCGTAGTGCACCCTGGTCCCGCTGAAATGCAGATCATCACTGTTACTCGTGATATGAATTTTCAGTATTTATTTATCCGGTGACTCCGTCAGCAAACCAGAATTGTCGGAGTTGGGGGTTGGGGGTTGAGGCATGAAGCCAGAGAGTGGACGGAGAAATGGATGTAGAACAGGAATGTTTGCCGGGGATTAGGAGAATAGATTCAAAGCAGAAATGATAAAAAGCATCCGGATACGCCAGCCCGGTTATACGTCGGATGACGCCTCCGGCTTATCCGACCTACGATCGGATTCTTACGTTCGGTTATTTTCAGATTGCAGAGCCGCAAAAGGATGAAGGAGATATTCGGCGTTGACCGTTGAACACCATCCACAGCAGCTAACCCGCGTAGGTCGGATAAGCCGGAGGCGTCATCCGACGTATAGAGGCATTGACCTATAAACGCGTTTTAAAAATATGTCTGATCAGATTCCAGGACAGAAAAAAGCCCCGATAGCGTGAGCTACCGGGGCTTTCGAATAAGAGCTTGACGATGACCTCAATTGAATTAGTTCAGACCTGATCTGACACTTCTTATTGAAAAGAAGAGAGTTTCCCGTTTTGATAATGGTGTCGAATCAATATCT
>PAJK01000074.1 GCA_002706025.1 Oceanospirillaceae bacterium
CGGAATACCTTGCCGATTTCGCCCAGAGGCAGACGATCCTGTGGCTTTTTCGGGCCAGCGACAGACGGTTCAACAGTGGACAGATCCAGATGCAGCAGATCGGTGTAGCGAGGCAGTTTCTGGCCCGCTTTCCACGCCATATTCTGCGCCTGGTAATAGGCCAGTGGCAGGTCGCCATCACGGCCGGTGGCTTTCATATAATCGGCGGCGATTTCATCAAACGGGAAGAAGCCCATGGTCGCGCCGTATTCCGGCGACATATTGGCTATGGTCGCGCGGTCTGGCAGAGACAGGTTCGCGCTGCCTTCACCCACGTATTCCACGAATTTACCGACAACACCGCGTGGATATTTGCGCAGCATTTCGGTGATGGTTAATACCAGATCGGTGGCGGTCACGCCTTCGCGCAGTGCGCCGGTCAGCTCAACACCAATCACTTCCGGTGCCAGCATTTCCATCGGCTGACCCAGCATAGACGCGCCGGCTTCAATACCGCCCACACCCCAGCCAACAATACCCAGAGCATTGGCCATTGGCGTGTGGCTGTCCATACCGATCAGGGTATCCGGGATCATCAGGTCATCTTGCTGCAGATAGCCCTGAGCCAGGTACTCCAGGTTCACCTGATGCACGATGCCGGTTTGCGGCGGAATAATGCGGATGGTGTTAAACGCCTGAGCACCCCATTTCAGGAAGGCATAACGCTCTTTGTTACGGGCAGCCTCCAGCTCGCTGTTAATTCTGAGTGAGGCAGGGCTGCCGGTGTTATCCATGGTGACCGTATGGTCGATCACCAGATCGGCGCGCACCAGAGGTTCGATAATGGCTGGATTCAGACCCATACGCTGTACCGCAGAGCGCATCGCCGCGAAATCGACGATGGCGGGAGTGCCACTCAGATCGTGCATGATCACGCGACCGGCAGTGAACGGAATTTCTACCGGCTCTTTACCCTGATGCTCAGGCCAGTTGCCCAGCGCCTGCAGCTGCTCAACCGTGATGCCGTTTTTGCCGACATTACGCGCAATACCTTCAAGGATAGGACGCAGAGAAAACGGCAGGTCATCCAGATTGATGCCTAAGCGTTCTGCGGTATCTGGCAGGCTGTGAAAACGATGAGACGTGCCTGGCAGCGTCTTAACCGAGCTGGATGGATCAAAGTTATCGAGTGATGTCATGCTGGGTTCCNGGCAGGTTGTTGAGTGCAGCTGGTGGGCAAAATCCTTTATTGTCGCCAATTTTAACGGCATGAAGGGCTAAATCAAGGTTTTCGAGCGCTGCTTTAGTCGGATTGTATACAATCTTGTGCGGCTAAGTTGTGTTGCTAACTTGTCCTGCCAGAATGGCGGATTGCTGTGCTGAAGGGGATATTGGGGACGGTGCATGGGCTTAGGGTTGGGACGGTGCATGGGCTTAGGGTTGGGACGGTGCATGGGCTTAGGGTTGGGGCGGGCAAGGGATTCGGAGGCAGAGAAAGAGCGAGAACGCGGTGAGAAACGGCAGGAGAACGGTGGTTATACCGGTTTAAGAGCGGCGTTCATAAATGTGTTACATGGCGTCGGATTCCCTGCGCTGCCCAGGTAGTGAAGCCTGGCTCGTCACCGGTATATGACTTTTAAATCAAAACTTATGCAGTGATAAAATATCGCAGCCCCCGGCCAACACCTTCAGATCGCACACAATCTTTGGCGAGTAAGTCAGCTAAATCACGGGTTGCGGTTGCCTTAGAACATTTCCCCAGCGCAGCATACTTTTGCGCACTGACGCCGTTCGGGAAACCTGCTTGCCCGGCTTTGAATATCTTGTTTAAAACCGTTTTTTGACGCTCTGACAGCTCCGTATTTTTGTGCCGTTGCCAGAATTCNGTTTTNGCAAATATTGTCGCTACTTTTTCTGCTGCTTCCTGTTGTGCTGCGATCAGGGTTTCGATAAACCAGCTGAGCCAGACGGTAATATCGAGCACAGCAGGATCATCCAATTCTGATGCGTCACAGCAACTCGCGGCATTAAGTTGGCGGTAATATTCCTTCTTATTCCTTTCGATATGAGTCGACATGCTGAGCATGACTGGCATACCTAAATCCTGCGCCAGTGCATATTCGATGATCGCACGGCCTATCCGGCCATTACCGTCGTCAAACGGGTGGATGACTTCGAACCACAGGTGAGCGATACCGGCTCGGATTACTCCGGGTATTTGCTGCTTGTTTTGCTGGTCTTCGGGATGAGTGTCTTGCTGATTAAACCAGTTCAGGAAGTCAGCCATTAAAGCATCGAGATCCTGTGCGGCAGGTGCTTCGTAGTGCACACGCTCGTAACCAACCGGCCCGGAAACAATCTGCATCGGTTCCGGGCTGTCTCGCCATTGCCCGACGGTCAGGTCGCTGTGCAGGATATTGTCTTCAAATCCGGCAAGCACCATGCGATGCCAGTTGAACAGCATCTCTTTGCTGAGTGGCTGACTGAAGTGCTTGCGTACGTCTACAATCAGCGCCGCCATTCCTTCTGCTTTAACGTCAGCGACGTTGATGGGAGTAGGGGTCAGGTTCAGGTAATTCTGTAACGATGATCGCACACTGGCTGGATTCAGGTTCTCACCCTCAATCAGGCTGGTGTTGATAGCTTCATCCACCATCAGATCCAGCTGGGCGGCTATGGAATCATCCTGATCGGTCTGTGACAGGCTGCCGGACAGCTGAGCGGCTTGCTTGGCGTATTGGTAGGCCAGAACCGACAGTTTATTGCTGTCGTAGCTGAAATTGGGCCAGTGCTTGTGTTGCCAGATGTAGTTCATGGGCTGTCCGGGTGGCTGTGTTATGCCTTGTTTATAGTGCTGTGAGCCGCAAATTTCATATTTGCGGCTCATTATTGTTGTTTATATGAGCCGCAAAGGCAAGTTTTGCGACTCAAAATAGATTGAGGTAGGAGCCTGAAATAGATATGGCTAGCTTGGGAATATGAGGGCTCGGAGCCTTTTAGGCTTAATAAAGAGGGGTGAGGAGGAATTGAAGAACCTCAAAATTTCGCAAGTGCTTGCTGTTTGAATTATTTAGTTTTCCTCCTTGCATTGAAGATTTCACCGATAATATCGCTACCAAACTTTTCTTGAAGCGAGCTTAAAAAGACTGGGTCGATATGTTTTGCAAAGCTTAAGGTTCCTTGAAGCTTCTCTACTTGTTCATGTTCAAGTAGTCCTTTTGTATATAAGAAAACAGACTTTCTAACTTCTCTCTTTCTATCGCGTCCTAGAGTAACCTCGTTGTCATTTGATATTACTAAGCCAGTAATTGTTCTGTTGAACTTCTTGGATAAGTGCTTAGTTTTCTTATGGTTTAATTTCAAGCCTGGTAGAAGTTCGTTTACGAGTTTTTCTATAAGCTGTTCTGCTTCTTTAGTTTTGGACTTTGCATTTGTTGATACGAATATATCATCTGCATATCGTGTGTAGATGCAATTGTTCTCCTTGCACCACTGTTCGGCCTCTAAATCAAAATTGAAGAGGAAAGAGTTCGAAAGTATAGGTGAAGAAGGTGCTCCGATACTTAAATGGTGATTTGGTGAGCTTTGTGTGTCGATAGAGCAAATTCTTGCTATAGCTGAAGCATCTAGTCGTGATACGTCCAAGCAGCTAATTAAGTGATTCTTGATCATCTCTATGTCAATCGATTCAAAGAAATTCTTAAAATCCATTTTTAATAAGTAGCTACTGTCTTTATGATGGCTAGCGTTCTTTTTGATGCTTGCTCCCTTCTTGTAGGCAGAAGCTGACTCGCTTACTGGAAGATCTTTAAAAACGTTATGTATTAACCAATTTTGAAGTATCTTTGTTTCTCTAGCAGGTTGCGCTATTGTTCTGAAACCAGAAGTTTTCTTTGGAATCTTATAGGTCTTATATGTGTGTGGGGCTCTCGCAATCAATCGCATTAATTGGTTGCTTGAGAAGCCAAGCTCGGAACAGAGTGCGGCTATTATGGGAGATTCTTGTTTCATTTTATTCCCCCAAGCTTATTTAAGGCTCTCGTTCTATGTCGGTCTTCTTGGATTTTTTCTTTGATCAATGCAGCTATTCTAAGTTTGTCAATTGCCCCATTTTCATTGTGTAGTCCGTTCACAGTGTGGAATGGCTCACTAGTTCTATAGTAATAGGTATATGAGCCAGATGAAACGTTATCAATTAAAGAGAAGTTTTTTAGGATGTAGAGCTTTCTTTTTAGCATGTCCGGTTCAACGGGGATGTTTAGAGAATTCAATAAAGCTCTAATTTCAGTTTCTCTTATCAGGGTGAAAATCTCAGTGAGTTCACAGATTAGAGCTGCGATGTGTGTATCATATGTTTTTTTGAACTTCGAACTTTTCTTAAGACCTTCAACTTCTTCCTTCAAGTCGTGAAGGATATCTGATGCAAGCTGGTCATCAACTTTTAGTTCTGACTCTTCGGATTTTGGAGTCCAGAGATAGTTTTTAATCTTGTTCTGACCATGGTCGGCCCTTATGTAGCGCAGAATGCCTAGATCTATAAATGAGTTTTCTTCACCATGAAACTCATTTCTAATCACGATTAGTTTTTTATTGAGTTCTACCAATTGTGAAAAAGCACCTAGCTCTGCAATCGCTCCTGCGCTTTCTAGAATTATTAAAACACGAGAGCATACTGCTGCTAGTTCTCTTTCAAAGTCCATTAAGTTCTTAAATATTGCATCTGTAGCCCATTCAGGAATTTCTTCTGGACGAAAAAGATGGAAGCTTGTATTTATTTCGCTTAATGCTTGCTTGTTGACTGCGTGTCTTAATGATTCAGTTTCAGGCTCTTTATCATGAAGGTGTAGCTTCTCGGGGGCGGGGCCTCCGCATAGCAAGATGAATGGCTTTCTGGAATAGGATACTTTGAGTTGAGACTCATCTACATTCCCGAGCAAAGCTCTATAAGTCTCAAATGTTGCCACAATCTTCCCTTGGCTAGACAGTTAGATGTACTTTACCTTGTACCAACCGCAGATATTGCCTGTGGATAGTAGTGAGCTTGCGAACGGATAGCCGCAGGTGATATCTGCGGGATAAAACATCGCAATAAAATAGAGTCTAGCGATTCGCCTGACTAAGCCAACTGGCTTTATTCGCGTAAAGTCATATTATTATTGGATAGTAATCGTAGAATTGTCAATAGAAATAAAAAACCGGCTCCTCTTTCGAGTGCCGGTTTTTTTATTCGATCACGTTTTGTTTTCAGTAGAAGCCGATCATTTCAGTGAGCTACATAGGCTGAAGCCTAAATCCACTCTATCGTCATTGATCTTTTGTGCTTAGAAACAGTTCTTTTCAGAACCTCAAAACCCAATCTTTTATTCTGAGCTTAGCCCACTTTCTGCGTGTTTGTAGTAAACAGCAGGGCAGTGGGCTAACCGCCTCAAAAGCCGCCGCTCTTGGACATCCTTGTCCTTCGCGGCATTAGTACATCCTGTACGTCTTAGATAGCTTTCAGAGGGATGGCTGGACGAGCCAGGTCTGCAGACGGTGGAGCGAAAGAAGTCAGGTTGATACCGTCAACCGCTGCTTTGTACTCTTCCAGAGTCGGGAAGCGACCCAGGATAGTAGACAGAACAACCATTGGGGTAGAACCCAGCAGAGATTCACCTTTCTTCTCAGCGCTGTCTTCTACAACACGGCCCTGGAACAGACGGGTAGAGGTCGCCAGNACGGTGTCACCNGNTTCNGCTTTTTCCTGGTTACCCATACACAGGTTACATCCAGGACGCTCCAGGTACAGNNNGTTNTCGTACTTGGTACGTGCNGCTTCTTTTGGATGNGCNTCATCGAANANGAAGCCAGCGTATTTCGCCAGNATGTCCCAGTCGCCTTCAGCTTTCAGCTCGTCAACGATGTTGTACGTTGGTGGCGCTACAACCAGTGGAGCCTTGAACGTGATAGGACCGCTCTTCTCCAGGTTACGCAGCATGGCAGCGATGATCTGCATGTCACCTTTGTGAACCATACAGGAGCCAACGAAGCCCAGGTCAACCTGACGGCCATCGTAGTAAGAAGTCGGACGGATCACGTCGTGGGTGTAACGCTTGGATACGTCTTCGTTGTTTACGTCCGGGTCAGCAATCATTGGTTCGTCGATTGCGTCCAGATCAACCACAACTTCTGCGTAGTATTTAGCGTTGTCATCCGGAGCCAGAGCAGGTGCTTCGCCAGATTTAACTTCAGCAATACGCTTGTCAGCCAGTGCAATCAGGCCTTCCAGCATCTTGGCTTCGTTGTCCATGCCTTTGTTGATCATGATCTGGATACGGGACTTAGCCAGTTCCAGAGATGCGATCAGGGTTTCATCGGTAGAGATACAGATAGAAGCTTTCGCTTTCATTTCTGCAGTCCAGTCGGTGAAGGTGAAGGCCTGGTCAGCCAGCAGAGTACCGATCTGTACTTCGATTACACGGCCCTGGAANACGTTTTCGCCGNTGAACTGCTTCAGCATCTGCGCNTGAGTNGCGTGTACGATGTCACGGAAGTCCATGTNNGGCTTCATGTTGCCTTTGAAGGTNACTTTCACAGACTCTGGGATTGGCATTGCTGCTTCACCAGTGGCCAGTGCGATGGCAACGGTACCGGAGTCCGCACCGAACGCGACACCTTTAGACATACGGGTGTGAGAGTCACCACCGATGATGATAGCGCGGTCGTCCACAGTAATGTCGTTCAGTACTTTGTGGATTACGTCGGTCATTGGAGGGTAAACACCCTTAGGATCACGGGCAGTGATCACGCCGAACGCGTTCATGAACGCCATCAGCTTAGGCGTGTTAGCCTTGGCTTTGTTGTCCCATACAGAGGCTGTGTGACAGCCGGACTGGAAAGCACCATCAACGTCAGGAGAGATGGTGGCAGCCGCCATGGATTCCAGTTCCTGAGTGGTCATAGGACCAGTGGTGTCCTGAGAACCTACGATGTTCACTTTAACGCGAACGTCAGAACCGGTGTGCAGAGGAGTCTTGGACTTAACACCTACCGCGTTGCGGTTGAAGATTTTTTCAACAGCGGTCAGGCCCTGGCCTTCGATGGAGATTTCTTTGGAAGGCGCGTAAACAGCTGGTGCTTCGATGCCCAGAGTTTCAGCAGCGAAAGTCTGGATTTTCTTACCGAAGGTTACCGCGTAAGAACCGCCGGCTTTCATGAATTCCACTTTTTGTGGAGTGAAAGCGGAAGATACGTCAACCAGCACGTTGCCTTCGCTGTCGAGCAGCTTCTTGGCTTTGGTGTCGATGGTCAGAACGGTACCGGTAGCTACAGAGAATTTTTCTTCCAGTACTGCGTCGCCGTTTGCGTCACGTACGATTTCGCCGTTCGCGTCTTTTTTCTGTACCCAGTTTTTCAGGTCCAGACCGATACCACCGGTTACGCCTACAGTAGTCAGGAAGATAGGAGCGATACCGTTAGTACCGGCAACTACAGGACGGTTGTTGATGAACGGGATGTATGGGGAGGTTTTTTCACCNGCCCACAGTGCCACGTTGTTCACACCGGACATACGGGAAGAACCAACACCCATGGTGCCTTTCTCAGCGATCAGCATCACTTTGGCGTCTGGGTTTTCTTCGCCCATTTTTTTGATTTCCTGCTGAGCTTCAGGGGAAATCATGCACAGGCCGTGCAGTTCACGGTCAGCACGGGAGTGA
This sequence comes from Oceanospirillaceae bacterium, assembly GCA_002706025.1. Classification (GTDB taxonomy): domain Bacteria; phylum Pseudomonadota; class Gammaproteobacteria; order Pseudomonadales; family Oceanobacteraceae; genus Venatoribacter. Next base: position 7,674 of record PAJK01000074.1, read on the forward strand.
GACTGGTTACCTGGAGACAGNANGTCAGTAGAGATGTCACCTTCAGCAGCGATGTAGGTGATGACTTTGATTTTCTCTGGGATGTCGTCCAGTTTGGTGAAGAATTCTGCTTTTGCGTAGCTTTCCAGAATCTCTTTAGCAATGGCGTTGCCAGCTTTGAAAGCATCAGCCAGACGTTTGGTGTCTGCGTCGTACAGGAATACCTGAGACTTCAGAACTTCACCGGCAGCGGCGTTGTTTGCATCGTCAGACAGAGCGATGTCCAGCAGGGCTTCAACAGAAGGGCCGCCTTTCATGTGAGACAGTTGCTCTAAAGCGAATTCCGGAGAGATCTCAGCAACGGTTTCTGCACCGGTTACGATGTCTTTCAGGAACTTAGCTTTAACGCCTGCAGCAGGAGTGGTGCCTGGAAGAGTGTTGTAGATAAAGAAGTTCAGAGAGGCTTCGCGCTCGGCATTGCCGGTATCTTTGATCTGGGCAATGATTTCAGACAGCAGTTCGGCACTGTCGATTGGTTTTGGGTGTAAACCCAGATCCTTTTTACGAACCTCAATTTCTTCCAGGTATTCTGAATACAGACTCATTAGCGACCCTCTCAAAGCCTTGTTAGCGATGTATTAGCACTTTGGTTCAGCAACGAGGGGGTAGGTTTCGTTGTGATTAAGCACCAATTGTTCATTTCTTCGGCAGGTAGGTTATTAAATAGACGATCAGCCTCTTTAAAACCGCTTTACCCACCTGTGGAGGCCGGAGTATACCGGATTTATCGTCTTGATGATCATTAGTCCCCATAATGTGCAGCATTCATAAGATTAATGGCTGAGGTGTATGATATTTTTTCAATTTATCAAGAGTAAATTTGCCCCATTACAACTAAGGTTGTAGTCCTTTATGCCTGTCAGATTTGTGCATTTTGCGGATTAATGAGCTGCTCTGACTAATAAATTTCTCTGACGGATGCGCTTTTGTGCGGGTTTTGTGCTGGTTTTGTGCTGGCCGGGCGAAATAGACGGGCAATGTGACCGATCCGGAGTTTTTTTGGCACATAAGGCGTGTCCGTTGCCATTCAGTTACCGGTATAGTCAGTGAAAAAATAAGCAAGTCACAAAAATAAGTCCGGTAAAACCGGCCAGCCGGAAAGCACACGATGACCAACAGAACACACTTACGTACCTGCAGCCTGTGTGAAGCCACCTGCGGTATCCGCATTGAGCAGTCTGCCAGCGGTGACATTGTTTCCATTAAAGGTGATAAAAGCGATCCGTTCAGCCGTGGTTATATCTGTCCTAAGGCGACGGCATTGCAGGATCTGCATAACGATCCGGACCGTTTGCGCCAGCCATTGAAAAAGACCGCATCCGGCTGGCAGGAAATCAGTTGGGGGCAGGCTCTGAACGAAGCGGCTGAGGGCTTTGACCGTATTCAGAAAGCACATGGCCGCAACGCGGTTGGCAGCTATCTCGGTAACCCCAATGTGCATAATTACGGCAATTTATTGTTTGGTCCGCTGATGCTCAGAGCGATTGGCAGCCGTAATAAATTTTCGGCAACCTCGGTCGATCAGCTGCCGCACCATATGGCCAGCTATTTTATGTTTGGCCATCAGTTAATGGTGCCGGTGCCGGATATCGACCGTACCGATTTTCTGATTGTTATGGGCGGCAATCCTCTGGCTTCCAACGGCAGCCTGATGACGGCACCGGATATCAAAAACCGCTTAAAAAGTATCCGCGAGCGCGGCGGCCGGATTCTGGTCATCGATCCGCGTAAAACCGAAACCGCCGACGTTGCTGATGAACACTGGTTCGTGCGCCCGGGGCAGGATGTGTATTTGCTGCTGTCGCTGTTGTATGTCTTTACCCATGAGCTGCAGGCGCAGTTACCGCCGCTGCCTGACTACGTCGACAGCCAGTCGCTGGCGCCTTTATGCGTGGATTTTAAACCCGAAAATACCGCTCCTGTCACCGGCGTCAGCGCTGACAATGTACGCGAGCTGGCAAAGCGTTGGCTGAGTGCAGAATCCGCCGTTTGTTACGGTCGTATGGGGGTGTCAGTGCAGGCACAGGGAGCCTTGTGTCAGTGGCTGATTAATGTGCTGAATATTGTCAGCGGGAATTTCGACCGCGCCGGTGGCGCCATGTTTACCCGCCCGGCTGTGGACCTGTTAAAAGTCACCGCTGCCCAGGGGGGGCGCGGCCATTACAATAAATTCCAGAGCCGGGTACGCGGTCTGCCGGAATTTGGCGGTGAGTTGCCGGTGTCTGCCCTTGCAGAAGAAATACTCACGCCCGGAGAAGGGCAGATTAAAGCCATGCTGACGGTGGCTGGTAATCCTCTGGTGTCGACGCCTAACAGCGGCCAGCTGACCAAAGCCTTTGAGTCACTGGATTTTATGGTGTCGGTGGATATGTTCCTGAATGAAACCAGCCGCCACGCCGATCTTATTCTGCCGCCGTGCAGCCCGCTGGAGCGCGATCATTACGATCTGATTTTTAATGTGCTGGCAGTGCGCAACGTGGCCAAATATTCGCCACCGTTATACAAGCGCAGTCGCTGGGGCAAAGACAGTGTGCGCGAGGACTGGCAGATCCTGCTTTCGCTGGCGAAAAAACTCAACCGCGGCAGTTTTGGTAAGCGTCTGGAAAACCGCATCATGTACGGCATGATGGGGCTGCTGAAGCCGTCGGGTATTCTGAATACGCTGCTCAAATCCGGCCCGTATCGCATGACGCTGGATAAGCTGAAAAAGTCGCCTCATGGCATCGATCTGGGCGAATTACAGCCTTGCCTGCCACAACGTTTGTTCCACAAAGACAAGCGTCTGCAACTGACGCCAGAGACGTATCTGCAGGCATTGCAGTCACTGACGCTGCCGCAGTTTTTGCCGCAGCCGCAGGCCGATGAGTTTACGCTGATCGGCCGCCGTCATATCCGCTGCAACAATTCCTGGCTGCACAACAGTCAGCGTCTGACCAAGGGCAAAAGCCGCTGTACGCTGTTGATGAACACAGAAGATGCCGCGCAGCGTGGTGTAGAAGAGGGCGCTCAGGTGAAGGTGACTTCCCGGGTCGGGGAAGTAGTCGCCACCGCTGAGCTGACCGATGCGCTGATGCCTGGCGTGGTCAGCCTGCCACACGGCTGGGGTCACCATCAGCCGGAAACCCGTCTGCAGGTCGCCGCGCGGGTCGCCGGGGTGAACTGCAATGAGCTCACCGATGATCAGCAGATCGACACCCTGAGCGGCAATGCTGCGCTTAATGGTGTGGCGGTAACTCTGGCGCTGGCGTGATCCCGGTCAGCCCGGAGTAATATAAACGTCATCAGGCAATTGTCATTAGCGGTGACAATTGCCAAAATGGCCCCTTGTTCATCATCAGGTACACGCCAGTGCGCATTGTTGCCGACGAAAATATTCCCCTAGTTAACGAATTCTTTGCTGAGATCGGTGATATTCACCGCATCGAAGGGCGCACCATGAAGGCCTCTGATCTGGCCGGCGCTGACATCCTGCTGGTGCGTTCTGTCACCCGGGTTAATAAGGCGCTGCTCGACGGCTCCTCCATCCGCTTTGTCGGTACCGCCACCATTGGCACAGATCATATCGATCTGGATTACCTGAAAGAAAATGATATCGGCTTCAAGAGTGCGCCGGGCTGCAATGCTCAGGCCGTGGTCGATTACGTGCTCAGTGCGGTCAGTGTGTTGCTCGACCAGCGCGGTATTGGCTTTACTGATCTGAGCGTCGGTATTGTTGGTATCGGTAATGTCGGCTCGCTGCTGCGTACCCGCCTTGAAGCGCTGGGTACTAAAGTGCTGGCGGTTGATCCGTTCAAAGATGAAGAAGAAGTCGGCGAGCTGGTCTCGCTGGACGAAGCCCTGCAGGCGGATGTGGTGACTCTGCATACACCGCTGACCCGTGACGGCGAACACGCAACCTACCATCTGATTGATGAAGCGCGTCTCAAGCAGATGAAACCGGATGCCTGTCTGATTAACAGCAGTCGTGGCCCGGTGGTGGATAACGCGGCACTGCTGGCCCATATGAATGACAACCTCGATTTTGAGGCCATGCTCGACGTCTGGGAAAACGAACCCCAGCTCAGTCTGCCGCTGTTGCGTCGCTGCCTGCTGGCCACACCGCACATTGCCGGCTATTCACTGGATGGCAAAATGCGCGGTACNGAATATGTGTATCAGGGTTTGTGTGANCATTTCGGNCTGCCNATCCGCCGTAANCTGGCGCAGTTTTTACCTGAGCCGGGTGTTAANCGGGTGAATTTCTCTGATCAGGTGCCTATGTATCAGGCGCTGAGAACNGCNATTCGCGCGGCTTATGAAATCCGNGTGGACGATGGTGTTATGCGCACCGCGATGCGTCATGTCAGTGATGCGGACCTGCGNGAAACCTTCGATAANCTGCGTAAAGAATATCCGCTGCGCCGNGATATNCCGACNCTGAAAGTCGGTGTGCCNGCNAANTGCCACGANNTGCANGCGACACTGGAAGCCGCCGGGTTTGATGTGCGGGTGAAATAAACCGGATTGCTGCANAAACAGAAGAGGCCGCTGAACAGCGGCCTTTTTTTATGTCTGGCTTTTATTGCCTGNTTTTTAATGCGCTTTAACAGACNTCGTTATAAATCCAGAAAATATTGCTTAACCAGNTCNCCGGTCCAGGTGGANTCTTCCTGCAGNCGGGCAAACTCCAGCAGCTGAAATACCGGGGNATTATCGGCGTCGGTTTCGCCAATGCGGTTGCCTTTCAGNGATTGCGGATCGGCCATGGCAATCATGCGGGTAAAGGCTTTACTGGTCAGNACAAAATCATCCACCGATTCCTGGCGGCTGAGATTACTGAANCGGATATAACCTTCTTCCTGCAGCCATTGCAGNGTGCCTAAGGCAGCCAGATGGCGGGGACTGTGCAGACCAAATTCATCCATATTGTCAGGGCCGCTGATATCTTCGATAAACAGCGTNTGNGTACGCGGAAAGTAGCGGAAGCCACTCAGCAGAGTGGCCGCCACATCCATGTAAAAATCATCAATATGGACATCAAGCATAAGCGTCCGTCAGGCCTGCTTATAGCCAGAGAAGAACTTGTGCATTTTATCCATGGCCAGATCCAGATCTTCCGGACGNGGCAGGAAAACCACNCGGAAATGATCCGGGTAAGGCCAGTTAAATGCTGTGCCNTGAACCACCAGAATGCGTTGCTGTTCCAGCAGGTCGAGCACCATGCGTTCGTCGTTGCGGATATTGAATTTCTTCTGATCCACTTTCGGGAANCANTACAGTGCGCCCTGTGGTTTGGTGCAGCTGACCCCTGGCATTTCNTTCAGCATTTCNTAGGCGATATTGCGCTGCTGACAGATACGGCCTTCCGGCGCCACCAGNTCATTAATACTCTGATAACCACCNAGGGCTGTCTGAATAGCGTACATAGCCGGTACGTTGGCACACAGACGCATCTGCGCCAGCATTTCCAGACCTTCGATGTAATCGCGGGCCAGGTGTTTAGCGCCGCTGATAATCATCCAGCCGGAACGGAANCCGGCCAGACGATAGTTTTTAGATAACCCGTTAAAGGTGATGATCAGCAGGTCATCGGCCANTGANGCNGTGGANGTGTGGGTNACACCGTCGAACAGAATTTTGTCGTAAATTTCATCGGAAAATACGATCAGGTTGTGCTGACGGGCAATTTCCAGCATTTGCAGCAGGATTTCATCCGGGTACACGGCNCCGGTCGGGTTGTTCGGGTTGATCAACACCATGGCGCGGGTTTTATCGGTGATTTTGCTGCGCATGTCGTCCAGATCCGGCATCCAGCCAGCNCCTTCATCACAGATNTAATGCACCGGGCGACCGCCGGACAGAGCNACNGCACCGGTCCACAGCGGGTAATCCGGNGCTGGCAGCAGTACTTCGTCACCGTTATTGAGCAGACCNTGCATGCTGGCAACGATCAGCTCACTGACGCCGTTACCGAGAATGATGTCNTCGATGGTGACGTTGGCGATNTTCTTCTGCTGGGCGTANTGCATGATNGCTTTACGCGCAGAAAACAGGCCNTTGGAATCCTGATAGCCTTCAGAATCCGGCAGGTTNTAAATAACGTCCTGNATGATTTCATCCGGNGCGTCCAGGCCAAATGGTTTCGGGTTACCGATATTCAGTTTCAGAATACGGTGACCTTCATCTTCCATTCGCTTCGCCGCCTGCAGTACCGGCCCACGCAGATCGTAAAACACATTCGCCAGTTTGTTGGATTTAAGAATTTCCTGCATGGGACCTTACTGCCTGTATTGAAAGGAAAAGTGGGCATGATACTCTTCGAAGCTTAGCTCTGAAAGTCTGTATGCGCCGTGCTGTTTCACAGATTTGGNNTACAGACAATCGTTGAGGAGAAATCAGGTGAAAAAAGTCGAAAAGACCAACGAAGAGTGGGCCGCNGAACTCGATCCGGANACNTATCACATNACCCGCGAAGCCGGTACNGAACGGGCTTTTACCGGGCGTTACTGGAACACNAAAGATAAGGGCGTNTATCACTGCGTGTGCTGTGGTGAGCCATTGTTCCTGTCTGATACCAAGTTCGATTCCGGCTGCGGCTGGCCCAGCTTTTTTAAGCCGGTCAGTGATGANGTNATCGACGAATACACAGATACCAGTCATTTTATGGTGCGCACNGAAGTCCGCTGTCACAAATGCGACGCNCANCTCGGCCATGTNTTTACNGATGGTCCGCAGGATGAAACCGGCCTGCGTTACTGCATCAANTCTGCCTCTCTCGATCTGAAAACAGACGACTGACNCAGNGAAGGCCNGTTAACCCGGCCGTTTTNCCNGCNANNGCNANGCGGNGCAGAGCNNTCAGGNNTGNGCCTGATTGCCNTGCTCGTGCATGGTTGTNTTTCTTTNGGGGTAATTATATTGTGTGCAATCTAATTGATAACAATACAATCCGTTTNAGCGGAATCAGAGGTCAGAATGTCAGTACTTGAATATCGTATGCCGCTGNTGAGTGGNACAGAGCAGGATCTGAGTGANTATCAGGGCAGNGTGGTGCTTATTGTTAANACCGCCAGNGAATGCGGCTTTACCTACCAGTACGAAGGGCTGGAAGCTNTGTATCANCAATACAAAGATCAGGGGNTGGTGATTCTNGGGTTCCCGTGNAANCAGTTTGGCCANCAGGAAAANGGCGATAACGCCACCATCGGNGNTTTCTGNCAGAAGAACTATGGCGTNAGNTTTCCCATGTTCGCCAAAATCGAAGTGAACGGCGACGGTGCTGCNCCNCTGTATCAGCAGCTGAAAAGCGAAGCGCCGGGCCTGCTTGGCAGTAAGGGCATTAAATGGAATTTCACCAAATTCCTGATTAATCGCCAGGGTAAGGTTGTGAAGCGTTATGCGCCAACGACTAAACCGGAAAAGCTTAAAGCCGATATTGAAGCTCAGCTGGGCAGCGCCTGATGGCAGAGGATCAGTACCCGCAACTGCATCTGGATAATCAGCTGTGTTTCAGCGTTTATACGCTGTCTCGGCTGATTACTCAGGCCTATCAGCCAATGCTGCAGGCGCTCGGGCTGACGTATCCGCAATATCTGGTGATGCTGGTTCTGTGGCAGGCGCTGGAAAAAGGGCGTCCTGCCACGCAGGGGGCACTGCCGGTCACGGTTAAATTTCTCTGTGAACAACTGCAGCTGGATACCGGGACGGTTACGCCTCTGCTCAAACGCATGGAAAGCAATGGCTTGCTGGTGCGCCGGCGTTCGGCAAAAGATGAGCGGGTGGTCGAAGTGGATCTGACGGATAGCGGTAAGACGCTCAGGGAGCAGGCGAAACACATACCGGCGGATATTCTGTGTCAGACCGGTGTGGACGTAGAGCAGGGAAAAGCATTGCGTGACGAGCTGAAGGGATTAATCAGGCAGTTAGCAGCGCCGGGCAGCTGATTTGGCGTCGGCCCGGGATTAGCGGGGGAATCTGTTCAGGCTGCTCAGAAGTTCTTTTTCTTCCAGGCGTCATCATCTTCCGCCAACTTTTCTGCCGCTGCTTCCAGACGATTGCCGGTATTATTGCTTTGCAGCTGAGCGAGCTGCAGTTCGTGACGCTGCTTGATATCGGCCAGCATATCAACAATGTCAGGGGTAGGCTTCTCGACCACCTGTAAGGCTGCCATGGCTTTCTTCAGATAATGCACGGCCTGGCTGTGGTTATTCATGTTCTCTGCGGCGATGGCTTTGCTTTCGAATACCGCAGCTGCGATGCGCACATTCAGAATCTTCAGCTCTGCCAGCAGGGGGCGGGCCTCGGCGGCAGCGACCAGGTTTTTCTTGTATTCATTGCGGATGTATTCGATCAGCAGGGTAATCAGGTTGCGCAGTTCCTGCGCTTTACTGCTTTGAGCGGGAAGGGGAGTCTTGCCGCCTTTGGCTGCGTCCATCCATTGGTTAGCGTTTTCGATAGCGCGGTTGCAACGCTGATCGGCTTTGATGCCCAGTTGTTGCAGCTGGCCGGCGTGATGTTGAATCTTGTGAGCGAGAAACTGCTTACAGCCCTGGCTGAGCCACGGGGCAAGGGTTTCGCCAATCATGCTGAGTTCACCCATGCGGTCAGCGTGCTCGACAGCCTGACGGGCGCGTTCAAGGCGCTTCTGTTCCTGCCAGCGCATAAACCACAGCGCGCCGACAGCGCTCAGCGCTGTAAACACAGCAAGAATGACCAGCAGGAATGTAGACATAGAGGTTCAGGCCCTGTGTGACCGCGATTTCCATAACATCGCTTAAGTGTAGTCGTAAAAAATTTTCATGCAGGGGTTGACGACCCATCAAAGCCTCAATAGAATTCGCGCCTCTTGATTGAGACGTCCCCATCGTCTAGAGGCCTAGGACACCGCCCTTTCACGGCGGTAACAGGGGTTCGAATCCCCTAGGGTACGCCATATCGAAAAAACCAGCCATCCGGCTGGTTTTTTTGTATCTGCCCTTAAAACTTAGTGGACAGACACTCCGTTCATTAACGCCCCAAGCAATCC
>PAJK01000075.1 GCA_002706025.1 Oceanospirillaceae bacterium
CCGCGCGCAGTCCGAAAGGCTGGGGGATTGGGGTTCATACCACCCGCGTGGTTCAGCATCCGGTCTGGGTCAATGACGACCTCAGTCATCTGCGTCTGATCTACAGCCACCGTGATCAGGTGGAAATTCTGCCGCAGGGTGCGCGCCGTCTGCTCAGCAGCGACTTCTGTGAAAATGCCGGTTTTTATATCGGCAATCAGGTGCTGTCATTTCAGGGGCATCCGGAATTTACCGTGGAGTTTACCGAACGTCTGCTGCCACGCCGCCGTGATTGTATCGGCCCGGCGGTTTTTGATCAGGGGATGGCGACGCTGTCGCAGCCGACCGAAGCGGAAACCGCCGGTCGCTGGGTGCTGGAACTGATCCGTCTCTGAACACTGTCCGGACTGTCTTAAACAGCTGTCCGTCAGAGAAATTTCTGCACGTACCAGCAGCTGGCTGCCAGCGAATAATTCTGTTCTCTGGCCCAGCTCAGCCCGGCTTCCACCAGCACTTCCGCCAACCCCTGCCCACGCAGACCAAAGGGTACATAGGTGTGGGTAAAATCAATCTGAGTACCTCTGATGCTGTAATCCAGCACGCATTCCTTAGCGTCTTTCAGCAACACAAAGCGGCTCTGCGCCGGTTGATGTTCAATCGTGTAATCGCTCATAAATACTCCTGGCTGCCGTTCAAAAAGACAGTGCGTCAGTCAATACAGTACATCAGTGAATGCGATGAGCCTGCAGACGCAGACCAATAATATGGCGCCCGGCCAGAGTTACCTTGCCTTCATAACGCTCGTCGCCGGTAGAGGAAAATTCAAAGCGGAACTCACGGTGCAGACGCCAGCCACCCGGACCACGGCGCACAGCCATGCCGGACATCACCAGAGTGTCATCCAGTAACTGCACATCTTCCTGCTGGCAGTGTTTGCGCACGGCTTTTAGCGCCATACTTTTCGCCTGTTGCTGGCGGTTCCAGAACAGGTACAACAGAACACAGGCAGTGAGAAAATACAGCCAGCCAAGCATAAGGAATCTCCGCGTAAGGTCGGAGGCATGATAACAGCACTCCGCTTCCCTGCGGAAATGCTGTCAAAGACGGGATCAGGAAGGCTTACGGCGCTGGCTGCGGCGCAGAGTTCCCTGCTGACGTTCCTCTGCCGGTTTTTCCGGTGCCACCATGCCATACGGATTCACCGCTGCTTTGGCTGGAGCAGCTGCTTTGGCAGGCTGCGACTGAGCATCGGCACTGTTCGCTGCCGGACGCTTCTGCGGGCGACGGCTGTTTTCGGCACGGCTGTTTTCTGAACGGCTGCTGTCAGAACGGCGCTCCTGACGACGGCTGTCTGAACGATTATTGTCCGCACCGTTATTGCCGGATGCATTCTGAGCAGGCTTACCGCCGCGCTGCTGCTGGCGTTTTTCCTGACCATCAGCTGACGTTTTATCAGTCGGCTTTTGTGCACCACCACGGCGGCTGCGGTTGCCATTGTTCGCCGCGTTATGTTCACTCTTGTTACCGTTACGGGCTTTGTCACCGCGCCGGGCATTGTTCTTCCGACCCTGTTCATTGCGTCCCTGTTCACTGCGACCTTGGCCATTGCGACCTTGCCCGCCGCGGTTGTCGGCACTGCGCTGCTGATCGTCTGTACGCGGTGCTTTTGCCTTCTTAGGTTTTTTCGGTTTACGCGGACGGGACACCGGCAGCGCCACCACAGGTTCAAAACCGGCAAGGGTACGACGCTCAATCTCTTTACCGATCAGGCCTTCAATGCCTTCCAGATCTTCCAGTTCTTCTGCACAAACCAGCGACAGCGCCTGACCACTGGCCCCGGCACGCCCGGTACGGCCAATACGGTGGACATAGTCCGCCGCAACATTCGGTAATTCGAAGTTCACCACGTACGGCAGCTGTTCAATATCCAGACCGCGGGCAGCGATATCCGTGGCCACCAGTACGGCGATATCACCGGACTTAAACTCTGCCAGTGCGCGGGTACGTGCGCCCTGACTCTTATTGCCGTGAATCGCCGCAGCACGGATATTGTTCTTTTCCAGATGCGTAGCAAGGCGGTTGGCGCCGTGCTTGGTGCGGGTAAACACCAATACCTGATGCCATTTGTTGTCCTGCAACAGGCGTGTCAGCAAAGCTGACTTCTGCTTTTTATCCGCCGGCACCAGCCATTGTTCAATGGTATGCGCCGTGCTGTTACGTGGGCTGACATCGATTTCCACCGGATCATTGACCAGACCTTTGGCCAGATCGCGGATCTCTTTGGAAAAGGTCGCAGAAAACAGCAGATTCTGGCGTTTGGCCGGCAGCAGCTTCAGAATCTTTTTAATGTCATGAATAAAGCCCATATCCAGCATACGGTCCGCTTCATCCAGAACCAGAAATTCCACCTGATCGAAACGCACAGCGTTCTGCTGATACAGATCCAGCAGACGCCCCGGGCAGGCTACCAGCACATCGACACCACCACGCAGGGCTTTCATCTGCGGGTTGATACCCACACCGCCAAACACCACGGTGCTGTTCAGTTGCAGATACTGGCTGTACTGCACCACGTTTTCGCCTACCTGAGCTGCCAGTTCACGGGTTGGCGTCAGTACCAGCGCACGGATACGGTTAGCACCGGCGCGTTTACCGGATTGCAGGCGCTGCAGCATAGGCAGAGTAAAACCAGCGGTTTTACCGGTACCTGTCTGCGCCGCAGCCATTACATCGCGTCCGGCCAATACCGCAGGAATTGCCTGCGCCTGTACCGGTGAAGGAGTGCTGTAGCCCTGTTCGGAAACAGCCCGCAGAATTGGATCACACAGATCCAGATCGGAGAATAAAGTCATTAAAAAGGCAGCCGGAACGGCAAAAAAGAGGAATGAATAAGGGTAGAGCCGCGCACTCTACTGGAAGACAGCTGCCCCGTCCAGCGCAGCTGCCGTTTGTGTAACGCCTGTCACACAGCCAGATAACCGGCGTCTACCGGATAATAGGCACCGGTAACAAAAGACGCCGCATCGCTGACCAGCCAGGCCACCAGATAAGCAACTTCTTCCGGTTTACCCAGACGGCCCAGCGCGTGCTTGCTTTCCAGCATCTGCACCACTTCCGCTGGCAGGCCATTATCCACCAGCGGAGTATGAATAAAGGCGGGTCCGACCGAATTGATGCGGATACCGTCTTCTGCATGTTCCCAGGCTGCGGCTTTGGTCATGCCCACCACACCGTGTTTGGCAGCGACATAGGCCGGAGATTGTGGGAAGGCAACCTGACCGAGAATCGACGCCATATTAATAATGGCACCGGATTTCTGCCCGCGCATGGCATTGATGGCCGCATGCTGACAATAAAAGACTCCGTTCAGATTGATGTTAATAACCTTGTTCCAGTCGTCGATGGTGTAGTCACCGGATTTCGCTGAAGGACCACCGATCCCCGCATTGTTTACGGCAATATCCAGTCCGCCCAGCGCTGCGACCGTGTTATCCATGGCCGCCTGAACAGCAGCAGCATCGCTGACATCCACCACCTGGGTAATACAGGGCACATCATAATCTGCGGTGATCTGTGCTTTGGCTGCCTGCAATGCGTCTTCTGACAGGTCCCACAGGGCAATCGCCGCACCGGACGCTGCCAGTACCTGAGCCGTCGCCAGACCAATGCCGGAAGCACCGCCGGTAATCATGGCTTTTTTGCCCTGCAGCTGGTAATCGATCATATTCACATCCTTTGGTTAATGTCCGGGACGCAGCGCCTGCACTGCAAACCTCAGATCATGTAATCGGAATCGTTCTGCTCATACTGTTTTTGTGCGATGCGTTCAAACGGACGTACAACAAACAGCACCAGAATCACAGGCACTGCAATTAACAGAACGGCCGCAATTATGATTACAGACAACCATAAATGTTTCATTGATCTGGCGTAGACCTGCTCCGCAGGGATCACCAGCGCAAAATATTCCGGCGGGTTCTGCGCCCGGGTAAACACGGAAGCAAAAGAAAAATATTCCCGGCCGTTAAGAAGCACCCGCTCAACCCGCTCCAGTCCCTGTGGGTTTTCCGTCAGCAACTGCAGATGGCGATAGGGTACAACCGCCATTTTCGCCGGTTTTATCACTTCACTTTCGGCGAACCATTTCTGCCGCAGAAATTCCCGTGAAGAGGCCGGTACAGCAGCAATAGCCTGATCCAGAATCTCTTTCAGCGGTGCCAGTTCAGGACGCACACGGATGTGCAGTGCGTGGGGTAAATCCAGTAATTGCGGCACCTGTGTGTCCAGCACCAGTCCTTTCATGTACTGCTGCTGCAGCGTCTGACGTAACACCACTTCCGCATCGATAGCAGCATCCGCTTTACCCTGCTCCACCGCCCGCAAAGCATCGCGCAGGGAACGCATACTCTGCAGTTTAATTTGTGGATATTTTTCATTAAGAACAGAAACAATCGACCAGCCGCCAATTAACGCCAGAGTTTTGCCATTGAGATCGCTTAAATCGGTAATTTCTTCCGCATCGGCACGACGTACCAAAGCAAACGGCATATCAATCACCGGCTGGGTTAATTCATCCCGGGTTTTATCAATGGCAACGACTGGCTGCAGCATTTCCAGCTCGCCGGTATTAAACATATTCACCAGTTCCGCCCAGCTATAACCATTCACGAATTCCGTTTTCAGACCGATCATGCGTGACAATACCCGGATCATATCGACGCTGTAGCCGCTGGGATCACCACCGACGGAAAAATCCACCGGCAGCCAGTCCATTTCATTGGAAACATGCAGGGTTCCCAGCGTATTGACATACTGACGCTGCTGCTCAGTTAATTTCATCGGGCTCACCGGCGGCAGCCGGCGATAGGCATTATCGCTGTGATTACTGGCCAGCAGACTGCCGTCCTGCTGGTACAGATACAGCTCACCATAAGCACTTAATGATTGTGCGCGCAGGTGAGAAGACAGGGTGGAGAAGGTAATATCCAGTGCCAGTACGTGATCCGTTCCCGGCAGTTTTTTAACGAAGCTCTGACCCGGCGCCTGCAGATGCTGAAACAGATAAGGCCGGGTTTTGCTCACACCCTGCGCGTCGGCCCGGGTAAACCAGATGCGCTCTCGCACATCATAATCACTGCTTTCAGAGCGGGAAAAATTGAGTTCAAAGTCACGGCTGTAATATTCAAAACGACGCTGGCGCTGCGCGCCCTCTCCTTCTACAGCAATAACAACCCAACGGTCAGCCGGAGTGGCATTCAGTTGCCGACGGATAACTTCACTGCTGTTCAGGTTCACCAGCTCAAACAGATCGCCGTCATCAAAACCGACATAAAGTGCATAAAATACCGGATTAGTGCGCAGCACTTCGGCAAATAACTCCCGCGTGCCATTATTAATCCAAGGGCCGCGTTGTTTATCCTGTTTGATCAGCGCCGGGAAATGTGACAGCACCTGTACGGTTTCCACTGCACTTGCGTCCATGTGCGCAAGATAATTGCGTGTTGCTGTCGCGGTCAGACGATATTGTTCTTCCGCGGATTCCAGCGCCATATCGCGGCTGAACCAGAAATGCAGAGAAACAGATAAAAAAGCGGTAAGTAACGTAGTCAGCACAACCACCAGCATCAGACGCTGGCGGAGTTTCAGGCTTTGTTGTTCGAACTCGTCGTGCAACTGCATTCCCTGCTCCCTGTCTTACTCATGATGACGCTCACAAGCGCTGTAAGGATCATGCTTCCACATATAAGTGTAATCAAGATATCCCTTACTGTGACCCCACGCCACGGAAATTATCTGATGATCAGGTCAATTCCTCATCCAGCTCACGGCTCAGCTGCTCAACAATACGCTGACGCAGCGCTTCTGCGGCATCCCGCCCGGCAATACCTTCTGCCAGCGTCAGCTTTTTACCGTCATCACTGTGCAGCTTAAGGCGGTAATAATCTGTCTGTCGTTTACCGGAAGTGGCCGTCACCGACTTATCCAGATGAATCTGCTGTGGTGAGCGGATCGTGGCGGAACGGCTGTACAAAGGTTTACCAAACATGCGTCGTACGATGGTCACCTGACGCCCTTCGATCTGACATTCCAGTCCACGCCCCAGTACAAACACACCAATGACAAACAGCAGGCCGCCAATTAATGCAAACACCGGCCCCATAACCCACAAAGCCCCGCCCTCCAGGCTGGCCTGCCAGGTAAGAAAAACACCGACAGCGGCAAATATAAATCCCATGGGTAACAGGGGTAAAAAGACCGCCTTATTGCGCCCTGCCGCGCTGTCCAGTGACAAACCGCCAGCACTCGCGGTGGTGCTGATCTGACGTGCAGCTGATTCCAGCGAACGCTGCTGTTTTTCACTGCGATCCTGCGCCTGCTGACTGACCGGTGGCTGCCAGGATGAACGCTGCTGACCGCGTACCACCGGCACCTCCCAGCTGCGGGAAAATTCCATCGTTTCTGCCGCCCCCGGACCTGCCATATTAAGCAGACCTTCGCACTGAATTTCCCAACTGACAGTGCCGCGGCAACCTTCGGTCTGTTCACTTTCCGGCAGATTATCCGGCACATCAAATACCGCCCGCAGACGCTGACCAGAGGCCAGCATATCAACGCTTGCCACGACACTTTCCTGCCACACAGTCCGATGATGCGTGCTGCGGTTTTTGCCGCTGCCGGTGGTGTAGGTATCGATGCAGCACAAACGTATTTCCGGGCGCTGACTGAAGCGACCGCTGTTTACTTCAAAATAGCCGCCCACCTGGCCACCACAGCAGCCAGGCAACGGATCACAGAAAAACGGAGTGGCGCCTATGCGCAAAAACCGGGAGCGCATACGAAGTCCGCCGAACACCATGCCAGCCCCGGTAAGCGGAAAAATAAGCACCAGCAGCACAGCATAATCCCCGCTGCGCAACGCATCAGGAATGGCTGCGACCATGATCGGCAACGAAATCAGAATAAAGGGAATGCCAACAACCATCATCACCCGGTAACTGCTGCGGGCACTGCTGCGGATGCCCTGACTGAATGCCGCACGGGCCGCTGTTGCCTCATGACCACCGGCATCTGCCAGACTGCTTAATGCCGCATAACGTGAACTTTTACTGCCTGAGCGACGACCAAACCAGATAATGCCGGCTCCGGCCAGAGCAAACACCAGACCGAACAGACTGCTGAACAACAACATCACCGGACGGATACTGCGATCCAGCACAGACTCATCAGGATTTTGCGGATTAACCCAGACAACAGCACTATTGCTTTGCTTATGCCGCTTAAGATCACTGTACAGTTCCTGCCAGTAGCTGCCGATATTGTCGTAGCCATCGTAAAGACTGGCGTCACTGCCACTGTAGCTGGCACCATTAAAATCAAAACGATAACGGGTATTCACCCGATAAGTATCGGAGTTATCGCTGCGGCGGGAATCCAGTTCAAGCATTTCGATCTGTGCACTGACCGGCAGCCAGCTTTGACTGCCATACCATTTCAGCAGCGGTGACAGCGCCATAAAGAAGATGACAGCAAGCCCGGCGAGCAGAAAAATCCCGCCAAATACAACAATGAACCAACCTCCTCTGCGCTGTTTAACTCCCGGTTTTTGCTGTCGTCCACTGCGCATTGGCTGTTTCCTTTTCAGTCGCGATATCTGATAACTGTCTGCTGAACACAAACGCTTATGCACCGGACTTTGCCAGAATCACCGCCGTCGCACCAGCCGGCAAAAACAAAGCCGCCGCCCATCAGGTCGGGCAAAGCTGGTCAGGCAACGCTGGTCAGGTAACGCTGGAGAAGCGGCAGACTTTGTGGCAGCCTCAGCAGAATACAAACAGAGCAAAGCTCTGAATAATCACAACAAACAATAAAAAGGATTTTTATGAACGCCTTGCGCCGTTGGCTCGGACATCCGCTGCCTGCTGTTATTTTTCTGCTGATTTATATCGTTTCCCAGACCCTGATCGCCCGCACACTGCAGGCTGGCAACGCCGAAGCCCTGTTGTTTCAGTTCCAGTTCAGTTACAGCGCCGCGGAGTTTAACGCCCTGCTGAACAGCATTTCCGCTGCCCAGTTAAACGCACTGCAGCAGCACTTCGCTTACGATCATATTCATCCGGTCTGGTATGGACTGCTGGCCCTGTCGCTGACCAGCTGGCTGATGAATCTCAATGAATTGTCTCCGCGCTGGTCCTGGCTGCTGCTGCCGGCCATCCTGATGGCAGCACTGGATGTGGTGGAAAACAGTATTCACGAACCCTGGCTGCAACTGCAGTCCCAGGCCAGCGATCCGTGGACGCTCATCGCCGGCGTTGCTGCCACAAGCAAATGGTCACTGGCAGCAATCTATCTGGCCGGTGCCCTGCTGCTGACCGCGCGCTATTTTTTCGTTGTCCGCCGGCACAGGGGTCAGCGTCTGCGTTAGCACCGGGTTTAGCGACTGGTCCTGCTCTCAGGTTAATGCCGCCCGGCGCACAGAGCCCCACCGCAGCAACAACCGTGTTTGCCATGCAGAAAAGGACGCAGACTGGCCGCAGGCGAACAAATACAGGGATTTTTATTCGCGCACGATCCTCTATACTGACCGTTTGACCTAACCCCGGCACTGATATGAAAAAGCATCGGAGCAAACGTGAGATACGCGAACAACTGGATCAGGAAGTTCAGGATTTCCTCGATCACGGTGGTTCCGTGCGCCAGGTTGACCGGGGGGAAACCGGCCTGGTCGATGGCCGTTATAACGACCGCTCACTGGGCTTTGAGAAACCGCGGGAAGCGCGCACACCACTGTCCGACGTGATGAAAACCCTCGATCAGCGCAAAGAAGAACGACGTCAGAACAACCGTCGCCCGGCAGCGCCCACGCGGGCGAAAAAGCCGCGCAAAAAAATTATTTACGACGATTTCGGCGAGCCATTACGCGTTATCTGGGAAGATGACTGATTATGCTTGATACGCCAATGGCACTGATTCTTGCCGGTGCTGTTTTCACTTATGCCCTGCTGTCACGCTGGACTGAGCAGCAGGCGTTCACCGCCCCCATGTTGTTTACCGCTCTGGGCATTCTGGTCGGCCCGCTGGTGTTTAACATCGCCAACTTCGACGATGACGGCCATAACCTGATGTTTCTCGCCGAAGTCTGTCTGGCCATTATCCTCTTTACCGACGCCAGTCAGATCAAACTCTCTCATCTGGTGAAATTTGAAATTCTGCCCATGCGTCTGCTGGCGGTGGGTCTGCCCCTGACCATTGTCGTGGGCACACTGGCGGCACAGGCGCTGTTCGCCAGTGGCTGGCTGCTGGCATTATTGATGGCGATTATGCTCACCCCCACTGACGCTGCACTGGCGCAGTCCATCTTTGGCCGCAAAGACATCGACGAATCCCTGCGCCATTCCATTACCGTAGAAAGCGGCCTGAACGATGGCATTGCCCTGCCCATATTACTTTTTGCCCTGGCTCTGTTTATCAGCCTGCAACAACCCGATGCCAGTGTTGATCACTGGTACTGGCTGGCTTTTATTGGCGAGCAGTTTGTTATCGGCGCACTGTGGGGCTTTCTCAGTGGTCGCGGCGGCGGCTGGCTGGTGCACATTGCCTGTCGTTATCAGCTGGTAACTCCCATGTACCAACGTCTGGCGGCCATTGCGCTGGCCCTGCTGGCTTATTCCGGTGCCGAAGCCCTGAACGGCAACGGCTTTATCGCCGGCTTTGTCGCCGGCCTGCTGATGCGCCCGGGTTATAAGAGAGTGCAGGAACGCATTAAAGAATTCAGCGAGGCCGAAGGACAATTACTCAGCCTGCTGGTGTTCTTTTTCTTCGGTCTGATTTTCGTCACCGACGCTCTGCCTGACGTTACCGTAAAGAGTCTGATCTACGCACCATTCGCCCTGACCCTGATGCGCATTATTCCGGTGCTGATTTCCCTCACCGGCTCAGGTCTGCCGCTGCGTGCCCGGCTGTTTTTATCCTGGTTTGGGCCACGTGGTATCGCCAGCATTATTTACCTGCTGTTAGTCGTCGAACAGACCGGTATGGCAAGCCCGGCGGTGCGTGAACTGTTTGCCACTACGGTGCTCACCATTCTGCTGAGTATTTTTATCCACGGCATTTCCGCCCGCTTCTTCCATAACCTGCGCGTGCCGGGTAAGCCAGATCAATAACCCAGCGATATTTACCCGCCAGAACGCCAGCACTGCCACGTCACTATTTAAATGTTTCTATCAATAGTGGACAATGCAGTTGCTACGTCCGTACCGTTACGCTTAACAAGCCAGTCCGGCGCAGCGAATATTTCAGATCGATGAACATCGGCCTGTTTCTTTCACAAATGGCGAAAGGCAGGACATTCATCAATAGCGAATCTGAGAAAATCCGTTATAGTTCTGTCAGTTGATGATTTCCGGAGCACCCCATGGATCGAAAGACGCTGCTTATCCCCCTGCTGATCGTTGTGATTGCCGGAGCCACACTGGGCTGGCATTTTCTCCATCAGAATACCTTGCCGGAAGGCCTGTACAGCACCAATGGCCGACTTGAAGCGGAACAGGTTCAGGTAGCCACCAAAACCGCTGGCAGGGTCGCGGAAGTACTGGTGAAAGAAGGTCAGCTGGTGCACAAAGGCGACCTGCTGGTACGCATGGACAACCAACAGCTGCTGGCGCGCAAACGTGAAGCTGAAGCTCAGATTGCCGCCGCCGAATTAGCCTATGAAGAAGCCGACGCCGGTGTTGAACAGCGCGAAGCTCAGCTGAAACTGGCCGACAGTGATCTGAAACGCGCCAAATCCATGTTCGCCAAAGGCGTTGCCCCTCAGGAAACCCTGGATCAGGCTCAGACCCAATACGATTCAGCCAAAGCCGCCCTGCGCCTGAGCAAAGCCACTGCTAACCGCGCGGAGGCCAGCACCGAAGCAGCCCGTGCGGCACGTGCGGAACTGATGACCCTGCTGGAAGACACTGAGATTAAAGCACCGCGCGATGGCCGCATTCAGTATCTGCTGGCCCAGGCCGGTGAAGTGCTGTCTGCCGGGGGCCGTGTGGTCACCATTCTGGATATCTCTGACGTCTACATGACAGTATTTCTGCCTGCCAGTGTGGCCGGCAAACTCAGCCTTAACGACGAAGCCAAACTGGTACTCGACCCGATCCCGCAATATGTAATTCCGGCGCAGGTCTCTTTTGTGGCAACCGACGCTCAGTTCACGCCGAAATCGGTAGAAACCAGTGAAGAACGCAATAATCTGATGTTCCGCGTCAAACTCAGCATCCGCCCGGATCTGCTGCACACCTACGAAGAACTGGTCAAAACCGGCATCCGCGGTCTGGGGTATGTGCGTACCGACCCCCATACCCCATGGACCGAAGAGCTCAGCAAGCCTCTGCCTCAGCCTGAAAACGTCAGTGAATAAACGCTGTCAGCGAATAACATTGGCCCTGCGCGGAGAAAGGCATGACTGATATCGCCATTGTGCACAACCTGAGTCATCGTTACGGCGATACACTGGCGGCCGATAACATCAGCCTGCGCGTGCCGGCCGGTGTCATGGCCGGATTTATCGGCCCGGATGGCGTCGGTAAATCCACCCTGCTGTCGATTATTTCCGGCACCCGTAAAATTCAGCCAGCTGAAAAACCAGGGGCGCAGAAACAGAACACAGAAGACGCCGTTAACCGCGTCGAAGTGCTTGGTGGTGATATTCAGGACGCCAGCCATCGCCGCCGCAGCCAGCCGCGCATTGCTTATATGCCGCAGGGGCTTGGCAAAAATCTCTACCCCACCCTGAGCGTGGCGGAAAATCTGAATTTTTTCGGCAACCTGTTTGGTCAGGGCGCAGAAGAGCGACAACGCCGCATTCTGCAGCTCACCAAAGCCACTGGCCTTGATCCGTTTCTTGATCGTCCGGCGGGCAAGCTGTCCGGTGGTATGAAACAGAAACTAGGTCTGTGCTGCGCGTTAATTCACGATCCCGATCTGCTGATTCTTGATGAACCCACCACCGGCGTGGATCCGTTATCGCGCCAGCAGTTTTGGCAGTTAATCAGCAGTATCCGTCTGCAGCGCCCACAGATGAGCGTTCTGGTGGCCACCGCCTATATGGAAGAAGCCCAGCAGTTTGACTGGCTGGCAGCCATGGATGACGGCAAAGTTATCGCTACCGGCAGCCCACAGGAATTACTGCAGCGCACCGGCTGCGATACGCTGGAGAGTGCGTTTATTTCCCTGTTACCACAGGAAAAACGCGACCAGCACAAAGCGGTTGTGGTGCCACCCATGACTGACGCGCAGGCAGAACCTGCCATTCAGGCATCGCATCTGACGCGCCGGTTTGGCGATTTTATTGCTGTGAACGATGTGTCATTTGATATTCAGCGCGGCGAAATTTTCGGTTTCCTCGGCTCCAATGGCTGCGGCAAAACCACCACCATGAAGATGCTTACCGGCCTGTTGCCATTTTCTTCCGGAGAAGCACGCCTGTTTGGCCAGCTGCCGGACCCGGATGATATGGCGACGCGCAAACGCGTGGGCTATATGTCGCAGAGTTTTTCACTGTATGCGGAAATTTCCGTACGCCGTAATCTCGAGCTGCACGCCAAACTGTACGCCCTCGGTGATGAGCAATCGGCGCAACGCATTAACACAGTGATGCAGGAATTTGGTCTGCAGGATATTGCTGAACAACTGCCGGCGGAATTGCCTCTGGGTATCCGCCAGCGTCTGCAGCTGGCGGTTGCCGTGCTGCACGAACCAGATATTCTGATTCTCGATGAGCCGACCTCAGGCGTGGACCCGGTAGCCCGGGATCAGTTCTGGACCCATCTGGTGGATCTGTCACGCAACAAAGGCGTGACCATTTTTATTTCCACCCACTTTATGAACGAAGCAGAACGCTGTGACCGCATCTCGCTGATGCACGCCGGTAAAGTACTGGCGGTGGGTAAACCGCTGGCATTGGCGCAGCAACGTGGCAGTGATTCGCTGGAAAACGCCTTTGTTGATTATCTGAAAGAAGCTGCCGGAATCCGTGATGAGGAAACAGACACTGCGGACAACACTCAGGTTCTGAATGCTGACGCAGATATAGCCCGGAATCGCCTGCAACAGCACAGCCAGCAACAGCACAGCCGCGGTTTGAATTTCCGCCGTTGGTGGGCCTACGCCTGGCGTGAAAGTCTGGAGATTCAGCGCGATCCGGTGCGTCTGGTCTTTGCTTTGTTCGGCCCGCTGATTCTGATGGTCACCTTTGGTTACGGCATCACCTTTGACGTGGAAAATATCCGCTACGCCATCATAGATAACGATCATTCGCGCGAAAGCCGCCTGCTCACCGAAGGCTTATCGGGTTCGCGCTATTTCCAGCAGGAAGAAACTCCCGCCTCCTACGCCGACGCCATTGAACGCATGCGGCTGGGTAAGCTGACACTACTCATAGAAATACCACCGGATTTCGGCAAGCATTTTATTCTTGGCTGGGAGCCTGAACTGGGCATCACCATTGATGGTGCCATGCCGTTTAAGGCAGAAACCACCTCAGGCTATATTCAGGGATTATTGCTGCAGGAACTGCAGCAGATCGCCGCGGAAAATTCACTGGCTACGTCAGTAGCTTACCCGGTCAACGTACAGAACCGCTTTGAATATAATCAGGCATTTAAAAGCGTTTACGCCATTGTTCCCGGCGTCATCATGCTGATGCTGGCGCTGATTCCGGCGATGATGACGGCGGTGGGCATTGTGCGCGAAAAAGAGACCGGCTCCATTGCCAATTTTTATTCCACACCTGTGTCAAGGCTGGAGTTTCTGCTGGGTAAACAGGCGCCGTATGTGGTGATTTCCTTCCTCAGTTTTATCACACTGTTGGTTATGGCCATTGTGGTATTCGGTCTGCCCGTGCGCGGTAATGTGGCTGCTCTGGCGTTGGGTTCACTGCTCTACGTTACTGCCACCACAGGCTTCGGCATGGTGGTGTCGACCTTTACCAAAACTCAGGTCGCAGCGATTTTCGCTTCCATGATTCTGAGCATTCTGCCGGCGGTTAACTTCTCTGGGCTGTTGTCACCGGTATCATCGCTGTCCGGCCCGGCATACCTGATCGGTAATGCTTTTCCGTCATCCTGGTATCAGCTGATCAGTATTGGTTCCTTTACCAAAGGGCTGGATATGGCGGAACTGTGGCAGAACTTTGTCATGCTCGGGGTCTTTATTCTGGTGTTTACCGGATTTGCCTGGCTCGGTCTGAAGAAGCAGGAAGCCTGATGAATATTAAAAACGTTACCGAACTGGGATTAAAAGAACTGTTCAGCCTGCGCTCCGATCCGGTGCTGATTTTTCTGATTATTTATATTTTCTCTATCGCCGTATATGCCGTCGCCAACGGCGTCGACTACGATGTGAATAATGCCGCAGTAGCTGTGGTCGATGAAGACCGTTCCGCGCTTTCCCGTAATATCTCCGCCGCCCTGTTACCGCCGCAGTTCAAAACACCGGTAGAGATAGCCGCCAGTGATATTGAAGAAAAACTGGATAAAGGCGAGTACCTGTTTATTGTGTCGTTTCCGCCACGCTTTGAAAAAGACGTGCTGGCCGGACGCCAGCCTGAAGTTCAGGTGCTGGTTGATGCCACCGCCATCGCCCAGGCAGGTAACGGTGCGAACTATATTCAGCAGATTATTCAGCGCGAAGCCATTGATGCTCTGTCTCCGGGGACACAACTGGATGATCTGCTGCCAGTAAAAACCCGTATCCGTAAACTGTTTAACCCTAACTCATCGTCCGTATGGTTTAACTCGCTGATGCAGGTGATTAACAGCATTACCATTCTGGGAGTGATTCTGACCGGTGCGGCGCTGATCCGTGAGCGCGAACACGGTACTGTGGAACATCTGCTGGTGATGCCGGTGACGCCGGCGGAAATTATGCTGGCTAAGATCTGGGCCAACAGCCTGGTGATTCTGGTGGCCTCGGTCTTATCCCTGCAGCTGGTCGTGAAGCTCTGGCTGGACGTACCGGTGCAAGGATCACTGCTGCTGTATATCTTTGCCTGTGTGCTTTATCTGTTTTCCGTGACATCGCTGGGGATCATGCTGGGAATTCTGACCAACTCCATGGCACAGTTTGCGCTGCTGCTGATCCCGATTGTCATCATTATGTACCTGCTGTCCGGTGGTACGACGCCACAGGAAAGCATGCCGGTATTTTTGCAGCGGGTGATGATGTTTTCGCCATCCACGCACTTTGTTACCCTGGCGCAGAATATTCTTTACCGTGGTGCCGGGCTGGAAAGTATCTGGCAGGAGCTGGTGATTCTGGCAGGCATCGGTGCGGTGTTTTACAGCATTGCGCTGGCGAAATTCCGCAAAGCGATCGTGACTATGGGTTAAAAAAACACGGGTTAAGGGTCAGGGATTAAAAACCAGGAGTTAAGGGCCAGGGATCAGAGCCAGTAGTTAAGAACTGGGTTAAGCGTTAAGCACCGGGAAATAAAAAGCAGGCAGCGCAGTTTACTGATCGCTGCCTTTTTTGGCTTTAGCCCAGGGGTCTGTTCCTGATGTTTTAGCAGCGGATGTTCTGCTGCCGGAACCGGCGCGGTTACCTGACGGCGCAGATTTTTTCGCTGACGGCTGGCTTTTTTGCTTTAAGCGCTGACGTATTTTTCCCGCGCTCTCGCCTTCTCTAAAGCCGATATAAACGGTTTCCACCTGCTCCCGGGCCCACAGCGTTTTGCGCAGAAATTTCAGACTGGATTTTATGCTGGGGTCGGAACGGAAGCAGTTAATGCGCACCAGGTCGCCCAGTGTTACCCAACCGAATTCATCGACCAGCTCTGTCAGAATGGTTTCCAGGGTAACGCCATCCAGATGGCGGCGGGGATTTTCTGTGCTCATTCATTATTACCTTGTGTATGGCGGTTTTTCGCTTCGATCCACTGCGCCATATATTGTGTACTTTTCATGCTGTGGTGGCGCAGCATCATACCGTAAAAATGCTGCTGACGGTGGCCCGCGGGATCCTGCTGTATTTTACTTACCGCGTGCGCCAGCCGTGGTGCGTGATCGGCAAAGGCAAAGCGCTGTCCGATCAGCTGACGGCCATTAATGCTTAAGCTCTGCCACAGCGTTTCGTCGTTATACAGATGCTCCGCCTGTTGTGCAAAATCACTGGCGTTATCCGCTATCAGACCACAGGGGCTGTCAGGATGATACATGCCTTCCGCGCCAATGGCGGTTGTCACTGCCGGGGTGCCACATTGGGCCGCATCAATTAATTTACCCTTTAAACCCGCACCGAAACGCAGTGGTGCCAGCAGTACCCGGGCACTGCTGATCACCTGATGCGCATCTTCCGCCCAGCCGCGGACCAGAAAACCCTGTTTTTCATTGTGCAGCTGAGTGGCTTTTTTCGGCGGATAAGCACCATACACATGCAGTTCCGCCTGAGGTAGCTGACGACGGATCAATGGCCAGATCTGTTCTTTGAGGTAGCGCACCGCATCCCAGTTGGGTTCATGGCGGAAATTACCGATGGACACGAAATGCTGGCGTTCTGTCATTGCCGGTACATCCGTAGCGTCGCTTTGCTGTTCCATAAATGGCAGATACAGCAGCTGCGATTGCGGTAGCTGAAACTGCTCTGTCAGCCACTGCATTTCAAATTCTGAAATCATCAGTGTCAGATCACAGCGCAGAATGGCAGCAATTTCGCGGATGGCCAGTTCACTGTGAGCAAACTCTG
This sequence comes from Oceanospirillaceae bacterium, assembly GCA_002706025.1. Lineage (GTDB taxonomy): Bacteria > Pseudomonadota > Gammaproteobacteria > Pseudomonadales > Oceanobacteraceae > Venatoribacter. The sequence goes on from PAJK01000075.1 coordinate 16,708, forward strand.
GTGTGGGCCTGAGCGGCAGAGCATCCGGCTGCGCTTTCAGCATGGCGTGGCGCGCATGACGCAGTGAATGCAGATCTTCGGTATCGAGAATGCGCACCGCCTGCGGGCAATATTTTTCCACCCGCCAGCCAAACTGCTCTTCCATCATAAAGCGGTCAAACATCACCGCCTGTGGATTCAGCTGCTGAATAAAATCATCAAACGACGAGTGATTCAGGGCAATGGTCTGCGGCTGAATATTCATCGCCTGCAGATTAACAGCGTGGGCGCTGTGCTCCGCCGGTGACGCATAGACCACATTAAAACCCTGCTGCTGAAAGGCACGGATCAGTTGCAACATACGGCTGCCGGCGGCCGAGGATGCCGGTTCCGGCCAGACGTAGCCGATAACCAGCAGGGTCTGTGATAAAGGAATGTCGGAAGCTTGATTCATGGCGCGATTATAGCCGTGCCCTCCCCCTGATCACCACAGCATTCACTCTGGCATAAGATCAGCGCAAACAGATTAAAACCAGCGCTGCGGATAATTCCGGCGTGCGATCAGGCGGTGATAAAGCACACCAAACAGCACGATCAGCAGGGTACCGCTCATTACCGGTGTCAGTACAAAATTCCATCCCGGCTGCGTCAGCATCACCAGTAATGGATTGGCGCCGGCTGGCGGATGGGTGGTATTGGTCAGCATCATCAGGGCAATGCCCAATCCGGTGGCCAGCCCCAGACTGAGCGGATCAGCGCCGAAAAAATGCAGTACGCTCAAACCCGCCAACGTCGTCAGCAGATGACCACCCACGATATTGCGCGGCTGCGCCAGTGGGCTGTCAGGCAGAACAAACAGAATCACCATGGTGGCACCAAAGGGTGCCATTACCAGCGCAGTGCTTTGCCAGTCCTGCAACAGCAACAACAGACTGATGCAGGCGGCAGCGCCACCTCCGGCAAGAAGGGCGGCGAATACGCGGCTGCCAAAGGCTGCGCTCAGCAGGGGAAATCGGGTGTCAGCGGTTTTCATATCAGGCTCCGTTTTTAAGCACAGTTTTAAGGCCGGGTTTAAGGCCTGTCAGCAGTCAGTTCTTTTACAGCGTTAATCTGGTCACCTGAAAAGGTAGACCGACCTGTCTACCAGTAATAGTAGACAGATTGGTCTACTCTTGTCAAAATATTTTGCACGGGACATTTCCCCGCGCCCGCAGATGAGAGCGAAACCATGCCGGACTCACCAACCAAAGCACAAAACAAAGCCAAAGCGTCAGCCACAAACTCACCAGAGACCCGGCAGACCGGAGACAGCAGTGGCAAGCGCAGTGAACTGGTACAGACGGCTTTCCGCCTGTTTTATCAGCAGGGTATTCACGCCACCGGGATCAATCAGATACTGAGCGAATCAGGTATTGCCAAGAAAACCCTGTATCACCACTTCCCGACCAAAGACGATCTGCTGCTGGCCGTCATCGCTTATCGTGACCAGATCTTCAGTCAGTGGTTACTGACACAGCTGCAGGAATGCGCAAGCGTTGAAGCGTTATGCGACGCCTGGTTTATGGCGCTGGATGACTGGTTCAACGACCGTGTCGATACTCTGCTCGGCTTCCGTGGCTGTTTTTTTATCAACAGCAGCGGTGAATACAGTGAACCGGATCATCCGGTATTGCTGGCCTGCCGGGCACATAAGAACAGCCTGCAGCACGCCCTGAAGAAGCTTTTGCAAGGCCTGATGGATGAAGCTGCGGCTACCGTGCTGTCAACTCAATGGTGCCTGCTGAAAGAAGGAGCTATCGTTGCTGCCACCGTCAGTGGCAATAAAAATGCCGCTCGTGATGCCCGGCAGATGGCACAAACCAGGGTTTAAACAAAAACGGCAAAACAGCTGAAACATCTCGCTAAAAGCAAAGTGCGACAAGCGCGATAAAGGGAAAAGACAAGCGCTGTGCGTCACCCATAATGACCCGGTTGGCTGCTGCACTGGCCAAATTGCCAATAGGTCAAAGTTGACAAAGTTGCTAATATAATCAGCACCCTGAACATTATAAGAATTCATCCGTGCTGATTATCGCTAAAATCCTGATCACCTTTCTGACCGTTGTTCTGCTGGCGCAGGTCGCTCAGCGTATGAGCCCACGTCATGCTGGCCTGCTGGCAGGTTTCCCGCTGGGAACGGCCATCGCACTGTACTTTTTTGGCTGGCAACAGGGCGCTGAGTTTGCCGCTGCCGGTGCTGTGTATACCCTCTCCGGCCTTACTTCGGCGATCTGTCTGGCCTTCGGTTACTGGCTGGTGATCCGCAAATTACCCGGCCTGCGCTGGCTTCCACTGGCCGTTGCCAGTGGCTTCAGCTGTTTTTTAGCATCGTCTTTTCTGCTGCAGTATCTGCCCCCATCACCGGCTGTCAGTCTGGCGGTGATCATTGCTGCGATTCTGCTGTTCCGCACCTTGTTCAAGCACATACCCGAAACCCATATCGATAACAGCGCAGCTCCGCAGAACCGTCTGAGCCAGCTGCTGGCGGGCAAAACGGCTACCCTGCTGTTCCGCGCATCCATTGCGACCGCATCCATTCTGCTGATTACCGCGCTGGCCGATGTACTCGGCCCTTCGCGGGCGGGTCTGCTGGCGGCTTTCCCGGTGAGCTTCTTCCCGCTGATTCTGATCCTGCACATCAGCCATGGCGCCAACGTCCTCAGCTGCACCATCAAACACTACCCGGACGGGATTGGCGCGCTGGCGGTGTACGCACTGGCGGTGATTTACCTGTATCCGGCGCTGGGGCTGCATATCGGCACCGCAGCATCTCTGCTGTGCTCCGTCGCCTACCTGCTGATCTATGGTCAGCTGCGCACGCGCCTGCAAAAAAGCTGAAAAACCGCGTTCAGCTGGTACAATGCGACTGCTGAAAAGCAGACCAGCAAAAACACTATAAGCAGAATGCCCGGCCGGACCTATGTTGCGGCCGGCACATACCGGAACAGACCCCATGAAAGAATTTACCACCCCCGATTTTCTCAAAGACGCAGCAGACCTGATTTCCGCCGACGGCTTTGCGACCTCGAATATCTGGTATCACGGCACAGCATCCGGACTGGTCGAAGCCATCAAAACCTCTGGTCTGAAAGGCTCGGGGGATGCCGAACTGCTGCAACGTCAGATGAAAACCCTGGGAACCATTGGTCACGAAGCCAGCGATCAGCAGGACCCGCTGTTCGTCACCCAGAGTAAAGAGCTGGCGTATTTCTGGGCTAACCAGAAAGCCCATACCCGCACTCTCTACATGCAGCAGGAAGAAACACCTGTGGTGTTTAAACTGGAACTGCCGGAAGAGCTGAACAAGCTGGTCATCACCGATGCCGGTGGTGCAGCACTGCTGATGGAACCAGGCAATATTTATCTGCTGTGGCTGAAAGAGCTGTACAAAGAACTGGGACAGCAGATGCCGGAACTGAACCCGTTAAAATGCGACCGCATGGATTATCTGAACAAACTGGGTCTGGCCTATGTCGCCGGCGATGTTGATCCTCAGTATCTGACCCTGCTGCAGTCGCACTGATCTGTGCGCTGATCTGCTCCACCAAAAAGCCGCTGTTGCGGCTTTTTTTGTGCGCGCAGCGCAGTCAGAACAGCCCACACGCATGTCATATTAAGCAATTACGATATCAGCGGAACTCACAGCCACGGATACTGACAACAGGTGCTGAGTTCAGAAACTCTCATCAGCCATTCGCCACAGACAACAGAACAGGAGTTATGTTATGCGGCTGCGCACACGCTGCCAGATGAAATTTGATATCAGCATTCCGACCCCGTTTATTCTTATGTTGCGCCTGCGCAGCGGCGCCCAGCAGTGGGTAGCGAAAAAAGAATACCGCCTTGAGCCGAACATTCCGGTGTTTGAATTCGCCGATGGCTTTGGCAACCTGTGTCAGCGACTGGTCACCCCGCCCGGGCCGTTTTCCATTTATACATCGGCAGAGACGGAAACCGCAGAGCAGATGGACTCAGCGCCGGGAGCACCCTTTACCGATATCGCCAATCTGCCTCAGGACGTACTGGGTTATCTATTGCCCAGCCGTTACTGCGAATCGGACCGTTTCTGCGATATGGCCACCGACATCGTCGCCGGACAACTGCCTGGCTACGATCAGGTCAAAGCCATCGAAAACTGGCTGAAAGCCAATATTCTTTATGCACCTGGCACCAGTGATGTACCTGTCTCGGCGGTGGAAGTGCACCAGCGTCAGTCCGGCGTATGCCGCGACCTTGCCCATCTTGGCATTGCCCTGTGCCGCAGCATCAGCATTCCTGCCCGTCTGGTGGTAGGCTATCTGCATAATCTGCAACCGATGGATATGCACGCCTGGTTTGAAGCCTATGTTGGCGGACGCTGGTACACCTTCGATGCCACCCAGGCAAATCTGCCCGGCGGTTACGTGGTGGTCGGCTATGGACGCGATGCCACAGACGTGGCTGTGTATAATCAGTTCGGCCCGCCGGTATTGCCTGTGTATCAGGAGATTGCGGTGGAAAGAATTGACTGATCAGCCGCATCCGCTGACAGCTTTTTCAGACTGAGGAAACCCATGGCCATGAAAAAGATTTACCTCGCCGGACCGGACGTTTTTCTGCCCGATCCCCACGCAGCCGGAGCGGCGAAAAAGCATTTGTGCCAGCAGTATGGTTTTGACGGGCTGTTTCCGATCGACAGTGAAATCAGCGTTGCTGATGATGAATCTCTGGCGTTTGCCATCAGCCGGGAAAACGAAGCCCTGATTCACCAGGCCGATATTATCATTGCCAACCTGACCCCCTTTCGCGGCCCCAGCGCCGATGCCGGCACCGTTTACGAACTGGGGCTGGCCCGTGGCCTGGGAAAAGTTCTGGCCGGCTACAGCAATGTATCAACGCCATTTACTGAGCGCAGCTGGCAGCACTCTGGCCATGGCGCTATGCCAGAAGACAGCGATGCTCACCTCACCGACCGCGATGGCCTGACCATCGAGAACTTCGGCCTGCACGATAACCTGATGCTGGAAGGCGGTATTTATCTGGCCAACGGCATTTTTATTACCTGCGACGCCCCACCGGAACAGCGTTACACCGACCTCAGCGCCTTTGAACAGATACTAAAGCAGCTGGCTGAACGGATTTAAACCGTCAGCCGCTCAGCGCTGAGCAGACGCCTGCTGCTATGAGTTTCTGTTTCTTGTTATCCCTTTTGACTTTCTCTCCTGCTGTCATTCTTTTGCCAGCGGTTTAGCGTGCGACATAATTGCTTAGCATGCTAACTATATGCTAAATTACTTAGCATGCTAACTAAATAACCCTCCTGCCGGGAACCTTAAATGGAACAGAACCTGGGCTGGCTGCTGGCCCGCGCCGCATTCAACTGGCGTCATACCGTCGACTTCTATATGGAAGAACTGGGGCTGACCCAATCACGCTGGATTGCCCTGCTCCATCTCGGCCGTCTGAATGAAGGCTGCAGTCAGAGTGAACTGGCTTCGGATATCGGCATCGAGCAGCCCTCTATGGTACGCACACTGCAGCACCTGGAAGAATCCGGACTGATCGAACGCCGCCAATGTGCAGAGGATGCCAGACGGCGCACTCTGTGGCTGACCGAAAAAGGCCGGCAGATTCTCAGCGATGTAGAAAGCATGGCGAAAAAAGGCAGGCAGCAATTACTCAACGGGCTCTCCCGTGAACAACGTCAGGTATTACACGAATGCCTGAACCAGATTATCGACAACGCGCAACACAGTACGCAGGCAATTAAAAAATGACGACCGATTTACACTTTAACCGTTGGATGAAGCGCGCAGGCATTCTGTTTCTGCTGATTCTGATTTACATTCTTGTCACCGACATGACCACACCGATGAGTTCGTACTCCATGCTCTATCGGCCGGTAGTAGCCATCGCCCCGCGGGTATCCGGCGAAGTAACGGAAGTCATCGTCGAAAATAACCAGCTGGTACATGCCGGCGATGTTCTGTTCCGTATTGATCCGCGGGATTATGAACTGGCATTAGAGAAATCCGAACTGGCACTGCGCGAAGTAAACCAGACCAACGCCACATTAAAAGCTCAGCTGGCGCAGGCTGAAGCGAATGTCGCCGAAGCCCAGGTCAATGAAAAAGAAGCAATCCGCGAACTGAACCGTATCCGCTCTCTGGTGGAACGCAACATGGTTAGCCAGCAGGAAATTGATCAGGCACAGACTCAGGCACAGGCTGCCAAAGCCCGACTGAATGCCGCCATCGAAAACCGTAATGCCGCTGAAGTAAATCTTGGTGATGCCGGTGAGCAGAACCTGCGTGTACGCATGGCAGTGAATGAGGTAAAACAGGCGCAGTTAAACCTGTCCCGTACCGAGATTATCGCGCCGGAAGATGGTGTTATTTCCAACCTGCAATTAATGCCAGGCGTGCAGGCCAGCGCCAATCAGCCGCTGATGTCGCTGGTTACTATCGGGCACGAACGTATTACCGCTGACTTTCGTGAAAAAAGTCTCAGCCACGTTGATCATGATGTAAAAGCCTGGGTGGTATTTGATGCCATTCCTGGTGAAGTATTTGCAGCACAATTAACCGGACGCGACCTTGGTGTTGCTCAGGGCCAGCTGCAGGCTGATGGTTTACTGGCACACCCTGATGACAGTGACCGCTGGGTGCGGGATGCTCAACGCGTCCGTGTGTATCTTGATATGGAAGAAACCAAAGTGCCGGATACTCTGGTCACCGGTTCCCGCGCAACGGTAATGCTGGCCGCCAGTGACAGCAGTATTATGAAAATGATTGGCAGCCTGCAGATGCACATTATCAGTCTGCTGCGTTATATCTATTAAGTCTGCGGCCGCTTCTGAATATGGAAACTAATCTCACACCGTTTGAGCAGCGCCGCCTGCTGCGCATTGCGCTTGGCAGCTGCATAGGTTTTTCAATCTGTAAAATCATGGACTGGCCGTACGGCATTTTCTTTGCCGTCTTTCCCATGCTGCTGCTGGGCATGGTGCCCATGTTTACACGCAACATATCGGTTGAATTCATCGTTGCCAGCTTATTGAACGTGGTCGAAATATGGCTGTTAAAGGTTCTGTTTGATCCATATCCAACACTGATGATTATCGCGGTATTTTTTGTCTTTGCTTTTCACTTCCGCCTGATGGCCAGTACGCCTTACTTTATGCTCGGAGCCTCAGGTCTGGTAACCGTATCCACCGTACTGCATTTTGGCAGCTATACCGACACCAGTATAAATGACATGATGATTGCCACCGTACTGGCCAGTCTTATTTCAGTATTCAGTGGTGTGATTCTGTATTGGTTAATCCCGGAACATGAAACGCCGAACATGCCGCCAAGGCCTCCACTGACACCATCGCAGATCAATCATCGCACGGTGCTGGGTGCTATATTGGCAACTTTATCCTACATAATATTCCAGATCTTTGATTTACGGGATTCTCTTTCTGCTCAGGTAGCCACCATTCTGATTCTGTTCCCGATGACCTATCAGGGCTCCATTACAAGTGCGATTAACCGCAGCAAAGGGGTAGCCTATGGCTGTGCGCTGGGCATTACTGTGCAGTTGTTACTGAATGATTTAATTGAGCATCTGGCGCTGGTTGTAGTGGCCATGTTTATTACCGTATTAATCGCCGCCAAACTGCACCTGCTGGAGCGCAGTGGATCCGCTGTTGGCTTTGGCGCGCTGACCACGTTGGGTATTTTATTCGGCCAATATCTGTCACCCCACGGCGACATGCTGTATTCGGCTATTTACCGTTTCACGTCGGTAATTGTGGCAGTTACTCTGGTGCTTATTACAGCTTATATACTTGACCACTTTCTCAATCGTTTTGAGCTGACCCGAAACTGATCCGCTGTCTGGGCATCCGTCATTTATGCGTCAGCCTTTAGCGGCAGCCGTTTCTGTAAGCGCCGCGGGTGATGTCTGTTCATTATCTGCGGTTGTCCAGACAGTATCCCTGTTCGCAGACTGAAGGCGCTTTGCTGTGCGCCGGGCAGCAAACCAGAGCATCAGCGCCAGCACAAAAGCAGTAGCATCAACGGCCAGGCTGGCCGTGTCGGTATTAATCCACAGTCCGTTATTTATTCCGGTTAACGGGGCAAGCAGCGCCAGCAGACTGCTGAAGGGAATTGCAGCCGTTAATCCTGCACACACAGTCAATAATGGCACCGACGCCCTGGCAGCACCACGCCAGAACGCCCAGACAACATAAGCAAGAAAGACACAGTAATACACCTGCGGATACAGCGCATTGGTGTTATGGTAATTAAAAGCAATCGACCACTTGCCTGCCAGCATAGCAGCAGCGACTCCAGCCATACTGCCCAATGCGATGCCGACTGTAGCGGATGCCATTAACCGGGTATTCATTGGCTGCTGTACTTGCGGCTGATCACGTTTCTGCTTTTTACGGCGGCTTTCTACCCACAGAAGATTACCGGAATAGAACAGAAACGCACCGCTTAAACCCAGCAGAAAATACACCCAGCGTACCGGTGTTCCACCATAACTGCCAAAATGCAGGGCAAAGAAATGCATCACAGTTTCTGCCCAGGGCGTACCCTTACCCGGCATATAATTATCCGAAGTCACTTCGCCGGAATAAGGGTCCAGTGTAAGGTAAGCGGTTACCGGCCCGCGCACCAGATAATCCGGATGGTATATGTACGCCCTGACCGCCGCCCGCGGACCATCCAGCCCCATATAACGCAGCTGAGTGAGTTGGTATTCCGGTGCCTTTGCATGAATATTAGCAATCAGCAAAGACGGCGCAGCCAGCGTTTTTTCCTGTGCATTCAGCGGTGTATTACCGGAACCACCACGCGCCCTGGCGGCATTACCACCGAACATTGGCTGCTCCTGATAAACGACTTCCTGCAGCCCGGCATAAAGTTCGTCATGAAAGGCAAACACCACGACGGTCAGAGCAATTAATAAATGAAATGGCAGGCTGGTAATACCAATCACATTATGGGCATCAAGCCAGAAACGTTTACGATTTTTTCCCGCGCGAACGATAAAGAAATCTTTTACCAAAGACGGCAATAGAATAATCAGCCCGGAAATCAGCGCAACAAAATACAGAGCACCGGCAATGCCCATTAAGTATGTACCCCAATGCGGATCAGGAAATCCGGCGGTGCGGTGCAGCATATCGATTAAGTCACCGAGCTTAGACGGCTGAACCGGCTCAGCAATCAATGTATTGTCTGTATTCAGAGTCGCCTGCCAGATGTCAGCATCCAGATCGAGACGGTGATGTCCACGACCACCGCCCTCTTCCGGCTTTTCCCAGACCATAGGGGCCGACACCTGTGCGTCATCGGTTAAATACAGTGAGAAACCACGCCCGGCCTCCGGATGCTGCGTCAGCACCTGAGGTACTAACAGATCCAGCTGCGCCGTACTGACCTGATTGAGTTTTTGCTGCGGCGGGCTGACCCAGGCATCAACAGGCTGCTTAAACATGGTCAGCGCGCCGGCAAAGAAACCGATAAATAACAGCAGCCCGGAGGTAATCCCTACCCAGGTGTGCGGTGTTTTGTACACACGGATAATATCGCTGCGGATTTTCATAACAGGGCTCCGCGCACAACAAACAACAGCAGCTGACTTATTGCAGCGCAGCCCCCCAGCCAAATAAGCGCCTGATTTCCGCTGCGAAATAAGAAAGTGAAAGAGAAAATCAGCAGCCACAGCAGTGCCGCCATCCACATATTGAACTGCACTTTGTCCGTGGCGCTGATACCACCCGGACCGGCCCAGGCAAAAATACCCACCAGACCATAAGCCGTAGCGCCCCCCAGCACAGTGCCGGCAAAAATTTTGCGCCACCAGTCAGGCTGTAACTTATCCCGCACTACTGCCTTCCCATCACTGTTCAGCACTGGAGCCTTGTTTACTGTGTTCTGATCAGCGGCCACCAGTGTGATCTCCGGCATCCGGCTTTAACAGAAAAGCAAATGGCAGCAGACCAATCACCAGCATCATCATAACCAGCCAGGCAAACAAGGCAGCATTTACCGGCAGGTAGCTGATGGCCACCAGCAACCCGGTGATCACCAGTACCAGTCCTGACCAGCGCCCACCGATAACCGGTAACGGTCTTGCAAGCCAACGTTGATTGGGATGACTCAGATACAGCAGAACACAACCCAGCAGCGTCATTATCAAAAACAGTGCAGCCATTTTATCCTCCGCAAAAACACAGACGTGGCATAAGCCAGATACTGGCGTGGTTTAATCCGGGACACAGCTGTGCCATATACAGGCAGCTGCATCCGCGCATAAAAGAAGCCGTCATTATACATAAATGCAAATGATTATCAAAGGCAATTGTTATATTTGCTGCTTTCCACCCCCGCCTCTGCCATTCCCCGAACCAACTCCTTAACCAACACCAGAGCCGGGCCTGAACAGCGGCCAGGAAGGTGACTCAGAAGCTGTAAGTACCGCTGATGTAGTAGTTACGGCCCAGCTCATTGGTGGAATAGGTGAGTGCACCCTTCTCCATTTTATCGGTACGCGAATCGCCTATGTTTTTCACGCCTCCACGCAACGTAAAGGCGCTGTTGAGCACAGAGGTGACGCCAAGATCCGTATGAAAATAGCTGGGCAGACTACCCGTTTGTGTAGCACTGCCTGTCCAGGCGCTGCTTTGCATGCCGGCAATATAGTTAGTGGTTACTGTCGCGGTCAGCGCATCTGTCGCACGCCAGTCAACACTGAGGTTGGCCTGATGTTGCGGGCGGTCTTCGACATAGGCATCGTCGCCGTCTTTGGCGATCAGACGGGTATAGTTTCCGGACACAGATAAACTGCGCATAACGTCTGCAGACGCCGCCAGTTCATAACCCCTGGTTTCGACTTTATCGATGTTAATCCAGGAAGCGTCGTAAGGGTCAGCAGCCGTACCACTCCCAAGCAGAAGACGCTGAATCTGGTCTTTTACGTTGTTTTTAAATACGGAGGCGGTCAGATCCCAGGAGGCCTGGCGAACTTCAACACCAGCTTCGTAACTGGTACTGGTTTCCGGGTCGAGATCAGGGTTACCGGGAATATAACAGCCACCATGGCAGCTGATTTCGTGATATTCCGGGCTCAGCTCACGGCCGTCTGGTGCTTTGAAGGCTTTGCTGACGCCACCTTTCACTGTGATCGAATCTGTCACGTGGTACAGGGCGTAAATTTTTGGAGAGAAGTGATTACCGAACACTTCGTGATTATCCAGACGGCCACCCAGCGACAGGGTGAAATCACCAAAAGAAACATCGTCCTGCGCAAACGCTGCCAGCTGATCGATAGAATAACCGCCGGATTCTGTGTAATTCACATCGTCGCTCAGGTCCTGATGGCGGTAGTCCACCCCGGCCACCAGATTATTCCAGTCAGAAGCAAGGGAGGCATAAAACTTGGCGTAGGTGTTCTGCTCCTGAGTATTGTGCTGCACAACGTTATAACTGGTGTTGTAATCATCCACGCGGCTGTTTTCACGCTTGATATAAGCCGAAGTCGAACCCCAGCCCCAGTTACCGGTATGAGTCAGCGCCAGGTCCACACGATTCAGCTTTTGTGCCCGTACAGCACCATCACTGCTGTAAATACCGTAAGGGCGGTCGTCTTTAACGTAACCAAAATCCATATCCAGTTTTTGGTTATCCGTCAGCTCCAGCATCAGGGTTGAGCGCAGATTGGTGGTGTCTTTTTCTTCCATCAGCGGCGCTTCGTCCGCCGACTCGGCATCGTCATCGGAAAACCAGGCATCGCGCTGCAGACGCTCCACCGTCACATCAAACCCCACTTTATCGGTCATCTTGCCGGAAAGGTTGCCACTGACGCGGAACTGGTCACCACCATCACCGGAAACAACATCACGGTACTCGCCGGTAACCGAGCCGGAGAACCCGTCGGTCGGCGCTTTGGTAATAATATTCACCACCCCGCCGATGGCATCAGAGCCGTAAATCGCTGCCATCGGCCCGCGGATCACTTCAACACGCTCGATATTGTTCAGCGGGAAGGAGCTTAAGTCGGCATCGCTGCCTTTGGCGAAAGCACCGCCGGACGACACCCGCTTACCATTCACCAGCACCAGCGTGTATTCACCACCAAGACCCCGGATCTGCAGTTCATCACGGCCAGCGGCGTTACTCAGGTTGTTCACGCCGACTGTGTTACGCAGCAGATCCGGCAGACTGTTAACCGAGGTTTTGGCGATATCGTCGGCAGTGACTACGGTCGTAAATGCCGGGACATCCGCAGATGAACGGGCACTCAGGGTGGCCGTAGTGACCACGTTATCCAGTGCTTTTTCATCATTGTCGGCCAGCGCTGGCCGGGCTGCCAGCAGAGTAAAGTTTCCGGCAATCACCAGAAACAGAAGGTGGTGAATAGGCTTCATGCTTCTCTCCTTAATAATATTGGTTATCATTTGCAGTTGCCGACATATTACTCAAATGCAAATGATTATCAAATAAGAATTGAGACTTTATTGCTACTCCGGGCAAAAAGAACGACGATACAGCTAAGGCATATGACTGAAGATATGCGAGAAGTCGTGTGCTACAGGCATAAAAAAACCGGCCATAAAGGCCGGTTTTTTCAGCGTATTAAGTAGCCGGGGGATGATTACATCATGCCGCCCATGCCACCCATACCGCCCATGCCACCCATATCAGGCATTGGTGCTTCTTCCTTAGGGAGTTCAGCAACCATGGCTTCGGTAGTGATCATCAGACCAGCGATAGACGCTGCAGCCTGCAGGGATGAACGGGTCACCTTGGCAGGATCCAGAATACCCTGAGCAATCATGTCACCGTATTCACCAGTCGCAGCGTTGTAACCGAACGCGCCTTCACCGGCTTTTACTTTATCAACCACAACGGAGCCTTCGGCACCGGCGTTGTAAGCGATCTGACGGATAGGCGCTTCCATAGCGCGCAGTGCCAGAGCGATACCCACGTTCTGATCTTCGTTGTCACCTTCAACAGTAACCTGAGACAGAGCGCGAACCAGAGCAACACCACCACCAGCAACAACGCCTTCTTCTACCGCAGCACGGGTAGCGTTCAGCGCGTCTTCAACGCGGTCTTTTTTCTCTTTCATTTCAACTTCGGAACCAGCACCGACTTTGATCACTGCAACACCGCCAGCCAGTTTGGCCACACGTTCCTGCAGTTTTTCTTTGTCGTAGTCAGAAGTAGAGTTAGCGATTTCAGCACGGATCTGATCAACGCGGGTTTTCACGTCGTCCTGAGAGCCAGCACCGTCAACGATTACAGTGTTTTCTTTGCTGATTACAACTTTGCTGGCGTTGCCCAGCATATCCAGAGTAGTAGTCTCCAGAGACATACCTACTTCTTCAGAAATAACCTGAGCACCAGTCAGAACAGCGATGTCCTGCAGCATGGCTTTACGACGGTCACCGAAGCCAGGAGCTTTAACAGCAGCGACTTTGAACGTACCGCGCAGGTTGTTCACAACCAGAGTTGCCAGAGCCTGACCTTCAACGTCTTCAGCGATGATCAGCAGTGGACGGCCGGATTTAGCGACATTTTCCAGTACCGGAATCAGTTCCTGCAGGTTGTCGACTTTTTTGTCGACCAGCAGCAGCAGCGGGTTATCCAGCTCTGCAGTCATTTTTTCCTGGTTGGTTACGAAGTAAGGAGACAGGTAACCGCGGTCGAACTGCATACCTTCAACCACTTCCAGTTCGTCGGCGAAGCCTTTCGCTTCTTCAACGGTGATCACGCCTTCTTTACCAACCTTTTCCATCGCTTCAGCGATCAGGTTACCTACAGTCTCATCAGAGTTAGCAGAGATAGTACCTACCTGAGCAATAGCTTTGGTGTCTTCACATGGCTTGGCCTGTGCTTTCAGCTGTTCAACAACTGCTGCAGTAGCTTTGTCGATACCGCGCTTCAGGTCCATTGGGTTCATGCCAGCAGCAACGGCTTTCAGACCTTCGTTAACAATCGCCTGAGCCAGAACAGTTGCAGTGGTAGTACCGTCACCAGCCTGGTCGTTAGCCTGGGAGGCAACTTCTTTAACCATCTGCGCGCCCATGTTCTCGAACTTGTCTTCCAGTTCGATTTCTTTCGCTACAGAAACACCATCTTTGGTGATGGTTGGAGCACCGAAGGATTTCTCCAGTACCACGTTACGGCCTTTTGGACCCAGAGTAACTTTTACTGCGTTTGCCAGTACGTTAACGCCAGCCAGCATTTTTACGCGGGCGTCGTTGCCAAATTTAACTTCTTTAGCAGCCATCTTATCTTTCCTTTAAATCTTGAATCAGTTGTTAGTCAGTATGGTTGCCGGATCAGGCTTCCAGTACGCCGTAGATTTCGCTTTCGTTCAGGATCAGCAGTTCTTCACCGTCGATTTCGATGGTGTTGGAACCGGAGTATTTGCCGAACATAACGGTGTCACCGACTTTCACAGACATAGGCTGAACTTCGCCATTGTTGGAAATACGACCCGTACCGACGGCAACCACTTCGCCCTGATTAGGTTTTTCAGCCGCGGAACCTGGCAGCAGGATACCGCCAGCTGTGGTTTGCTCTTCTTCCTTGCGACGAACAACGACGCGATCGTGTAAAGGACGGATTTTCATCTGAGGTTATCTCCAATGGTTAAAGCAATATTGTATGTTTGCTGTTAAGCGGAGCGGCAGACTCATATCAGCAGCTCCAAATCTCTTGTGTTTCGCTTACTGGGGGTGAAGCCAACAGATTTCAACACCCCAAAGTGAAAAAATTTCGCTTTTGGCGCAAATCAGTCTTCGCGCTTGTACTCACCGTCAATCACTTCCGGACGGTGAGGATGATGCGGAATCTCACTGTCACGCTGCGGATGTACTTCGCGCTCTGGCTGACGGAAGGTCTGGTGCATGCCGCCCACCGCTCTTACTTTCAGCATATTCATCACCGAACCAGCCATAGCTCCCCGTACACCAGGCACTAACAGAGCAAAGCCAAAAGCATCGGTCACAAAGCCAGGCGTCAGTAACAGCGCGCCGGCCAGGGCCAGCAGAAAACCTTCGGCCAGCTCACGGGCTGGCAACTGACCGTCCTGCATACGCTGACTGGCGCGCATCAGGGTCGCCAGCCCCTGCACCCGCAGCAGGCCAACGCCGATAAACGCAGTCAGAAGAATCAGCGCAACAGTCCACAGTACGCCGATGTAAGAGCCCACCTTGATCAGCACAGCCAGCTCAATCACGGGGACAATGATAAAAATCAGTAGAAAAGGCACAGGCAACTCCAGGTTGTCTTCAGAGTGAGTGGTTTCACCAACACACTCATTGATTGTGGTTTCTGATATATGGCCGCTTGAGGCAATTACAAGGGTCAGCTGACGGAAGTCAGCGATCAGCGGATAGCAAAGCTTAAGCGTAACCGGTGTGAAGGTATGAAAGATGATCGGCGCGGAGGTTCCGGCCAACCGCAAAGACGGTGGGCGTAACTGTGGGCATAAATGGCAGAAGCCCGCCCAATGACACCGGTGAAGAAAGGTACTCAGGCAAAAATTGCAGGAAGCCCCTGTGGCAATAATCGCAGGAAGCCCCTGCGGCAATAATTGCAGGAAGCCCCTGCGGCCCTGGCAACGGGGGCTGAACGTCAGACCAGACTGTCAGTCTGCAGCGCGTTGGTCAGTTGGTCTGCAAGGCGGCGACGTCCGGATGACGCTCCTGCCAGTGGTCGATTAAGTCCTGCTGGTTGATATCTGAGGGGTGAAAGCCCGTGCGGAAGTACTGCCGCAACGAGCGCATATTCTCACGCAGAATGCCTTTCCTGCCCCAGAAGAAGCTGAAAGCCCCGCGCCATTCTTTCCATGACGGGAAGTGGCCATCCGCTTTCAACAGGCGGAACTGGTAATAACCGATCCGGACAAACAGCGAAGCCATGGCAATCACCATCACCCGCTTACGCATAAATTCGTTGTTCACCTTCTGACGGTAAACATCGAACGCTACGGATTTATGCTCGATTTCTTCCACCGCGTGCCAGATCAGCATCTTACGGATGGTGTCGTCGGCATCATCAAGAATTTCCGGGTATTTCAGCAGATACTCAGCCAGTGCTGCGGTGAAATGCTCCATCGCAGCGGTCAAAGCCAGCTGACGTGCCGGGCCAAAACTGCGTTTGAGAAACTCCACCCGTTTCTGCATNTGNGNCACCAGCCCGCTCATCGGAAAGCCCATGGCTTCGATGTTCTGGTTCAGTCCTTCATGGGAATGNCCNTGGTGTGCTTCCTGACCGATAAAACCTTTGATCTGAGCCTGCAGCACCGGATCATCGATTTCTTTCTGGAAGTTACGCACGGAGTGAATAAAAAAGCGTTCACCGTCGGGNAACATAGCCGACAGCGCGTAAAAAAACGTGCTGATCAGGGCNTTATCACCAAAGGTATATTTGCGCATGGGAGCACGGGTATCGAAGGCCATGCGCCGGGGTTTAATAACAACAGACTGGGTTTTATTATTGTGTTCAGTCATAAGAGCTCCGGATTGTATGCCTGCCGGTTAACATCAGGTNACTGCTGTGTGGCATACGCAGGCGGCCACGGGAAAAATATGACACAGTATTTCTGCCCCTGACCGGGTCTATTTATGACAGAAATCTTTTTATTCGCGGGCCGGTAATCGTTAGAATGCGCGGCCTGACCTTCCCNCCCACCCACTCGATATCATCAGAGTCCGCCCATGCCCCCGAAAAAACCCGCCAATGGTAACCGTCGCAGCAAAAACAGCAGNAAAACCAGCAGNAAAACCNGCAACAGATCCNCGCACAAATCCGGCAGCCGTCCGGGCCATAANCAGGCNCGCAACCCGTTGCTGACACTGTGGGAACAGTGGCTGCAGCAGCCACCNTANACNGCNCTCGACCGCTGGTTACGCGGGCAGATGCGCAGCATGGCAACGGATGAACGCTGGCCGGCNCAGAAAATTACTCAGACCATGCTGGAAGGCGTGCGNTATCAGCAGCTGGTGTGTGTACTGGAAGACAGATTCATCGGNCGTATGCCGGATAGCATGAGCGCGGCGGAATGGCTGGAGTGGGATGACAGCTGGAACAGCGGTCGTCTCAACCATNTGCAGCCACTGACATTCTGGAGCTGGATTGAACGCNTCAGCGGCCAGTCNTGGGGCTTNGCCCGNCANCAGAAAGACCACGAGCTGCGTGGTAAATCCCTGCAGAGCTTTGCTCATCAGGCGANACAGGCACCACTGTCGGCCTGTGGTCTGCTNTGGCAGGGTCTGCGCCCACTGTGGGCCGATGCCCTGCAGCAACGGGCACAGAAAAGCGGCTGGAGCCAGGATGAACTGCAGGCCTTCTGTGCACTGCAGAATCAGCAGCCGCCACTGTGGCTGCGCACCAACCCATTGCAGATGCCGGACACGGCCAGCGACAACGGCCAGGTCACTGACGACTATCTGCAGCAGATCATCCATACGCTGCGGGATGAGGAGATTAATGTCTCCAGCGATCACGGGCAGCTGGCCGCCCGCGGNGGNAAGAATATTCAGGGCAGCGAACTGTATAAAAGCGGACAGCTGGAAATTCAGGACCTCGCCAGCCAACAGATTGCGGCAGCGCTGNACGCTCAACCGGGCGATAAAATCTGGGATGCCTGCGCCGGTGCCGGTGCCGGTGGCAAAACGCTGGCGCTGGCCAGTCGCATGAACAACAAAGGTGCGCTGGTCGCCACCGACCTGCATCAGTACAAACTGAATGAACTGAAACGACGGGTAAAACGCGCTGGCGCCAACAACGTGCGTACNTTTGTCTGGGACGGTCAGCAGGCACTGCGTCTGCCGAAAGAAATTGAACGTCAGGGCGGTTTCGATAAAGTTCTGGTGGATGCGCCCTGCACCTCTTCCGGTACCTGGCGCCGCAACCCGGATGCCCGCTGGCGCTTTAATGCCGATGACACGGCAGAGCTGAATGAACTGCAGCAGCGTCTGCTGAGNCTGGCAGCACAATCGGTGAAACCCGGGGGCACTCTGGTTTACGCNACCTGCAGCTGGGCCATCGAAGAGAACGAAGCCATCGTCGGGCAGTTTGTGCAGCAACAGGGATTCCNTCTGCTGCGCCAGTCNTTGCACGGAGCACCACANCAGGACAGCGATACCATGTTTGTCGCCGTACTTGAACGCCCGCTGTAACATGACAGAGACTGCTGCCGGTCATTAGCGGCCAGAGCAANCCGAAACAACGGCAATAAAAAAATCCCGCAACGGCATTTGCCGCAGCGGGATTTTTCAGACTTCTTTAAGCAGCCGTCTTATTCAGCTGTTCATATTCCGTCAGACTGACTCAGCGCGATTTACTCTGCGAGCGTGGCCAGTGCTTCTTTCAGCTTGGCTGCCAGCTCAGGGTTTTTCAGTTCACCCTTCTCAGTATCGAAGTTGTCATTGAAAGACGGCACAGACAGTTTGGCTTTCACTTCCATGGCGAAGAAAGGCGCAGAACCTTCAGCAATGGACAGCACGCTCTGTGCACCGCCAGGGCCAGGTGAGGTGCCCAGCAGAACGGCTGGCTTACCCTGATACACTTCTTTGCTGATACGNGATGCCCAGTCGAAGACGTTTTTGTAGGCCACGCTGTAGTTACCGTTGAACTCACCGAAAGAAATCACNACCGCATCCGCTTCGCCAATTTTGTTGTAAAAGGCTTTGGCTGGCTCAGGAATGCCGTTGGCAACTTCACGGTCGATGCTGTAGATCGGCATTTCAAAATCGTTCAGATCCAGCAGTTCAATTTCAGCACCTGTGTTGGCGGCCAGCAGGTTNGTGGCATGGGTTACCAGCTGTTTGTTAATAGAAGCTTTGGTATTGGTTGCGGCAAAAGCAATAACTTTCATGATCAGTCCTCGAAGCGGGTTATCTAACTTGCTGATCACTTTATATTAGCCANCGATAAAGATTAATAAGGCAAANATGGAATGATTGTTTCCATTTGACTCTGAATAAGTCATTATCCTGTGCTACACACACTTAACTCGACCGCACACGACCACATACAACCACACACTCTATGCGAGGCATCCATGGCCTACAATCCTCAGCTGCTGGACGGTATGGTGATCTTTACCACGGTGATCGATGCCGGCAGCTTTACCAAAGCCGCGGATGTTACCGGGCACTCCACGTCCTACATCAGCAAAGAGATCAACCGCCTGGAAGAGCGTCTGGGCGTACGCCTGATCAACCGCACCACCCGTTCGCTGCATCTGACCNCCGATGGCCAGCTCTATTATCAGCAGTGCCAGCAGATCATCGCCGACGCCAATCAGGTACAGAATGCNCTGCTCGGCCACCAGCTGCGCCCTACCGGCACTCTGCGCATCAGCTGCCCGTCCAGTCTGGCAGTCGTGCGTATGCAGGATATTTTTTCCGGCTTTCTCGACCTCTATCCCGAGGTGGATCTCGACCTCGACCTGAACAACCGCAAAGTGGAGCTGATTGCCGAAGGGTTTGACGTGGTGGTTCGCGCTACGCCACAACTGGAAGACTCCAGCCTNATCAGCCGTAAAGTCATGTCGTCCCGCGCCATCACCCTGGCGTCACCGGCGTATCTGCAGAAGTACGGCACGCCNCAGCATCCGGATGAACTGATCAATCATCAGTGCATTACCTACAGCTATCTGAAAAATCCGCGCCAGTGGCCNTATAAAAATCAGTATGGAATGGAAATTAATGTCGAGGTAAACAGCCGCGTGGCGGTGAANACATCNGAAATGGAGCTGGCNTTATGTCTTGCNGGTCATGGCATTGCGCGCATGCCNGGATTTCTGTTCAGTGACGAATTTGAACNTGGACAACTGGTGGAATTGTTTCCGGATTTTCAGCGCAGTCCGATTGATATTTACCTGATTTACCCAAGCCGCAAACACATGTCGGCCAAGGTACGCANCTTTATTGATTATGTGGTGGAAAATATGGGGGAAGAATANAAATCCGCTGTTTTGTTTCTGCCCGGATTTTTGCTCAGTTTTCTGCCCAGNTTTNTGCNCAGTTTTCTGCCCCGGGCTGCCCACTGCCCACTGCCCACTGCCCACTGCCCACTGCGTACTATGACGTACGCAGTGTCTGAACGTTAAANCAGATAGCCTNCTGTCTGATTTTNATCAGATATCTATCAGGTATCTTTGCGCTGCTGCCGGCTGCGCTCCAGTGCTGAAATAAGTTTATGCACCGGGCCACTGCCAATACCAATGGCAATACCGCTGACCACCTGACCCAGCCAGCCCGGAATATATTGAGCAGAAAAATATTTCTGCACAGTCGTCAGTTCCGCATCGGCNAANGCNGCTTTATTNAGCTCTTCGATCAGAGCAAACATATCCAGCCCCAACAGCAGAGCAATGANAACCCCCAGAGTAACNGCCAGAATTTTACACACGGCTTTGACCGCCAGACTGCGCAACGCATCAGCCGATACCGCTTTGACGCCATCCAGNCCCGGATANTCGTCTTTCAGNTAATGTTTAGCCGCCTGACCCANCGCCTTTTCCACCGTATTCCCCTGCAACGCATGATGAATCTGTTCACTGAGTTNTAGTGCACGCCGGTTCCAGTGNTCTCCCCAGCCNTAGTGAACTTCCAGAAAATCATAAACGGCTTTNATGATCTGCAGCAGACGNTCAATCAACATAGAAAAGAATANGGCACCGGCCAGCATAATCAGTGCGGAGTCAAAAACATCCATCATCAGGCCTCCTGTNTNNCNGCTGTTTTATTGACCGGCACTGNCGCTTCANNGGCNNGATACTTATCCGCATCAACATANAGNAAGGGTTTNCGACGNAATAAAGCCAGCTTTTCCTGTGCTGTTGGCGAAGCTTGCCAGTTAGCTTCAAATTTCTTNACCTGATCCAGCAATGCCTGCCATGGGAACTGGTTGCCCGGACATACGGTTGATGCACCATCCAGCTGCCCATGCTGCACCACACCNTCNTTAACNTCTGCCGGCATATCNGCATAGAGNGAGCGCCACAGTGCGATCAGCCGTGCGCCTGCGTGCAGCTGAGCTTCGGTCGGTACCGTATTGCCGTAACGACCNTCATGGTTGGACCAGGCATCCCCCGGCTGGCTATGAAAATTACCGTGAAATGAAACCCCCAGCGTATTGCTGTTNTGTCCTTTGGCGTGATTCCCNGTGCGGTCCCAGCGACAGAACGGACGGATGCTGCCATCCGGCATGATCACGCAGTGATAGCCGGTGAGCCATTTCTTTTTCAGCAGAAACTCATCAACAATGGCGGCAAAATTCAGATCGCTGTTCATCGCAGTATGATGCACTACGATNTTATCCGGGTCCTGACGNCGGCGGTGAACGTTCTCCAGNGTNTCCGGTTTAACNCCTCCTTCATAGCTGATATCCAGCCAGCGGAAGGTATCATCGCCCGGCAACAGACTNNCAGGAACGGCTTTCTGCCCAGCCACCTCCTGCGCCGGATCAACCGATTGCAGCAACGCCTGACGTTCTTCATCNGTGAGTTTACGGGTGGTGAGAAANCGCAGCAGNACATGCACNGGCTGACTGCCGCCNCCNATNAGAATACCGCTGAGCACAGTATCCAGCCANCCGGTGTGAACACCACCNAGAAACATCGCCATTAAATGCAGATCCAGACTGAATGAAAGGCCGATNCCCAGCAGCACNGGGGCAATCAGAACGAATAATTTAAAACCCGCTCTGCGTTCACTGACTGGCGTCAGCGGNACATACAGCACNGAGGCATAGCGCTCGAAATCATCGTGAATTTCTTCGCCNGCTTTGTCTGCCAGAGACTGCAGNTAACGNTGTGCNGCNTCATCACGCTGCTGGCGGGATTTTTCTGCATCTTTGGCCAGCAGATACTGACTGACCTTATCGTTCACCTGTTTCAGAATTTCGGTAAACCGCTCAACGATAAGCGCTGAACCGGCCGCAATCGTCAGCCCATTAATAATCAGTTCCAGTGATACCTGTGCCAAANGCAGCCTCCCTGCAAAANATTGCAATCAACAGTCNGTGCATACGGCGGGCAGACAATATCCGCCGGATAACAGATGCAGCGCAGAATAACNACTCTGTCNGGGCAAAAAAAGNATCTGTATCAATAAGCCGGAGATGGTTCAGTTTGCGCAGANCAAACGGCGGGCAATAAAAAACCGCCATTGCGGCGGTTTTTACTTCATCTGAGGATGTGGTGCGGGCCGGACTGCCCCCGGTCAGAACGGGGGCGACTGGAATTCGCGATCATCTGTCTGCTGCAGCGCGATATTGGCNTCGCCNCAGCGCTGAACAGATGCAGAAAAAATGTAAATCAGATGCAGTAGGATGCTAACGGAGGAAAGCCGTTAAANTCCACAGCACTGTAGGTGGTGGTGTAAGCACCGGTGCTGAACCAGTACACACGATCACCGCTGGCCAGATTCAGTGGCAGCTCATATTTGTAATCTTCATACAGAATATCAGCGCTGTCACAGGTCGGGCCNGCCAGAATCACTTCTTCTTCCTCACCCTGTTTTTCAACAAAAACCGGGTATTTAATGGCTTCGTCCATGGTTTCGATCAGACCACCGAATTTACCGATGTCGACATACACCCAACGGTGCAGGCCATTACGGTCTTTACGGCTGATCAGTACCACTTCGCTGGCCAGCAGGCCGGCGTTGGCAACCAGTGAACGACCTGGCTCCAGAATAATTTCCGGCAGCTCTTCACCGAAGTCTTCTTTCAGGAAACGGGTAATCTCAGCTGAGTAAGTCTCCAGATCGTTGGTACGGGTAATGTAGTTACCCGGGAAGCCACCGCCCATGTTGATCATCTTCAGTTCAATACCGTCTTCTTCTTTCAGACGTTCGAAAATNACTTTTACTTTCGCAATCGCAGAGTCCCAGGCACCGATATCNCGCTGCTGNGAACCCACGTGGAANGAAATACCGTACGGTTGCAGNCCCAGNTCACGNGCCATAATGCACAGATCCAGCGCCATATCNGACTGGCAGCCGAATTTACGNGACAGTGGCCAGTCNGCAGTCTGCGAGCCTTCGGTCAGAATGCGTACGAATACTTTTGCGCCCGGTGCCGCTTTGGCAATGTTGCGCAGGTCCGCTTCTGAGTCGGTGGCGAACAGNCGNACGCCTTTCTCGTAAAAATAACGGATATCACGAGACTTCTTAATGGTGTTACCAAAGCTGATACGATCCCCGCTTACACCCTGAGCNANCACTTTATCCAGCTCATAACGNGANGCCACATCAAAGTTACAGCCACGGTCGCGCAGAATTTCGAGCAGTTCCGGCATCGGGTTGGCTTTAATTGCGTAGTAGGTCTTAGCGTATGGGAAGCAGCCCATCAGCTCATCCAGCTGGCGGGTAAAGGTCTGCTTGTCCACAACAAGACAAGGGGTTTCCTGCTTGTCAGCAAATGCTTTCAGGCGGGCAAAGGTTTCTTCATCGTAATAATCTTCAGGTTTTACAACCATTAGGCTCGCTACCTCCTTAATCTGTTATAGCGATCAGACTTATTCATGACGGGTTCAGCGCTCTTCGCAGCCCCCCTTACAGGCGCGCAAAGATAGGCTGTTTTCACTGAGAGTACAGTGATTTTTCCTTGTCATGACGATCAGCTAAGGTGATCGTTGAGACTATCTGATGAGTCATATTAATCAAGGCTTCGGCCTGTATTGATGTGTAAAGTGCGAAGACCGGCCAGGGCCGTGCAAACCACTGAGTAATATCACCGACAGAACAATCAAATCAGCCGGATAGCGGTTACAATCGCAGCCATTCCCGGCTACTGTTAGCCGCCTGTTTTTAAAGCACTTAATTTTCTTATGCTCGGATTCTTTGAACGACTCATCAGCCCTTTTCCGCCTCAGCATCCGCAACAGCCGCCGAAAGGGCTGTATGCATTTTGCCGCCATTACACCCATGGTGCAGAAGCGCCTCTGCTGCTGATGTCATGCCTGACAGCTTCCCTGGCCATTCTTGAAGTGATGCTGTTCGGCTTTATGGGTGATCTGGTGGACTGGCTGACCAGTAAAAATCCGGATTCATTATTCGCCGAAGAAGGCGGACGCCTGCTGACCATGGCCATTGTATTGCTGGTTGTGATGCCTGCCGTAGTGTTTCTCCACGCAGCCATTGTGCATCAGACACTGCTGGGCAATTACCCGATGCGTATCCGCTGGTTCGCCCACCGTTTTCTGCTTAACCAGAGCATGACCTTCTTCCAGAACGACTTTGCCGGACGGCTGGCCACCAAGGTGATGCAGACGGCACTGGCCGTGCGCGAGACCGTAATGAAGCTGATGGACCTGATGGTCTACATTCTGGTGTATTTCATCTCCGTACTGGTGATGATCGCCAGTTCAGACATTATTCTGGTTATTCCCGTCATTGCCTGGCTGGCCCTGTACGTGGTCGTACAGCTCATTTTTGTACCAAAACTCAAACGCGTGGCCGAAGCTCAGGCCGATGCCCGTTCGGTTATGACCGGGCGCGTGGTAGACAGCTATACCAATATTCAGACCGTTAAGCTGTTCGCCCATACCGATCGTGAAACCGAATACGCCAAAGAATCCATGCAGGGCTTTATGACCACAGTGCATCAGCAGATGCGGCTGGTCACCTGGCTGAACCTGTCTGTAAATATGGTTAACTACCTGCTGCTGTTTGCCATTGCTGCGCTGTCGATCTGGTTGTGGATGCACGACGGTGTCACCGCCGGTGCTATCGCCATTGCCATCTCGCTGTCGCTGCGCATTAACGGTATGGCGCAGTGGATCATGTGGGAAATCAGCGCGCTGTTTGAGAACATAGGTACCGTTGCCGATGGCATGAACACGCTCACCAATCCGCAGCAGATTCAGGACACTGAAGACGCCGCTAAGCTGGCCGTTCCTCACGGTGATATCCGCCTTGAACACGTGAACTTTCATTACGAAGGCGGCGAAGATCAGCAAAAACGACAGGTCTTTAATGATCTGGATATTCATATCCGTGCCGGAGAAAAAATCGGCTTGGTGGGACGCTCCGGCGCCGGTAAGTCCACCCTGGTGAATCTGTTATTACGTTTTTATGACGTCAACAGCGGCCGCATTCTGATTGATGGTCAGGACATCAGCGAGGTTACTCAGGATTCGCTGCGTCATCACATCGGCATGGTCACCCAGGATACCTCGCTGCTGCACCGCAGCGTGCGCGATAACATCCTCTATGGGCGCCCGGACGCCACAGAAGAAGAACTGCTGAGTGCCACGGCTCAGGCCGAAGCCAGCGACTTTATCCGCGATCTCACCGACCCCCATGGCAACACAGGCTTTGATGCCCAGGTCGGCGAGCGCGGCGTCAAACTGTCCGGTGGCCAGCGCCAGCGTATTGCCATTGCCCGTGTGCTGTTGAAAGACGCACCGATTCTGATTCTGGATGAGGCCACCTCGGCACTGGATTCGGAAGTGGAAGCAGCGATTCAGGAAAGCCTCTATCGTCTGATGGAAAATAAAACCGTGATCGCCATTGCTCACCGGCTGTCCACCATTGCCGCCATGGACCGCCTGATCGTACTCGACAACGGCCGTATCGCCGAACAGGGCACGCATCAGGAACTGATCGCCAAAGGCGGGATTTACGCTCAGCTGTGGGATCACCAGACCGGTGGTTTTATTGGTGAGGATTAGTTCAGCATCAACGGCCTGACCCGATCAAACGCAAAGCAGGCGTAAAGCCTGCTCACCGCGCTGTTTGTATGTCAGCTGTCACCAACCGCAGCTGGCATAAACCAGCGTCGCCCGACTGTTCCACCGTGTGCCTGCAATCCATTGAATTATAACGATTTTTATATCCGCCAAAAGTATGATGCAAGGTCTGTTTCGACTGTTTGGCACGAACTATGGCCAGCTTTTTTGTAAGGTTTCATCAGTTATTGATCTAAGTGGATTTTCTGAGTTTTAAGCTGACCTACTATCTCCGCAGACAGGCCGTATAAGAGCCCGCAAAGGAGACAGACAATGAAACTTTATATCTACCACCATTGCCCGAAGTGCCTGCGCACCTTAATGGTGGCCAATTACAAAGATCTCCCGCTCAGTATTCATTACCCTCTGCATTCCGGCAAAAGTGGAATGGCAAGCGAAGACAATGGCACTGCAATTAATCTTCCAGAAGAAAAGCCACCGGTGCTGGCCGTTAATGACGAGCTGAGCGTCAGCGGACTGGATGCCATCCTGTCGCATCTGGATGAGGTCGGCAGTGTGGATAAAACAATCCGCGCAGCAAATGCCGCCAATACCGCAATCGCCACCCTCGAGCATCACCGCCAGACCTTTGATGCCCTGATCATGCCGCGGGCAATGGCACTGGGGCTGCCTGAGTTCACAACCGGGGAAGCCATTGATGCCTATAAACAGGATAAAGAAAATACGCTGGGATTTGATTTCACCCAGGCAATGGCAGACACCAAAATCCATCAGCCTGCCGCGGAAGCTGTTTTGCAATGGTTGCCGGCGCCAGAGAAACCATCAGCGCATAACGGAACCATCAGCTGGGATGACGTTAAAATATTCCCGTTATTGCGTAACCTGAGCATGGTACGTGGCCTGAATTTTCCGCAGGCATTGCTCGACTATATGCATGAAGTCGCTGAGTGTACGAATACTGAGCTGTACTTTGCTAAGGCAATCTGATCAGCCAAAAGCTGCTCATCTGATCCTGTGATCAGCGATTAAGTAAAAGCTGTAAATGCCGGGCCTGCCTGGTCCGGCTTGCTAGGTCCGCTCTAGCCAGGTCCGCTATTGTGTGCGCCACCCCGCTCTGCATTATTTCCCTCTTTCCGTTAAACACCGGCATGTAAGCGCTAATTACTGAAAACCGGTATTTATAACCTGGCTTTGTAATCCGGATTTGAAACGTCAAACTGTAAACTGCGATTGCAGATCTCAGCTCCATATCTGAGTTATCCGCTAACAGAATAAAATAGGATTTTATTGATCTGCCGATATAATACCCGCCGAAATAAACAATCATATAAATGGACAGCAATATGCCCGGTATAAAATCCGCAGCAGCCGGTATCGCAATTAAAGAGAAACTGGCCAACGCCGATCACTCCGACCTGAAAACCTCCAGCTTCTGGATCAGCCAGATCTTTATGATCATAGCCACTGTCGCCGGTGTCTATCTGGCCGCTCAGGCGGGCCTGCAGCAGGCGATTGAATTCGACAACCTGACCAGCACAGAATCCAACTACTATCTGCGTCAGTCGTTATATGATGAGGTAGATGCCAATGTTCGCCTGCTGCGCACTTACAACAAAGAATTTTTCAGCCGCCCTCTGCAGAAAAAGGAGCTGGAGAAAAACACTCCGGCATTGCGCAGATTCGTGTGGGAATCAATGAAATATTCGCCATCAACGCTGGAAACGCCATCCTATTTTCTGCGTGAAATTCAGGGCTTTTATGCCGATATTGACCTGATCATGGCCAATCGCCTGTCCTGGGCTTATGGCCCCAGCTATGCCAGCAAGCTGATGACAGAACAACTGGATCATATTGAGAATGTTGTACTGCCAAAACTGGCCGATAATACACGCATGCTGGCTCAGGAGCTGAAAGACGCCGGCATGGATGTCGAAGATTCTGTGGCGTATGAAGAAACCGCAACGGCAAACGCGGCTGACAAAGATAAGGCGCAATAACCCCATGAACCCGTATTGCCCGCACTGTCCGACCACCGCACTGGTCCGCGCCCGCTATGCACGTGAAAACATTGACAGCTGCCCGAGTTGCGAGGGGTTGTGGTTCCAGAATCACGAACTGAATTCCGCAATTGCGGATTTCGACAATGGTGATGACGATCCGGATTTTATCCGTAACCTTGGAGCACCACTGGGGATCTCTGACCGCAGCTGTCCGTCCTGCAATGAAAAAATGCAGTGTTATCACCTGCTGCCTGATTATCAAGTAGAGGTTGATATCTGCCACCCCTGCAACAGCACCTGGATTGATAAACATGAGCTGGATGAAGTCTGCCACTCACCTCTGTTAAAAGAGGCTCTGGCGGAAATCAATCAGGGCGTCAGCTGGAAAAGCTGGCTGTTTGAATTTCTGGCGCGTATGCCAGTGGAATACAACGTGCGCCCCCGAATAACGCCGTTTGTGACCTGGATAATACTGGCGCTGAATATTGTTATTTTCAGCACCTATGCAACCGATCCGGAATTAATGAACAGCATTTTCGCCCTGTTTGCCTCACGCCCGGCGGACATTGTTCACGGCGTCCATATCTGGACTCTGATCACCGCAACCTTCCTGCACGGAGGCTTTATGCATCTGGTTGGTAATATGTACTTCCTGTGGGTGGTCGGTGACAACATTGAAAGCATGGTGGGGCACAAACGCTATCTGGGGATTTATCTGTTATTGGGATTGGGTGCCAGCCTGTTCAGTGTGATAGGTAACCCTTTCGGCACAATTCCCAGTGTCGGTGCCAGCGGCGCGATTGCCGGTCTGTTTGGTTTGTATATGCTCTGGTTTCCCTATGCCCGCTTCTCTTTCATGATCGTTGCCTGGCAGATCAAACTGCCGGTATGGCTGTACTTTCTTGGCTGGCTTGGGCTTAATTTCTTAGGGATGGCCAGCGCAGGTGGTGGCATCGACTATCGTGCGCATATTGGCGGCTTTTTTATTGGCTGTGCCCTCGCACTGGTGTTGAAAAAATCCGTTTACGCTCAGAATCCGCTGGTCGCCATGCTGGCCGGGCCAGACGCGCGTTTCCGCAAACCAAAGAAGAAAAAGAAACCGGTTGAGTGAACAGAAAAGGGCATGCCATATGGTATGCCCTTTTATGATTTTCTTTCTGTGTATTTCTTTTCAGCCTGATTCAGGGGGCTATATCATCGGCGGATTTACCGATATTAACTACCCCACGCAGCATCAGAGCAATCAACCTGTATGGCAGATCAATCAGATCACCGATCACATCCAGAACATCAGAGTTCAGCTCTTCCCCTTTTGGCCAGAGAAAATGCGTTGCGACAAAGGCCAATACGGCAACAATCAGGACCCATACTGAAAACCCGGCCAGCAACAGATCCAAAATCAGATAGCAGCCCAGCATAAAACTACTCAGGGCCATAGCGGCCCGCAGATAAGTAACGATCGCCTGCAGCATAATTAACCGAGCAGACCTTCTACGGCTTCAAGTGCAGAAGCTACCTGCTTCACCAGACCAACCACATCCGACAGGCCCTGAGTCTCGCCATTG
Source organism: Oceanospirillaceae bacterium (assembly GCA_002706025.1). Taxonomy (GTDB): domain Bacteria; phylum Pseudomonadota; class Gammaproteobacteria; order Pseudomonadales; family Oceanobacteraceae; genus Venatoribacter. Next base: position 45,992 of record PAJK01000075.1, read on the forward strand.
GCTTTGTCAGCGGCAGCTTTCATCGCCACTGTAGCTTGCTGATAGGCTTCCGTCTGCGCCGATATTTCACTTTCCAGCAGCCGCTGCTGCTGGTCATACAGATCACTGATCTGGCGGATCAGATCCACATTCACGTTATCGCTGCTGTCGCGTACGATTTCCAGTTGCTCTATGGTCTGTTCCAGGCTGGCAAGTAATTCGATCATGGGTAATTCCTTATTCACGACGCGGCAAGCGAACGATAGATACGGGCCAGATCACGGATGTCTTTGGCGTATGCTTTAATATCATTGAAGGTATAATCTTTATCCTTCAGCACCTGCACGATAATCGCATTGGATTGCTGCAAACCGGTTAACACCTTGTCACTGGCAGCGCTGAGGCTCTTAATACGCATCATTGCCTGCTCAGCAGTTAACAAAGCATCCACAGCAACTTTACGCTCAGCGTAGTTGTAGTTCTCACCGCCATTAACGATGAGCCAGGCCTGATTCTTCAGACTTTTCGCTACACTCTGATAAGCGTACAACAGGCCCGGCTCAGCACCGCTCTCAGCCTTAGCCAGCGTCAGATCCTGAGCCAACAAACCCGCCAGCTGATCAACCACAGGCTGATAATCACTGATAATAACCGTCAGTGCTTTCGCCCGCTGCCGTTCAATCCAGAATGAGCCTATCTTCTCAACCAGAGATTTCACAGCTTTCTGTTTATCTTCATCAAAGTCATCGCCCAGGGCAAAAGCCGAATGATCAGCAAACTTTTCTGCGGCACCTTCCAGATCGCCTGCCGGATTCTCACTGAGCAATGTGCTCAGCAACAGACCGTAAGCGGCAAGCGCGTCGGCTGCCGCAATGCGGCTGCTGATGTCATCTGGCTGAACAGTGCGGTAAAAATCCGCGTCCTTAACTTTTTTATCCCGTTGCAGAGCAAAACGCAGCGCATTCATCTGCACTATATTCTGCTGAATGCGCGAGAACTCAGCGGCACTGAACTGCCCCAGTTCCATTGTTGAAGTCGCATAAGAATGCGTGGCTTTTTGCTGTGAGCTGGTTAATGCACTGCAGGCACTGACCATGCCACAGACGATTAACAGAAATAAACCGCGCAAGGTTTTGTCGCGAACTGAGGTGAGGGACATAAGAAAAGTCATAGCGTCCTGCCAATACCAGATATATAGAGGGCATAAAAGATCCGCCAATATAAGCAATAAACGAATGACAGATCAACCAACAAAGAAATTTGTCAGCATGTGCTGTTTACTGACAAGAGGAACCTGACAGAGATGATATTTGTCATGACGGGATGGACGCCATTAAACAAACAGAGGGGGCAAATGAGGCAGAAAGGTGATAAAAAAAACAGCCGCAGAAGCGGCTGTTAAATGATCGGATGATTAAGCGCGTTTGCGGCGGAAAGCCAGCAGACCACCAATCAGCAGTAATGGGAAGCTCAGAGCACCACCGGAAGAACTGCCACCGCTGGAAACGTTATCATCTGCTGGTGTTTCAGGAGTAAGTTCTTCTGTTTCTTCAGCAACTCCACCCCCTTCTTCAACAACTTCTGCCTCTTCCTCAACAACCTCTTCCTCTTCTGCACCCCCTCCTTCCAATCGTGCATAGTTCACCAGAGATGCTAAAGATTCTTCACTCATGCCTTCCAGCAAGCCAGCTCTCTCCAGTGTTTCCAGTGACTCAAAGTCTGCAGCTGACTGAGTGGCAGACTCAATCCCGAGATCAAAGCCCTTATCGTATGCGGTCATTTCAGAGANGATCATAATAATGATGCTTTCACCGGCAGGAATGACAACAGAATACTGCAGCAAAAAGTCATCAGACCCATCCATAGGCTTCATGATATTGACAGGAACGACGTCAGCGTAGCTACCATGAGTTGTCAGTGTCAGTATTGGGTCGCTGGAATCGTCATCACTGGTCATATACCAGAGGTCGTTGCTGTAGATATCCAGCTCTTCGGTGTCAGGGTTTAACTGGCCGCTGAATGTCGCTTCAAGCGTAGTACTACCATCAGAACCGTAGTTACCGCCAATATAAACTGATTCAGCAATATCGGCCGAGGTTGTATTACTGAGTGTGTACAGAACACGGACCACAGGTCGGTCACTGAAGAAGCTATACGTCATCCGTGCATCAACACCTTCTGTAAGGTTTTCCTGCAGTCCACCTTCTACCTTGATGTTACCAGAGCTATCTTCAGTTTTTTCCACGATAGCATCCGGAGTTTCGTAACCAGACACACCGACAGTTATATCCCCAACTGCAAAACCAAATGCACAGTCATATGCATCATCGTAAGTTCTGGAATCAGTTCTTATAATAGCATCACCAATCGCACTGACATCCACGCTGGCATCATAGTTTCCGTTGATATCTTCAACATCAAAACCACATCCCCCGAAAACGTCGTCAAAAGAATATTCAGAAGATTCAGTTTCAACATCAATATCAAGGTCACTCCGCCCTAAATCAACCGGTTCGGCACCTACGGCAGAAGTCATACCAACCAGGACACTGACAATGGCCAGTGCAAGCATGTTATTTTGTCCGTTTTTCATTACTCATCCCTAATTTCAATCATTCAAAAAAAGCGGGAGCCAGGCTCCGACATAAGTCGTCTGACACCTCGATGCGACCTGAGCAGGCACAATACAACAGAATCAAAGAAGCCAGCCAAAAACTGACAATAAAACGCATTCTGTTTATGTATACACCTCAATCCATATCCATCATTCATAAATACTGTGAAAAGAAATACGACAGATACTCTAATTTAAATACAGAAAAAAAACACCTACCTAACAACGCTCCCAAAACATACTCATTACGGCGCACCCATCGAAATATAAACAATCTGCAATCCACACAAACACCAGGCCTGAAAACCTCACAAATCGATTAAAAATATATAGAACAAAAGATCCGAAATAACTCAGAAAGTCAGAATCAATAACCAGAAATAATCCAGTTGAACGTAAAGTACTATTTAAGCACCCATAAAAAAAATATAAATTACTAACCCATCAATAAAACCCCAACAACAAAGACCCAACAAGACGTTAGTTTTAAATCATGAGCCAGCTTAAGTTTTATTTATTAGAAAACTGCGTCATTCCACATTTACGATATTGATAAACCCTACTCATGATTAATGGTGCGCTATCCAGAATGATTCAGAATGGCTCATCACACCTCAAAAAAGTAATGCATCACCCAAAAGAGCGAAGCTGTGGTTTTTGTTTACCCGGCTTAATACCGACAGAACATATTCATATAAGTCGTACTGTTAATCTTTCTTAGAAGCAGAACGGATAAACACCGCGACACCACCAATAATCAACAGAAATGCCACCAGCAGGCGGGCATCGAGAGATTCTCCGGCGATCAGAACACCGGCTGCCGCAGTGATGGCCGGTACCGTTAGCTGTACCGTCGCTGCCGTCGTTGCCTGCATAAATGGCAAAACGCTGTACCACAGAGCATAACCGGCACCCGAGGCAAGCACGCCGGAGACCAGCGCATAACCAACGCCTGCAGCTGAGTCAGGATGAAACTCCATCGCACCGGGAATAAGCATGAGCAGTGCACCCAGCGGAAGCGCCAGCAGACTGCCACGAATAAAATTCGCACCTGTGCTGGCGACAGGCGCTTTACTGCCTTTACCACGCAGGGAATACATACCCCAGCTGATACCTGCTGCCAGCATAAGTACGGCGGCCAATGGATCCGGCGCAGAAACCCCCGGCAGCAGCAGCCAGACGACACCGGCCAGCCCGGAGATCAGACCCAGCAGCTGAATACGGTTCGGCCGCTCACCTTGCCATAAACCCCATGCGATCATGGTTGCCTGCACCGCTCCGAACAGCAGCAGAGCACCGGTCGCAGCGGTCAGCTCACGGTAGGCAAAGGAAAAGCCACCGGCGTACAGCAACAGTGCCGCCGCAGACCACCAGCTGCCATTTTGCCAGAGCGTCTTAAACCAGACGGTCAATGCACTCTTTGTCGATGCAATCTGGCGCCGCCAGAGTAAAAATAAAAGCAGAAACAAGGCCGCCGAGAACAGACGGATTAAGGTAAAGCTCGCCGCATCAATATCGGTTTCTGTCAGCGCCATGCGGTTAAGCAGTGAATTAGCTGCGAACGCCAGCATGGCAATGGTGGTGAGTAACGTCAGTCGTGCCGGTGACATAGGTGTCTCCCGCTTATTATTTGTTTCGACTTTACGGCTTCAGCACGGCAATTGCACCCGAAAGCAGGCTATACATAAGTACTGCTGCTTCCGGCGCAAACACATACCGCTTACTTAAAACTCTGACGCTGGCGGAAAGGTTTTGGCTCTTTATCTTTCGCCAGACCGTTGGCCATGGCAATTTTCTGGTTTTTACGCCCCAAAAGGCGCGCCTGAACCCAGCGCTCCCAGCGCAGTGCTTTCCAGGTATCGGCCTTCCAGGTCTTCTTAAACAGATATTTGGCAGCGGCAACAGCATCCGGTGATTTACTGGCAATCACCTGCGCCAGCGCTTCGGCTTCTGCCTTTGGATCGTCTGCCAGCCTGCTGATCAGGCCGTATTCAAAGCCTTCAGTCGCCGGAAACTGACGCCCCGTCATGGTCAGCTCCTGAGCGATATCCACACGGGTTAAGCGCGACAGTGTGACCATGCCGCTCATATCCGGAATCAGTCCCCACT
>PAJK01000076.1 GCA_002706025.1 Oceanospirillaceae bacterium
CAGGCCTCGAATGTTGAAGATAAGCAAAACCCGTTATCCGGTGAATCGCAATGCTGCTCCGCTTAAGTGAACAGCATTGCGGCTACGCCGGGCTTTTTTGTGCCCTGCAGCTGGCCGACATAGCCATTGAGCAGCGTTTCAAGTAAAATTCGCCGCTATTTAAATAACTAATCAGGTTGTACTCTGTGAGCCAGCTGGACCACATTCGAAACTTCTCCATCATCGCCCATATTGACCATGGTAAATCCACCCTGTCGGACCGGTTTATTCAGGTCTGTGGCGGTCTGAGCGACCGTGAAATGCAGGCTCAGGTGCTGGACTCCATGGATATCGAGCGGGAGCGCGGTATTACGATCAAAGCTCAGAGTGTGACTCTGGACTACACCGCCCGTAATGGTGAAACCTACCAGCTGAACTTTATTGATACTCCCGGACACGTGGACTTCAGCTACGAAGTGTCCCGCTCGCTGGCTGCCTGTGAGGGCGCTCTGCTGGTGGTTGATGCGGCTCAGGGCGTTGAAGCTCAATCTGTGGCCAACTGCTACACCGCGATTGATCAGGGCCTGGAAGTGCGTCCGGTACTGAACAAAATGGACCTGCCGCAGGCGGATCCGGATAAAGTCGCGCAGGAAATTGAAGACATCATCGGCATTGATGCCACTGAAGCCGTGCGTTGCAGTGCCAAAAGTGGCCTCAATGTAGAGGATGTGCTGGAAGATCTGGTAGCTAATATCCCACCACCGGAAGGTGATCCGGATGCGCCGCTGCAGGCGCTGATCATCGATTCATGGTTTGATTCCTACCTTGGCGTTGTGTCGCTGATCCGGGTTAAAAACGGCTCGATCAAAAAAGGTGACAAGATTCGCCTGAAGTCGACCGGACGGGACCATGGTGTTGATGGCCTTGGTATCTTTACACCGAAGCGTGAAGAAACCGGACGTCTGGGTACCGGTGAAGTGGGTTATCTGGTCGCGGGCATTAAAGATATTCATGGTGCCCCTGTCGGCGATACGATCGTTAGTGCCAAATATGCGGACGATACACCGTCCCTGCCGGGTTTCCAGAAAGTTAAGCCGCAGGTATATGCCGGTCTGTTCCCGGTAACGTCTGACGATTTTGAATCTTTCCGTGATGCGCTGGAAAAACTGTCGCTCAACGATGCGTCTCTGTTCTACGAACCGGAAAATTCCGATGCACTGGGTTTTGGTTTCCGTTGCGGCTTCCTCGGTATGCTGCATATGGAAATTATTCAGGAGCGTCTGGAGCGTGAATACGATCTGGATCTGATTACTACGGCACCGACGGTAATTTACGAAGTGGTCAACCGTAAGGGTGAAACCTTCAGTGTGGACAATCCATCGAAACTGCCGGATGCAGGCTCGATCGAAGAAATGCGTGAGCCGATTGCAGAGTGTAATATTCTGGTGCCGCAGGATTACCTCGGTAACGTGATCTCTCTGTGTATCGAAAAGCGCGGTGTGCAGATGGATATGCAATATACGGGTTCACAGGTTTCCCTGCGTTACGAAATTCCGATGGCGGAAGTGGTCATGGATTTCTTTGACCGTCTGAAATCTGCCAGCCGTGGCTTTGCTTCACTGGATTACAGTTTTACCCGTTTTCAGGCCGCGCCTCTGGTACGTCTGGACGTTCTGGTGAACGGTGAACGGGTCGATGCACTGGCGGTTATTATGCACCGTGACAACGTTCGCAGACGTGGGGCCGCTCTGACAGAGAAAATGAAAGAACTGATTCCGCGTCAGATGTTCGATGTTGCTATTCAGGCTGCCATGGGCAACCAGGTGGTGGCACGGACCACAGTGAAAGCATTGCGCAAGAACGTAACCGCCAAATGTTATGGTGGTGACGTCAGCCGTAAGAAAAAACTGTTACAGAAACAAAAAGAAGGTAAAAAGCGGATGAAGCAAATCGGCAGTGTGGAAATTCCACAGTCTGCCTTCCTCGCTGTTCTTAAAGTGGATGATTAAAAATGCGCCGACAAAACGGGATGTCTCTTTCTTCGATATTGGCACTGCTGCTGATTGCAGTGGTAGCTGCCAAAACAGCTTATACCCTGATACCTATGTATTGGGATAATAAGTTACTTACAACCGTGCTGGATGGTATGAAGGAGTCTGGAGATATATCCGCAACGACCAGTCCGAAGGCTGTAAAAGACATCCTTAGTCAGCGCATGAATATGAATAATATCCGCATCGCTTTCGACGAACTTTCCATCAAAAAAGGCCGCAGTGGACGACTCGAACTGGACTGGCCCTATGAACGCCGTGATACCTGGTTCGGTAATGTTGACCTGGTTGTCGGCTTTCATCAGCACATAGAATTCTGATAGTGAATAACCCCCTGCTAAAATTATCCCAACGGCTGGGATACACGTTTAAAGATGAAGCGCTGGCTACTCTGGCGCTGACCCACCGCAGTAAAGGTGGCCACAATAATGAGCGTCTCGAGTTTCTCGGCGACTCAATCCTGAATTTTATCATCGCTGAAGATCTGTTCCGGCGCTTTCCTCAGGCTAAAGAAGGTAAGCTCAGCCGCCTGCGCGCGCGCATGGTCAAAGGGCAGACTCTGGCGGCCATCGCCCGTGAATTTGAACTGGGCGATTTCCTGTTGCTGGGATCCGGCGAATCGAAAAGCGGCGGTCATCGCCGCGATTCCATTCTGGCTGACACAGTGGAAGCCTTAATTGGTGCCATGTATCTGGACGGTGGCCAGAATGTTGTCAATGAACGGGTACTGGCCTGGTATGCAGCGCGTCTGAACAGTCTGACGCTGGAAGATCCGATCAAGGATCCGAAAACACGCTTGCAGGAATATCAGCAGGGCAACCATTCAAGCCTGCCGAAATATCGTGTTCTTAATGTCGAAGGGCCGACCAATGAGCAGGTTTTTACTGTGGAATGCACGATACCTGAATACGCAACGCCTATAATTGCCAAAGGCAGCAGCCGTCGTGCGGCGGAACAGACCGCTGCCAGTGAACTGCTGAAGCTGCTGGGTGTGGATGATGAACACACCACTGGAGGCTCCGAATGACCACGCGTACCGGATATGTTGCAATTGTTGGCCGCCCGAACGTAGGTAAATCTACGCTGATGAACCGTATTCTGGGGCAGAAGTTATCCATTACTTCGCGTAAGCCACAGACTACCCGTCATCAGGTGCTGGGAATCAAAACCGAGAATGACGTTCAGGTGGTGTATGTTGATACCCCCGGAATCCACAAGATTCAGGAGAAGGCGATCAACCGCTACATGAACAAGGCGGCGACCACGGCGGTTAAGGATGTCGATCTGATCGTNCTGATGGTCGACCGNATGCGCTGGACNGATGAAGANGAAATGGCTTTGCAGACCATTAAAAATCAGCGCGCACCGGTTGTNCTGGTNGTAAACAAAGTCGACTTCGTGCGTGAGAAAGAAGCCCTGCTGCCTTATCTGGAAGAGTTGAGCAAAAAACACAACTTTGATCAGATCGTCCCGGTCAGTGCCAAAACCGGACANAANGTCGATCGTCTGGAGCAGCTGATTGAGAGTTATCTGCCGGAAAGTCAGTACTTCTTTCCCGAAGATCAGATTACCGACCGCAGNTCACGCTTTCTGGCGGCTGAGCTGGTGCGGGAAAAAATCATGCGTCAGCTGGGGGATGAATTACCCTACGCGATGACGGTGGAAATCGAAGAGTTTGTGCACAGCGGTACCCTGATTGAAATCAGTGCGCTGATTCTGGTGGAGCGTGCTTCGCAGAAACGTATCGTGATCGGCGAAGGCGGTTACCGTATCAAACAGATCGGTCAGGATGCNCGTAAAGATATGGAAGAGTTGTTTGACTGTAAGGTCATGCTCAAGCTGTGGGTAAAAGTGAAGGCCAACTGGTCTGATGATGAGCGTGCCCTGCGTTCTCTGGGTTACGACGACTACTCAGGTTGATCCGTGCCGCGGTTTTATATCCTGCAGCGGCAGCCATTACGTGAACAGGAATGGCTGCTGGATATTTTCTCTGAACAGGATGGCCGNCTGACGGTTGTTGCCGGCCCGCGTCAGCGCGNGTCAGACATGCTNCAGCTGCTGCAGGGCAGCTGGTCTCCTGATCAGGATTGGCCAAAAGNCAGAGCGATGGAATGTCTGAGTCAGCCAGTGCTCAGCGGCGTTTCCCTCTATTGTGCTTTCTACCTCACCGAGCTGCTTACCCGCCTGTTACCCCGTTACGAAGCCTTACCNGATCTGTTCCGTGTGTANCATCAGACGCTTGCCGGACTGGCTCAGAATACTGTGCCTGATCCNTGGCTCAGGTTGTTTGAAGTTGAATTNCTGGCGGCCTGCGGTTACGGTTTTTCNTGGCGTCAGGATGATTCTGGCGCAGNGTTACAGCCGGACGGGTATTACCGTTTTATTCCGCGTCAGGGNTTCAGTCCGGCGGCAGAAGGTTTCCGTGGCCGCGATATTATGGATTTTGCGGNGCGTAATGCTGCTAATCCGCAGGCCTGGCAAATTGCGCGCAATATTCTGCGTCAGGCCATNGANAATATGTTAGAGCGGCCGCTGGTCAGCCGGGAATTAGTGAACGTTAACCGCTACCGTCTTAAGAGTCAGCCAGCCGGTTAATTACTGTATAAAAGCCAAATTAAGTACAGGTGCCGTATANGGTGCCGGACAACAGGAGTCTGAAGTGAAAAATTCTAAACGCGTACTGCTTGGGGTGAATATCGATCATGTGGCGACCTTACGTCAGGCCCGCGGCACCCGTTATCCGGATCCGGTTCAGGCTGCCTTTGTGGCAGAAGAAGCAGGCGCAGACGGTATCACCATNCATCCGCGGGAAGATCGCCGTCATATNCAGACCCGCGATGTTTATGTGCTGGCAGAGACCCTGACCACCCGAATGAATCTGGAAATGGCGGTTACTGATGCCATGCTGGAACTGGCGGAAGAAATTGCNCCGCCGGCGGCNTGTTTTGTACCGGAAAAACGTGAAGAGCTGACCACTGAAGGCGGNCTNGATGTGGCCGGTCAGGAAGAGCATATTCGCGCNGCGGTANAGCGCTTACAAAAACTGGGCACTGAAGTGTCGCTGTTTATTGATCCGGACGAGAAGCAGATTGATGCCACTNTGCGGACTGGTGCCCCAGTGATTGAACTGCATACCGGCCGCTATGCGGATGCTGAAAATGAAGAAGAGCAGCTGGCNGAACTCAAACGTATTCAGCATGCAGCAGCTTATGCGCAGCAACAGGGATTAATTGTTAACGCCGGTCATGGTCTGAATTATCACAACGTGGAAGCCATCGCTGNAATTCCCGGAATGAACGAACTGAATATTGGTCACGCAATCATNGCCCGTGCGGTCTTTANCGGTCTGAAAGACGCGGTCGCGGAAATGCGGGATCTGCTGGAAAAGGCAACCGTCCGTTGAGTGACGGCTCTGNGACCGGCGCGCCGGCTTTTCCTGATCATCCGGCTCTGGAGCAGATTGTCGGTATCGGTACCGATTTATTGCAGGANAGCCGTATACAGGATGCGCTGNNGCGNCACGGTGANCGTTTTGTGCGGCGTATTCTGACACCACAGGAGCAGCAGATTTATCTGCAACGNCGCCAGTCGGTGAATTTTATTGCCAAACAATATGCCGCTAAAGAAGCACTGGCTAAAGCATTGGGAACCGGCATCGCTAAAGGNGTTGGTTTTCAGCAGCTGGAAATTCTGCGTGATGGCAGCGGAGCACCGCAGGTGAAGCTGCATGGCGCCGCTGCNGATCTGCTGCGTAATCTTGGCGGGCAGCATGCATTTGTCAGCCTGTCCGACGACGGCGGTCTGATTCAGGCTTTCGCTGTGCTTGTTTAGGCCTGNTGTCTGCNTCAGGCCGCCAGTGTCTGGCGCAGCAGCTCGCGCCAGTCATTATTTTCTGTCCATTCCTGCAGGNTTTTCACATCGCCGACCAGCTGACGCATCATCTGTGGCAACAGCCCGGTTTGCGCAGCTTTCAGTGCGGTCTCAAACTGTTCGAGCGTACTTCTGAGTGCCGGTACTCCGCAGTAGCGGCTGGCGCCGTGTACGCGATGAACTTTTTCCAGCAGAACGTCCATTTTTTCTTCTTCCCACGCTTCGAGAATCTGCTCCATATCCTTATCCAGCGAATTCATCAGCATGGTGAACATATCTTCGGCCAGATCGAGTTTTTTATTGGCGTGCCGCAGNGCAATTGCAGCNTCAAANACCACATCTTCCGNTGTGTCNGTCTGGGANGANGGATCGCTTANCTGAACGTCGGCGGCAGNGGATTCTTCANCAGNGGCCTGAGCCTGAATATACCCGGTCCAGCGCTGAATACAGTCGGCCAGCTGTTCCTGACTGATCGGNTTGGTCTGGTAATCATTCATACCAGCTTTCAGCAGGGCTTCTTTTTCATCNGCCATGGCGTGTGCCGTAAGGGCAATGACAGGGACNGTGGCACCNCCTTTCAGCGTGCGGATTTCCCGCGTAGCGTCCAGGCCATTCATGCCCGGCATCTGAATATCCATCAGNATTAAATCAATNTCGTGCTCTGTCACGATCTGAATGGCTTCCCGTCCGGAATTGGCTGCCTGAACTTTAATGCCCATTTCTTCCAGTAAGGTGACCACCAGTTTCAGGTTGGCCTCGTTNTCATCAACGGCAAGAACGTTNGGTGCAGGTTTGCCCGGTAAAACAAAATACGGAATTTCGCTGGCACTGTCCGAGGTTTCGCCGGTCAGCAGGAAGCGCAGGTTCTGATACAGTTTNCGNTGGCTGAACGGCTGNCTGAGTGCCCGGGTGGCACCCTGATGATGCAACTGTTCAATATGCTCGTGGCTGACACTGTCGATCAGCGCCAGTAACGGAATTCCACGCTCTTTTAACTGTGCCATCATGGCTATGTGACTGGTTTCACCAAGCTGCTGATGATGGCAGGAAATAATCACGGCATCCGGGTAATTACCCGTGGCCAGTTCTTCCAGTAGCTGGGTACGGTTTTCGTATTCCTGATGGGTGGTTTGCCATTGGGTCAGCAGGGCGGAAATATTCATGCGGTTGAGCAGCGCAGGTTCCAGCATGGCAATACGATAACCGCTCAATGGCGGTAAATCCTGCAGCTCGTCACTGAGTTCTGTCTGAATATGGAAGGTAAAGGTGGAGCCGCGATGTTCAACACTGCTGACCTGAATATCGCCGTGCATGGCGTTCACCAGTGCGCGGGAAATAATCAGACCTAAACCGGTTCCGCCAAACTGACGCGTGGTGCTGGTATCCGCCTGAGTGAAGGCAGTAAAGATTTTGGTAATCTGCTCTTCGCTCATACCAATGCCGCTGTCCTGAATATCAAATTTAATACTCGCACGCTGGTCATCTTTACTGATGAGGGAGACCCTGACACTGACGCTGCCACGTTCAGTGAATTTAATGGCGTTATTAACCAGGTTGGTCAGTATCTGTTTCAGACGCAGTGGGTCTGACGTAATGTGCAGCGGAACATCAGAGTAAATCAGCTGAGTGAGTTCCAGCCCTTTGTTGTAGGCAGCAGGGGCCAGCATGGTGAACACATCTTCAAGAACATCGCGCAGATTAAAGGGCGTGTGTTCGATGATGAGTTTACCCGCGTCAATTTTCGACAGATCAAGAATGTCGTTAATAATCGTCAGCAGATCCGTGGACGATTTTTTAATGGTGTTCAGATAATCATGTTGCTGGCTGTTTACCTGTGTTCTGGCCAGCAGGTCACTGAAACCGATAATACCGTTAAGAGGGGTGCGGATTTCGTGCGACACATTGGCCAGGAATTCCGATTTCATCTGACTGGCTTCCAGAGCCTGCTTACGCCCAATGGCCAGCTCGCGGTTGCGCACTTCCAGTTCGTCGAGGGTTTCCTGCAGGTCGCGGGTGGTCTGTTCAATACTCTGCAGATTTTCCCGGCTGGAGCGTTGCAGCGCACTGGCCATGGCGTTCACACCAGCGGTCAGCTGTTCGAATTCCGCGGCCCCGGAGACATGCACCCGGGTGTCCAGTTTGCCGTCCTCGAGGTCTTTTATTGCGCTCACGATGCGATGCATGGGTTCGGAAATCTGTCGGCTGGCACGGACGGCGACGATGGCGCAGACCAGCAGGGTAGCGAGAATAATCGCGGTTGAGGTAATCACATGCTGATAGCGCGCCAGTTTGGTGTTGGCGTTGGAAAGCTCCAGTTCTGCCCAGCCCAGTAACTTAATCTCCGGCGTTTCTTCGGCATAAAACTGTTCGGATAACTGATCGGGAATCACCAGATTCTGGGCGAACACCGGTGCCCGCACTCTGACCGAGCCATCGGTGCGGACCAGCTGTAACTGGTTGGCCGACAGCTCCGAAGGACTGGTTTGATTGGTCAGCATTTTCGGCCCGGCATGGGCCAGGACTTCGACATTCTGGTTATAGATACTGACGGAGCGGACGTCGCGCTCCTCCAGCATATTGTTGGCGATATTCTGCAGGATGCCGGTGTTACCGGTCATGACACCGTATTCACAGGTCGGCGCCAGCTGTTTGGCCATGGCAAGGGCGCGTTCTTCCAGCAGGCTGTCGAGATTCCGTGAATGCTGGCTCATAAAGAAGATGCCCAGAATCAGAGAAATAACGACCCCCGGCAATAATGCGAGGAACAGAACCCGGCTCTGTATGCTCCAGTTTTTCATGGTAATGGTCAGTGGCTGCCTGAAGGCTGTAGATTACTGGTGTGGGCGGTCCGGCGCAAACGTCCGGCGGCGCAGCGGATATAACGAAATCGCCAATTGATATTACCGCATTATATGCAGCAGGAGTAAACTTCGGCATTTAAGTTATAAGCACTGCGGAGAATCCCCGTGACCGACATTATCTACCCCACCATTGCCGATTGTGTCGGTAATACCCCGCTGGTCAGATTGCAGCGGCTGCTGCCGGAAGGTTGCAGCAATACCGTGCTGTTAAAGCTGGAGGGGAATAATCCGGCAGGCTCCGTGAAGGATCGCCCGGCACTGTCCATGATTGATCGTGCGGAAGCCCGTGGTGATATTCAGCCGGGAGATACCCTGATCGAGGCGACCAGCGGTAATACCGGTATCGCTCTGGCCATGGCGGCGGCGATTAAGGGCTATCAAATGATTCTGATCATGCCGGATAACTCCACCATGGAGCGTCGCTGGGCGATGGAGGCCTACGGTGCTCAGCTGATTCTGGTCAGCAAAGAAGAAGGCATGGAAGGCGCCCGCGATCTGGCACTGGCGATGGAAGCCCGGGGGGAAGGTAAGGTGCTGAATCAGTTCGGCAACGGCGATAATCCGGAAGCTCATTATCACGGCACCGGCCCGGAAATCTGGCAGCAGACCCAGGGCACAGTCACTCACTTCGTCAGNTCNATGGGTACAACGGGAACCATTATGGGAACCTCGCGTTACCTTAAGGAACAGAATCCGGACGTGCAGATNGTCGGTCTGCANCCNGCAGAAGGCGCNTCNATTCCNGGAATCCGTCGCTGGCCAAAAGAATATCTGCCGACCATNTTTGATGAAACCCGGGTTGATCAGGTNATGGATATTGGTCAGCAGGAAGCNGAAGATGCCATGCGTGCGCTGGCGATGCGCGAAGGCATTTTCTGCGGCGTGTCTTCCGGTGGCGCTGTGGCTGCTGCATTGCGTCTGGCGGAAACGCTGGAAAANGCCACCATCGTGGCCATCATCTGTGATCGTGGTGACCGCTATCTGTCTTCCGGGGTGTTTGCTCCACACTGAACACCGTTACGGANCTGTTGCGCAGACACGNCAGAACTGTNGNAGGNCGTCACGGCAAATCCCGGTTGCAAAAGAAAAAGCCGCCCCCATACTGTGCGCCGGATANAGCCGCCGGGCAGTGATAAGGCGGCACAGACAACAGCCGGGGAATGCAGGTGAAACAGACTAAACGGGAACAGCGCCTGACGCTGAGCGTCGATAATCTTACGTCCGATGGCGAAGGTGTCGCCCGTCGCAACCGCGACGTCTATTTTGTTCCCGGCGCACTGCCAGGCGAAGACGTTGAGGTCATCCTNGATGGGCGCCGNCGTAAGGTCTGGCAGACCCGGCTNCTGAATATCCTGCAATCCTCCCCTGAACGGGTTGAACCTCANTGCCCGCACTACCAGCGNTGNGGTGGCTGCGATCTGCAGCATCTGAANTANGCTGGGCAGGTGGCNTTNAANCANGANCGTGTCGCGCGNGAATTCAGCCGNCAGAAGCTCGATGTTGAGCAGTGGGCGGCTCCGATTACCTCTGAGCCTTTTCATTACCGCCGCAAAGCCCGGCTGGGCGTGCGCTTCAGCAAAGAGCGCGGGGAAAACTTCGTTGGTTTCCGCGAGGCGGCATCTGCCCATATCACCAATATTGATCGCTGTCCGGTATTGCCGGATCTGCCTGCTCTGGACTGGGCTTACTGGCGGGAGCAGATCNCGCAGCTGCANTCACGTNCCGTTATTACTCAGATCGAAGCCATTGTCGGCGACAACGCNATGGCCCTGGTTTTCCGGGTTCTTAAACCTCTGCCTTCTGCTGATCAGAATCAGTTAATTGCGTCGGCAAAGGCGGTAGAGTCCGNTCTGCCANTGCAGNTGTGGCTGAAAACGGACAAAGATGCACCAGCACAGCGCATCTGGCCGGAAGATGCGGAACCTTTACAGCATCACAGTGACGAACTGGCGCTGACTATTCAGCCGGACGATTTCGTACAGGTAAATGGTGCCGTGAACCAGGCCATGGTGCAGCAGGCGCTGGACTGGCTGGCACCTGCAGGCAGCGAGGTTATCTGGGATCTGTTTGCCGGGCACGGTAACTTCAGTATGCCGCTGGCAAAGCGCAGCCAACAGGTTTTTGCGGTGGAAGGNGATGAACGTATGGTCAGCAGCCTCAGTCTTCAGGCTGAAAAACTGGCCCTTCCTTTGCAGGCAATTCGCGCGGATCTGGATGGCAGTGGCGGTTTGCAGCCTCTGCCGGATCCTGACGCGGTACTGCTGGATCCGCCCAGAGCGGGTGCAGCAGGCATTATCAAAGAATTAACAGAACGCCGGGTGCCAAGAATATTGTATGTATCCTGTGACGCAGCCACNCTGGCGCGGGATNTGAGCACTCTGACAGAAGCGGGTTACCGCATCCGGCAGGCCGGGATCATGGATATGTTCCCACAGACTCACCATGTGGAAACCATGGTGCTATTGGAAAATAAGGTTAAACGTCATGGTTAAAGTGAGAGAAGACCATCCGCTGTTACACGATGGCTCACTGGACGTCACCAGCTGGCTGGAAAGCATCCAGCAGCAGCACGACGTAAAAGATCCTGAAACGCTGGGCCGGGCACTGGCTCTGGCGAAGCAGTTGTCGGATGAAGCGATTGCCAACCGCACNTACTGGTCNATTGACAGTGTGCAGATGGGCATAGAAATGACGCAGATCCTGCTCGATCTGCGTCTTGATACGGCATCTCTGGTNGCCGCCATGCTCTATCGGGCTGTGCGTGAAGGGCGTGTTTCCCTGCAGAAAGTTGAACGTGAGTTTGGTGCTGAAGTGGCCAAGCTGATCGAAGGCGTACTGCGCATGGCAGCCATCAGCGCCATTCAGAATTCCACCGACGAAGTTGTACTGGGCCAGCGTCAGGCGCAGGTTGATAACCTGCGTAAAATGCTGGTCTCGATGATCGACGACGTGCGTGTCGCGCTGATCAAACTGGCGGAGCGTACGTCGGCTATCCGTGCGGTTAAAGATGGTCCGGAAGATAAGCGCCGCAGCGTCGCCGAAGAGGTCTTTAACGTATACGCACCGCTGGCCCATCGCCTGGGTATCGGTCACCTTAAGTGGGAGCTGGAAGATCTGGCGTTCCGCTATCTGCAGCCTGAGCAATACAAAAAAATTGCCCGCCTGCTGGATGAAAAACGTCTCGCCCGTCAGGACTATATCGAAAACGTCGTCGATACCCTGCGCCAGGAAATTCTGAATTTTGGTATCCGTTGCGATGTCTACGGCCGCGCCAAACACATTTACAGTATCTGGCGCAAAATGAATCGCAAGAATCTGGATTTCTCCCAGATTTATGACATCCGCGCTGTGCGTATTCTGGTGCCGGAACTGCGCGACTGTTATGCCGCGNTGGGTATNGTGCACAGTTTATGGCGCCACATTCCGAACGAATTTGACGACTACATTGCCAACCCGAAAGAGAACGGTTACCGCTCACTGCANACCGCGGTATTCGGCCCGGAAGGAAAGGTGCTGGAAGTTCAGATCCGTACTCATGCNATGCACGAAGATGCTGAGCTCGGTGTNTGTGCGCACTGGCTGTATAAAGGTACAGACACCAAAGCCAAAGACCAGGGNTACGAACAGAAAATCGCCTGGTTGCGTCAGGTGCTGGAATGGCACGAAGAACTGGATGACCTGCCTGAGCTGGTGGGTGANCTGCGCGCTGATATTAATCCGGACCGGATTTACGTGTTCACGCCGGAAGGCCATGTGGTGGANCTGCCGCCNAAAGCGACACCNATCGACTTTGCTTACCGNGTGCATACCGAAGTNGGTAATAAATGTCGCGGNGCCAAAGTGAACGGTCGTATCGTNCCGCTCACTTACCTGCTGAAAAATGGTGANCAGGTCGAAATTCTCACCAATGCCAAAGCGCATCCAAGCCGTGACTGGCTCTATCCGGAAGGCGGTTATATTCANACTAACCGNGCNCGGGCCAANGTTGCTCACTGGTTTAAAGTGCAGGCGCGGGATCAGAATATTGAAGAAGGCCGTCAGCTGGTATTGCGTGAACTGGATCGTCTGGATCTGGTGAATGAATCCCTGACNGACGTCGCTGCGGACATGAATATGAAGTCCGTGGAAGANATGTATGCAGCCATCGGTGCCGGTGATCTGCGTGTTGGTCAGGTGGTGCACGCNGTATTGAAACGTGCCGATACCGAAGCGCCGCAGCGCGAGNTGCCGCTGCTGCGTAAGCCGGAAAAAGCCGGGCGTAATACCCAGGGNGATAATGACCTTTATATTGAAGGNGTNGGTAATCTGCTCACTCATCTGGCCAGCTGCTGTCAGCCGGTNCCNGGTGATGATATCCGTGGTTACGTTACCATTGGCCGGGGNGTCACCGTNCACCGNAGCGATTGTGAAAANCTGCTGCATCTGGAGGTAATGGAACCGGAACGNGTGCTGCAGGTCAGCTGGGGNAACAAACCGAACAGNACTTATCCGGTGGATATGCTGATCGAAGCCTACGACCGTACCGGCCTGCTCAGTGATGTCAGTACNTTGCTGGCCAATGAGCGCATTAACGTCATTGCCGTGAATACNCTGTCGAACCAGGGGCAGCACACAGCCAATATGAAAATTACCGTTGANGTGGACAGCCTTGAACGTCTGGCGCGGTTAATGAACAAAATTAACAANCTGCCAAANGTNATTACTGCCCGCCGTGTGCGTAACGGAGCCAGTGTCTGATGGCGCAGACCTATCAGCTGGATGATCTNATTTATCTGATGCAGCGTCTGCGTGATCCGCAGACCGGCTGCCCATGGGATCTNAAGCAGGACTTTGCCACGGTTCTGCCACANACACTGGAAGAAGCCTATGAGGTCGCTGACGCCATTGAGCGGCAGGACTGGCCCCATGTGGAAGAGGAACTGGGCGATCTGTTATTTCAGATTGTTTTTTATGGGCAGATTGCCGATGAACGCCGCTTGTTTGATCTGCACTCGATCATTCATCGCTTGGTAGAAAAGCTGATTCGCCGCCATCCGCATGTTTTCCCCGAAGGNACCTTAACCAGTCAGCGTGATCCGTCTGTNACACCGGAAGAAGCGGAAATTAATGCCAACTGGGAAGTGATCAAACAGGCAGAAAAAGCTGCAAAANCCGCCNCNGAAAAAAGCGTCAGCGTTGTTGATGATGTGCCGGTGACGATGCCGGCGCTGACNCGTTCGGTGAAATTGCAGAAAAAAGCCTCNGGAGTTGGTTTTGACTGGCCGGATGTATCCGGTGTNCTGGATAAAATCCGCGAAGAACTGGCCGAAGTCGAAGCTGAAATCGCATCTGGTAACGCCCAGCGGNTGCAGGAGGAAATCGGTGATNTGCTGTTTGCTGTAACGAATCTGGCACGCTTTGCCAAAGCGGATCCGGAAGCAGCNNTNCGCGGNACNAATGAGCGCTTTTCCAGTCGTTTTCGCCATGTCGAAAAACGCATGCAGGAGCAGGGCGGTTGGGATTCAGTCAGCGCAGAAGNGATGGAAGCCGCCTGGACTGAAGCCAAGCAGCTGGAAAAAGAAAACAGCCTGAAAGACGCTGATTAAAGTATCAGTGACTGNCTTTCTGCAACGATGACAGGTGTTTGCGCGTCAGTTTCAGAAACTGNGGCGTNGGGCCTGCATCTTCATAGATGGGATCACCATCTTCATCCTGAGCCACNACTTTATCACCGGCAACGTACGGGAAGCCGCTGGTNAGGTCTGCCAGTGCNGAACTGACCAGATCGCGCAGCAGGCGTTCTTTCGTGCAGCCGGGAAACATTTCCGCCAGAGCTTCAAGCCGGGCAGCGTCTTTNACATTCANTGGCAATTGATAACTGGTGTCTGTCAGAGGTTCGCCNAACTCTTTTTCCCAGTGATTTAACAGATTTGAGGCTTTCATAACCGCTCCTTTNCCATCCGGATTTTCTGAGTCTAGTACCGTTTCAGCNNGGCGAAAGGGCAGGTCTACAAAGTGTTACGCAAAAGCCCACAATCGCAGCAATTGGCAGCTCAGGGGATTTTGATCTTGCATCTTCGTTGAAATCCAGCAGACTGGANTGAGATAACGGCAAATTGCCAGCGCTTTGCCGCTACCCGTCACAGATACTATCTGCCCGGAGTTGTTATGAGTAAAAGCCAGGGAAAAGCCTTTGAACTNGATCCGCTGCTGCGCGATAAAGTCAGGCTGTTAGGAAAGCTTCTCGGACAAACCATCGAAGGTCAGTATGGCGCGGACATGCTGACACGCATTGAAGACATACGTAAACAGGCGAAAAAAGCCCGGCAAGGTGATACCGCAGAGCGTGACCGTCTGCTGGCATTACTGAAAACCATGCCGGAAGATGCTTTGTTACCCGTGGTGCGTGGTTTTAATCAGTTTCTCAATCTGGCCAATATTGCCGAGCAACAACACGGCATCAGCTGGCGGCGGGAAAATGTCACTGATGACGAAGTTGAGCAGATGTTTANCGGCCTGCTTGATCGCTTACAGCAAAANGGCATTAATGGNATCGATCTGAGTTCACAGATTGCCGCTGCCAATATCGAATTGGTGCTGACCGCACATCCGACCGAAATTACCCGCCGTACCCTGATACAGAAATACGATCTGATTTCCCGCCTGTTACAGAAGCGCGACGATCTGCGNGANGACCATCCGGANTTAAAAACCATCGATAAACGCATCGAGACCGTTATTGAAGAAATCTGGCATACCGATGAAATCCGACAGGTGAGACCGACTGCCGTGGANGAGGCGAAATGGGGTTTTGCCGTTATTGAAAATTCNNTNTGGCAGGCAGTGCCCGGATTATTGCGTAACCTNGATCTGGACCTGCGTGCACGCGGGGCAACACCGCTGCCATTAACCGCAGCACCGGTGCGCTTTTCTTCCTGGATGGGCGGCGACCGCGATGGAAATCCCAATGTGACCTCGGATGTGACCCGCGAGGTGCTGTATCTGGCACGCTGGATGGCTGCTGATCTTTTTCTGCGGGATATCGAAAATCTTGGCATGCAGTTGTCNATGTCAGAAGCATCTGCTGAACTGAAAAAATTCACTGGCGAAGTGTCGCACGAACCTTATCGNGATTGTCTGCATGCCTTGCGTGAACGCCTGCTGCAAACCAAAGTCTGGGCAGCAGCAAAAGCCAAAGGTCAGGAGTCGGACGCAGAACCCCTGCAGGAAGAAGACGAACTGCTGCAGCCACTNCTGTTGTGTTACGAAAGTCTGAAATCTCAGGGGCTGGATGAAATTGCCGATGCCGGATTGCTGGATACCATTCGTCGTGTTGCCTGTTTTGGTCTGACTCTGGTACGTCTCGATGTGCGTCAGGAATCAACCCGNCATGCNGACGTANTGGCGGAAATCTGCGATTACTACGGCATGGGNGATTACCACAGCTGGAGTGAAGAAAAGAAACAGGAATTTCTGTTGGCCGAACTGCAGTCGAAACGCCCGTTAATNCCCAATCGCTGGCAACCNTCGGATGCGGTAAAAGAAGTTCTGGATACCATGCAGGTGCTGGCGACCCGGGCCGGTGANGGTGTCTCCTGTTACATTATTTCCATGGCCAGTGAGCCGTCCGATGTANTGTCNGTCGTACTTTTATTNCAGGCCTGTGGTGTCCGNGATCACATGCCGGTCGTGCCCTTGTTTGAAACACTCGGAGATCTTGAGCAGTCTGCACCGCGCATGGAAAAACTCTGGTCGGTGGANTGGTACCGGGAATACAGNCTTGGTCATCAGCAGGTCATGATTGGCTATTCCGATTCATCCAAAGACGCGGGCCAGTTAGCTGCTGTCTGGGCGCAGTATCGCGCGCAGGAAGCGCTGTCTCAGGTTGCCCGGGATAAAGGCATTAAACTGCGTTTATTTCATGGTCGTGGTGGCAGTGTTGGCCGCGGTGGTGGCCCGGCGCATCGCGCGATTCTGTCACAGCCGCCCGGGTCTGTGGCTGGTGGGCTGCGGGTAACAGAGCAGGGCGAAATGATCCGCTTTAAATTCGGATTACCGGAAGTCGCCAAACGTAACCTGAAAATTTATATTTCCTCCGTACTGGAAGCGAATTTATTACCACCGGACAGCGCCCGTCCTGAATGGCGTGAACTGATGGAACAGCTGGCCGGGGATGGGGTGAAATCCTATCGTGCTATGGTGCGGGATACTGAAGATTTTGTGCGTTATTTCCGTGCTGCAACACCGGAACAGGAATTGGGTAAGCTGGCGCTTGGCAGTCGTCCGGCCAGACGCCGCAGTGGAGGCGGAATTGAAACACTGCGCGCGATTCCATGGATTTTTGCCTGGACACAAATGCGGCTGATGCTGCCGGCGTGGTTAGGGTCCGATGAGGCGCTGGCCAAAGTCATTGATGCAGGCAAACTGGAAGCCTTGCAGGATATGTATCGCCAGTGGCCTTTCTTTCGTACCTATATCGATATGCTGGAGATGGTTCTGTCCAAATCTGACAGCGGTATCGCGCAATATTATGAAGGCAGACTGGTCGAGCATGAGTTGCAGCCATTAGGCAGTCAATTACGAACCCGCCTGAATACCATGCGCGAGCTGGTGCTGAAACTGAAGGAGCAACAGGAACTGCTGGAAAATAATATTGCACTGCAGCAGTCTCTGAGCGTCCGTGATCCTTATACAGATCCTCTGCACTACCTGCAGGCCGAGCTGCTGTATCGGGAGCGACAGGATCAGGATGTCATCAGCGAGGAAGTTGAACGGGCACTCAAAGTGACTATGGCAGGTATTGCTGCCGGTATGCGAAATACCGGCTAAGCCGCGTCATTGCTGGGCCGGAACCGCTTCTACTATAGTCGCTATACCAAAGTCGGGCGTTCGCCCGGCTCGTTTTTCTCCACAATGACTTGAGCTGAGCCTGCCGTCAGAGTAAGGTTAGGCCTATTTTTTCACGGATTGGTTAAAGTTTGTACAATTTAACCCTCCGGCAAGTTTCCTATAATAACCACGAGGAGTATGCGCATGCGCGTAATTCTGTTGGGCGCGCCGGGTGCTGGTAAAGGTACTCAGGCACAGTTCATTTGCGATAAATTTTCCATTCCGCAAATCTCTACCGGTGACATGCTGCGTGCAGCGGTTAAAGCCGGCAGCGAATTGGGCCTGAAAGTAAAAGAAATCATGGAAACCGGTGGGCTGGTATCCGATGAAATCATTATCGGCCTGGTTAAGGAGCGTATTCAGCAGGATGACTGCGTAAACGGCTTCCTGTTTGACGGTTTCCCACGCACAATTCCTCAGGCGGAAGCCATGATCGAAGCGGGCGTAGATATCGATCATGTGATTGAGATCGACGTTGATGATGAAGAAATCGTTCAGCGACTCAGTGGCCGTCGTGTGCACCCAGGTTCTGGCCGTGTATACCACGTGGTATACAATCCGCCAAAAACAGCGGGTAAAGATGATGAAACCGGTGAAGATCTGGTTCAGCGTGACGATGATCAGGAAGATACTATCCGTAAACGCCTGTCTATTTACCATGAACAAACTGCGCCACTGGTCAGCTTTTATAAAACGCTGGAAGCCGGTCAGGGTGAATCTGCACCAAAATACAGCCACATCCCAGGGATGGGCTCTCTGCAGGATATCACTGCAAAAGTGATGGAAGCGCTGCAGAAGTAATGCTTCGCAGAGCGAAAAAGGGGCCGTAAGGCCCCTTTTTTATGTCTGCAGTCCGGGATTGGGTAGCGGAGGTGGGGAATTGTTAGTGCAAAAAAGGATTTTCTCTGGCCCGGAAGGGGATGCACTTAATAGCTTATGTTTCTCCATAATTTATGGCGGATTCGGGATATTTTTATAAGATTCAATGGGTTAGCTGGTATAGTTGGGCTGTGCGGACGCTCTTTTTTAATCTTTTCAGGGCGAATTAAATAAATAGCTGCTGGCATATTATTGCGGATAATACGCATGCGGTTTTTTGTCGCTAAATGAAAAAGGCATCACTATTAAATATCGCCAAAGACGGAATACTTGTTTTTTACATGCGGAATTGGCACGCGCATCAGAAAAATATCAGATTGTTATCTTTAAATGATTAAAAATTTTGGTTTTTTATTATAAAAATACTATTATTGCTTCCGTTAGCTAATGCGCGATAATAATTGTGCTAGCGTTTAATTACCTGATCAGGAAATCTCCAGAGGAATTCACTTATGGCCAGACCAAAAAAAGCTCCTGCCAAGCGCGGTCGTCCAGCAGCTAAAGCAAAAGCTGCTGTAGCTGCTACCGTACCTGCAGTTGTTGATAAAGCACAGAAAGCTGCTGATAAAGCTGCTGCCGCTGTTGCTGCTCAACAGACTAAAGTTGATGCTGCTGCCAAGAAAGCCGAAGCGGCTAAAGCAAAAGTTGCTGCTAAAGCAACTGCTGCCGGCAAACGTGCACTGACCACTGCAAACGCTAAAGTTAAAGCAGAAAAAGAAAAACTGCAGACCCTGAAAGCGGCTTCCCGTGCAGCTATGGTAGCTGTTAAGAGCGCTCAGATCGAAGCTAAAGCTGAAGAAGCAGTAGCTAAGGCAACTGAAAGCGTTGAATCTTTCGCCGCTTCTCTGGCGTCTAAAGCTGAAGCAGATCTGGCTAAAGCCGTTGCTGCATTTGAAGCCAAGTGGAAGAAAGCCCGCACTAAAGCCGATGCTGCTAAAGTAAAAGCGCGTGCTAAGAAAGAAACCACTAAAGCAAAAGCAGAAGCTAAAAAGCTGAAAGCAAAAGCGGCTTCTGTAGAAAAAGCGGCAACCAAAGCAGCTCCTAAGAAGCGCGGCCGTCCGGCTAAGGCAAAAACTGCAACTGCAGCAGCACCTAAGAAGCGCGGTCGTCCTGCTAAGGCAGCTGCCACTGCAGCTCCGGCAGCAGCTACTACTGCAGCTCCGGCGGCGGCACCTAAGAAACGCGGTCGTCCTGCCAAGGCTAAAACTGCAACTGCAGCTGCGCCTAAGAAGCGTGGTCGTCCTGCGAAAGCGGCAACTACTGCAGCTGCCCCTAAAAAACGCGGTCGTCCACCAAAGGCTAAAGCATAAGCTTCAGCCTGAGAAAAGACCCGGCATTGCCGCATTGCTGTCCCACAGTTTGGGGCAGCAAATGAAAAAGCCTGGTTCCAAGTGTTATTCTGTTGTTTCCACACAATAGAAAAACCAAGGAACCAGGCTTTGTCACATNATAACACCGCTTTTCATCAGTTGCTCAAACCTGTTTCGAGACATGAGTTTGAGTCCCTTGCAAAAATCCATCATTCGGGCCAGAAACTGCGCTCTGCTACGCGCTGGGATCAGTTCATTGGTATGACGATAGCTCAGCTTTCCGGAAAACAAAGTCTGCGTGATATTCAGGCCAATCTCGAAACTCAGAGAAACAAGCTTTACCATCTTGGTGCTCAGCCCATAGCTCGCTCAACACTGGCCAGACTGAATCAAAAGCAGCCCGCAGATCTTTATAAAGCACTGTTCGGAAAGCTTCTGAATCGTTGTAAAAGCCAGGCATCTGGCACCCATAAATTCCGCTTCAAAAACCCACTGTATTCTCTCGATGCCAGTGCGATCGACTTGTCTCTGAACCTCTTTCCATGGGCTGCCCATCGCGATGATACGGCCAATGTGAAACTCAGCGTCGGGCTGAACCACGGGACAATGATTCCAGAGTTTGTCGCTCTCAGTGACGGCAATGAAAACGATATGGTCGAAGGGAGGAAATTTGATTTTCCCAAGGGCAGTATTGTTGCATTTGACAAAGGTTATATCGATTACGAATGGTTTAAGTCACTGACAGATAAAGGGATTTTCTTTGTTACCCGACTGAGGTCCGGCTCAGTATATCGTGTTACTGGCGACTATCCTGCCAATAAAGCTGACGGTATTCTCAAAGATCAGGACATTCAGTTCAGCAGCGATCACGCACAGAAACGGGGTGCTCCACCTCTGCGCCGGGTGGTGTATTACTGCCGAGAAACGGGAAAAACATACGAGTTTTTAACCAATCACTTCCAGCTGGCAGCAAAGACCATCGCAGGTATTTATAAGGATCGCTGGCAGGTTGAATTATTCTTTAAAGCCATTAAGCAGAGCCTGCATATCCATGCGTTTTCAGGGACATCACGCAACGCGGTGATGACTCAACTCTGGATTGCTATGATCACCTATCTACTGGTGGCTTATGCCCGCTATGCAGCCCGGTCTGGTTGGACAGTTTTACGAATGTTGCGGGTGCTGAGAGTAAACTTGTTCGAACGAAAGACACTGCAGGAAGTGCTGAATCCACCTCCACGACAGAGAAAAGAAAACGAGCCTCAGATGAGGCTCGTGATATGAATCCCAAACTGTGGGACAGCAGTGGG
>PAJK01000077.1 GCA_002706025.1 Oceanospirillaceae bacterium
AAGAACTCGAGGCCGGGCAGGCCTCGAATGGTGAAGATAAGCAAAACCCGTTATCCGGTGAATCGCAATGCTGCTCCGCTTAAGTGAACAGCATTGCGCTCAGTGCGGGCTTTTTTGTGTCAGAAGTTTTTACGTACACCAAAGACGAAGCTTGTATCTGAATCGTCATCATCACCGGCATTCCCGAACGGTGTTTCATCCGAGATGTAATCTGCTGCGATAAAAATATCCACATGGCCCAGATCAGGGAAATCGCGGGCTAACTCTGCACGGAAAGTAAAGGCAGAATCATCAGCATCATCCGGCGACCAGTAGCCGGCAGACAGATCCAGGTAGAGGCGGTAATCGAGGTTTTTCTCGTAGCTGATTTCCGGGTACCAGTACTTGTTTTTCACTCCACGATAGAGCTCGATGGTGACATTGCGTGTCGGACTGGTGCCTATCTTGAATTCCGTTTCATCTGACAGACCATCGGTCAGATAGTTATAGGTCAGGATTTCCAGATCCAGGTTAAAACCGCCGTTAAAGCGTAGGTTGTAGCCGAAGTTCACATCCATCTCCACCGGCAGACCTTCCGAGTCATCCGGCGTATCAACATTAGAAAACCACACACTGCCATAGGCGTCGCCATTTTTAACGTCAGCACCGCCCTGAATCGCAGGATCGTGATCCGTCATGGTCAGGCCGCGGAACAGGTAGTCAGACACCAGCGCTGCGTTATAAGAAACATTGGCGGCCATGGCTGCAGAGGTCATCAGAAGCGCTGCCGGAGCAGCCAGTAAAGCAATCGGTTTCATGGGATCTCCCGGTTTATTATCATCGGCGGCAATATGTCACAGGCGCTGTGATAAAACCGTGAAAAACCTCCCTGTTATGACAATTCGCGCGCAACGCGCAAAGGTCAGTGTCGCTCAGGGAAGCAAACAGCGGACAAATGCTGATCAACTGCAGGCCCGCTTGTGATAAACTTAGCGACATATTTAGCCGTAAATTTTATCTCTCAATCAGGGCGTAAGACTGCGCACTGTAAGAGCGCCTGAAAGACCCGGACCACTCCGGATCACACAGGCACAGCCCCGTGAGTAAAACCGCATGAGTAAAGAATCCCCAGCCAGTTCCGCAACCGAAGCTCAGAAAGCAGCCCGCAGCGGCGAAAAGTTTCGCAGCGAACACGGATTTAACGCCATTAAAGACGGTATGCGGACCCGTAAAAGCGATGAAGCTGAAGCTCCGGTAACCCGCAAGCCGGCCTGGTTACGGGCGCAATTACCGGGTGGTCAGCGCTTTGAAGCCGTAAAAGCCAACGTGCGCAGCCACAAGCTGAGCACCGTCTGCGAAGAGTCCCACTGCCCGAATATGGGCGAGTGCTGGGCCAACGGTACTGCTACCATCATGGTGATGGGTTCAGTCTGTACCCGTGCCTGTAAATTCTGCGCAGTCGACACCGGTAACCCGAAAGGCTGGCTGGATCACGATGAACCGGCCAACACGGCTGAATCCGTCNAACTCATGGGCCTGCGTTATATCGTGTTAACGTCAGTGGACCGTGACGATCTCGCCGATGGCGGTGCCGCGCACTACGCNGCCTGTGTCAGCTCAATCAAGCAACGCACTCCGGAAGTCCGNGTAGAAGCCCTGACCCCGGATTTTGACGGTGTTGAAGAGCATGTCGCCCTGGTAGTGGATTCCGGTCTGGATGTGTTTGCCCAGAACGTTGAAACCGTTGAGCGTCTGACCCATGTGGTACGCGATAAACGCGCNGGTTACCGCAAAACGCTGGACGTACTGGCCTTTGCCAAACGCCACAACCCAGCTGTGATCACCAAGAGTTCAATCATGGTTGGCATCGGCGAAACCGATGAAGAAATTTATCAGACCATGGANGACCTGCTGGCGGCNGGCGTTGACGTACTGACCCTTGGCCAATACCTGCGTCCGACCAAAAATCACCTGCCGGTGGACCGCTACGTAACNCCTGAGCAGTTCAACCGCTACCGTGAAATCGGTCTGGAAAAAGGCTTTATGGAAGTGGCGTCNGGCCCGCTGGTACGTTCCAGCTACCGTGCCGATAAGATGTTCAACAAGAACAATCTGGGCATCGAATTACCGACCATTCCGGGTTCTGAAGCCNGCGCGGCAGANCAGCCGGAAAATCTGATTCCGATCACCCCGGTCAGTCAGTNATTCNNNCNCGNNAAAAAGACATAAAAAAGCCAGACTCAGTGTCTGGCTTTTTTATGTCTGCGGTCGCNGCGNTTACCTTAACTGCTGTCAGCCGGCGTCCGCCCCNCCCTCCAGCAGANTCAGCAGCTGGCGCTGTAATTCTTCCTCAACGTCGGCAAACGTCACTGGCTGATCCGTCTCGTTGACGATCTGAGTCATCTCCATACCAGCATAGCCGCAGGGATTTATGCGATGGAAAGGTTCGAGATCCATATCCACGTTCAGAGCCAGACCATGAAACGAACGGCCATGACGGATACGCAGCCCCAGAGAGGCAATCTTGCGCTCGCCAACGTACACCCCAGGCGCATCAGGCTTNGGAGTGTGCGTCAATTGACCAGCGCTTCAGAGTGGCGACGATAGCGTCTTCAATGGCTGTCACCAGCGCGCGCGGGCCCCAGCCTTTGCGTTTGATGTCGATCATCAGGTACACCACCAGCTGCCCCGGACCATGATAAGTCACCTGGCCGCCGCGGTCGGCCTGCACCACAGGAATATCACCGGGTAACAGAATATGCTCTGCCTTACCCGCCTGTCCCTGAGTAAATACCCGCTCATGCTGCAGAAACCACAGTTCATCTGCGGTGTCTTTGTCGCGCCCGGAAGTGAACGCCAGCATGTCATCGTAAACAGCCTCATAAGGCTGCAGGCCGAGCGAGCGGATATGTGTATCTGTCATCAGATCACCATGTGCACGTATTCGTGGGCCATCAGGTCCTGATGCAGGTTCTGCAGCTGATCAATCCCGGTGGCGGTAATGTACACCGTCAGTGCGCGGAAGCGGCCGTTTTTGCTGTCACGCACGGAAATACGCTCAACATCCAGATCCGGTGCATGAATACGCACAATTTCAAGAATGACGGCTTCGTAGTCGTCCTTGCCATGGCCCAGAACTTTGACCGGGTAGTTGGCGCAGGGGAACTCAATTTTGGGGGCTTCGGGCTGGCTCACAGCAGGATCCTCTCTGAATATCAGAGCGCTATATGGTTATTGCCGGTGGGTAATTCAAGGTGCACCGGGTAAATAGCTTACCCGGTGACAGTCATGGCTGAATCAATCAGCTCAGGCGAACAGTTTTACGAAGAACATCTTGATGCTGCCCATCAGGCGGCCAAAGAAACCGGCCTCTTCGACAGAGGAAAGTGCAACCAGCGGGCGCTGTGCCAACACTTCACCGTCTTTACTGATGGTCAACGTACCCAGCTTCTGACCCGCTGCAATCGGTGCTTCAATAAATTCATCGGTGGCGATGTTCACATCCAGCTCACCTTTCAGGCCGCGTGGCAGAGTCAGAGACAGTGGTTTTTCCACGCCCAGCTCGACACTGTCAGTGGCGCCCAGCCAGACATCAGCAGACTGCAGTACTTCACCACCTTCATAGAGGCTGCGGGTTTCGTAATAACGGAAGCCATAAGCCAGCAGCTTCTGGGTTTCACGGGCACGGGCNTCATCGCTGCGGGTTCCCATCACGACGGCAATCAGACGGGTGTTTTCGCGGATGGCAGAAGCNGCCAGACAGTATCCTGCNGCTTCGGTATGACCGGTTTTCAGACCATCAACGGAAGGATCGCGCCACAGCAGCTTGTTGCGGTTTGGCTGGCGGATATCGTTGTACTCGTAGTATTTCTCAGAATACAGACCATAGTAATCCGGGTGNTCATTGACGATGTGCAGTGACAGCAGNGCCAGATCGCGGGCGGTGGTGTAATGATCATCGGCNGGCCAGCCNGTGGCGTTNACAAANTGGGTATTGGTCATGCCNAAGCGTTCTGCATACTGGTTCATCCAGCCTGCGTAGGCTTCTTCCGAACCAGCAAAATATTCTGCCACGGCGACGGATGCGTCGTTGCCTGACTGCACGATAATGCCGCGCAGCAGATCAATCAGCTTCACCTGCTTGCCAACTTCGACAAACATTTTTGAGCCGCCTTTGCGCCAGGCTTTTTCACTGATNGGCACCAGNGTGTCTTCNGCNACATTNCCTGTTTCCAGTTCATGCACCGCAATATAACTGGTCATCATNTTGGTCAGACTGGCAGGTGGAAGACGCTCATCGGCATTGTGCTCAACCAGAATCCGGCCACTTTCTGCATCCATCAGNATATAAGCAGAGGCATCAAGATCCGGGGCTTTCGGCACGATAACNGCTGCCTGTGAAGTAAAAGACAAAAAGGTAAATAAAGTAACTAACAGAAGACGCATATAGGGACTCANAACCGTCGTTTGGATACGGGCGCGCATTGTACCACGCTGAATGTTTTTTGCAGGCCGCAAAACGGCCCCGGAGGGAAAGACTGNCTGACTGCNGCTAAGTTCCCGGCCGGANGTGAAANCCCGNCCGGNAAANNCACAATTAATCCGAACTCTGNCGAACCAGCGATGTTTCCCGCGANGGGTGCAGGGTNACAAACGGATTGTTATCCGCNACNGNTTCAAANCTGTGACGNAAACGGAAAGTGGTATCCATNCGNCGCANACACAGNGTNAGNCGCACNGTCAGCCAACGATAATCGGCTTTATTNNCTGTATGAATCACCACCGANGCATCGTTNTCCAGNATCGCTTTNCACACAGGNTCNAGNGANTCAACGATATCGCGGTTNCGGTCGNNGAGCAGTTTNTCNTCCACCGGATAANTGGCNATNGGCGCAGAATCTTCTTTTGCTTCATNCCACAATTCTGNNACTTCTGCTGCATCCGCAGACACNGCAGCANCTACCGCTTTACTGGCCACAGNTTGAGGTGCTGTGGGTTTAGCCACTGCCGGTTNGGCTTCCGNTTTNCTNTGAGNTTTGGCCGCTGCNAGACGCTGNGCCTGNGCNGCTTTTTCTGCTTTTTCNGNNNCGGCACGACGCTGNCGNTCTTCCTGCTGACGCCGTTGCTGNTCTTCNGCCGCCTGNTTTTTAGCCTGAGCAGCAAGNCGTTTTTCTTCTTCCGCTTTGCGTTTCTGNTCNGCTTCNGCCCGGGCTTTNTCTTTNGCNGCNGCNTNNGCCAGCTGGCGNTGNCGCTCCAGNTCGGCTTTATCCGGCGCGGTATTTTCAATACTGGCGGCCAGCTGAGGNTTGCCCTTNAAGACNTTATCCAGCTTTGCCTGCGCCTCTTCCAGCCCCGGGGTCANCGCTGCAACCAGCCAGACTTTATCCAGGTAACTNTGNGCACGGGCNTAATCTTTCGCGCTGATNGCGCTTTCTGCCAGCTCGACATANGCTTCGCCCCACTTATAGGTAAGCGGCACNATGCTGAAATCAAACGGATTTTCCTGACGGATGCGGTCAATNTTTTCCAGGGCATTATTGCCNGCNGGACTCGACAGTCGCTTGGCTGCGATGTCGGCTTTGATNGCCCCCAACAGGTCTTCATTNGCAGCCTGTNCNGGCGACGCCAATACAGCGCACACCANCAGGGCNTGTGATATTAATCCTTTCATGGATCTGCAGCTCTTCGTTGTTATCGTTTTAATNAGGCGCTTTGTATTACGGACCCCAATAAANCTTCTGTGGATTCATTCCGTGGCTCCTTAGGGTAAAATGCAGAGTTTTGGCCTCTATTGTCAAGTTTCTTTAACCCGGAGTGATCTTATGTGGCTGCGTGCCGGATCNGTTTTATTCGCCCTGCCGGGCGTNATTCTNCTTATTTTCTACGGCATCGAGATGTCNGCCATGACCGACTGCCTGCAAAGCGGCAAGCATTTNGATTTCGTTAATCAGGTNTGNGCNGAGACNGAACAGCCCATNGTTACCTNNTANCANCGCCATNCACTGNTGGTGAATCTGGGCATGCTGGTTTCNGTGATCGGTATGTTCGCCATGGTCTGGGGNATGCTGATNAAAGGCATGGCNCACCCNAANAATGATCANTAAGCCTGCGGTTNCCGGCTGATAATCCGCTGCGGTTTCAGCCGCAGCATTTCTTGAATTTTTTACCACTGCCACANGGGCAGTTNTCATTNCGTCCNGGNTGCCAGCGACGGNATTGNGCATCGCCATCAACATAACGCCAGAAGCCATCGTCATCNCGTCTGAANCGCGACGTCTCAGTCAGCTCCTGATANCCATCCTGATCACGGAAGCGCGCNGCAAANCGCACCCTGCCCTNATTNCCCTGTTCAGATGCGTCGTAAATTTCCAGNCCGCACCATTGAGTATCATCGGCAACAAGCTCAGCNGGACGGTTTTCNTGCGCCCAGCTGCGCAACAGNTAATCAGTATNNCCCATNACAAACGCNGAATAACGCGANCGCATCAGNGCCTCAGGTGACGACGCCGGCTGACCGTTATGCAGCAGNCCGCAGCAGACAGCNNAATCAAGNCCTGATCCACAGGGNCAGAGCGTCACTGCAGTGCTCCGTTANCGCCGGTGCGCACCATTGAGAATAATTTCTCTACCGCGGCAACCAGTTCNTCACTGCGTTCCGGCGAACCCAGCACCGCCATAAAGTGCGGGCGCATACCGGGCAGNGACANCAGATCACCNACCAGNGCGTTAAANGCACCTTCNCCCTGATCGTTNCGNGCCAGACACTCGAGATANTTCAATAACAGATTGCCGCGCAGGTCNCGCCAGCAACGGCTGCCCANNGCNGCCANCAATTCNATGGAGTGTTTGGCCGGNTGCTGCAGCAGNGCCTGNANTAACAGAATACGCTGATCGGCATTGACGCTTTGTGAGAGTGCCCGGGCAAAGGCGGCAAGGTCCGCNGCATCGGCGCCCTCAGCCACNACTTTTGACAGGGTATCGTTGATCACTGTGGTCAGNGNCTGCCCNGGNTGCTGACTTTCCAGAAAACCCAGCAANGCATTNCGCGGTACCTTTGGCATATGCGGCANNGCATTCTGCACCAGCAGGCTGTTGTGATCTTCGTCNAGNCGNGCAACGACTTCGGCCAGCCCCTGCAGACCCAGCTGCTGCCATTTATCCCANCCCATATCACCNCTCAGATAGGCCCGNGCNGTGCTGTAATACTGAGTGGCATCCTGNCCCAGAGCGCGCAGCGCCAGCGCATGAAAATACGCCATGCGGTTNGCATCCGGCTTATAACTGCACGGNGCTTCGCCATGCTGTTTTTTNGGNGCNGCAGCNACCTGCAGCCAATGCTGCAGAAAGGCATCNCGNGGGCCNGGCTGCAGAATNTTCTGNTCNTCCAAAGGCANNTTCAGGAACCAGATATTGTGCTGGCCCGGCTCATCCGGATTCCAGCTGAGAATACCGAGCCANGCCTGCTTCAGATACGGNACAGGATAAGGNTCCGCCAGCGCTTCAAAGCGGGCGAAAAAATCCACCGGGATTTCCTCGATTCTGCGCCCGAGATCAAATACCCGCATTTGTGCGCCACTGTTGGCTACCAGTTCACCGATGGTCACGACCTGCCCCTTATCTGCTGATTTGGCGCGGAGTTTACCAGTTTTTAGCTGGCTTATGCCCGCCACNCTGACAATTACANNCAAAGACCAACGGCNATCATAGGNAAACAGGCGAAGCCCNGNGCGTTTTCGGTTATCCTGAGCGGGCTAATTTCCGGGAGAANGAATATGCCTTTTGTTTTTGCAGCTCTTGCAGGTTTTATCATCGGCGGCGGTGTCGTTGGCTACATTTTATCGCAGCGCTGGAAAGCCCAGGTGCAGGAAGCTGAACAGGCACTCAATGAGATCGCTGANCAACACCGCAAAGAACAACAGGAAAGNAGCGCNCTGAAACAGGANCTGGCNGGCATTAAGTTCGAACTNAACCAGACGCGCAANGAATTACGNGCNGCNNNGAAAGCNGACGACTAAAGAAAANCCGNCGACTAACGAACAGCAANGACAGNNGCTGCCNTCCCAAACGTCGNNAGCCCTTATNATTTTGANCGCCGCGCCAGCAGACTGCTGACCACAAACGCCAGCACGCACACGACAGCAAAGATCAGCAGCATGCGCGGTCCGGAAATATGCTGCAGCGCCTCCTTACCNAGCCANTANACCGGNAACAGCCAGGCCGCCGCCCAGGCACAGCCGGANANTATATTNACCCACCAGAAGCGCNCTGCNGGCATATCACACACCGCAGCAANCGCCGGAATCAACGGCCTTAACGGTCCGACAAANCGTCCGATGGCAATGCTCACCACNCCATAGTCGTGAAAGAAGCGGTAACCGCGCTCCAGCCATTGTGGATGATCCTTNAGCACNGGCCACTGATGCAGCCCTCTGGCGGCTGAAACGCCCNATATGAAAACTGATGCCATCGCCGGCAATGGCTCCGAGNGCCCCNGCCAGCCACCACCAGAAAGGNGNTANCCCCGCAGCNGCNGCNGCCAGNGTCAGNGCCACCAGCCCGGCCATGCCGGGTACCAGNAAACCAATCACCACCAATGATTCCACCGCCGCCAGCAGACATACCATCACCAGCAATGCCGGTGCGGACTGCATCGCCTGCTGCAGAAATTCGCTCACGCTGTACTCCTCCGTCATGGTNCANAACTGGCACCATGGTCTTTCTGCCCTTCACAGCAGNGGTTAATGACTTTATTCTGCAGTTACCGGATCAACCTATAACAAGAATAATAAAACGTATGNCTTCTCACNCTCTGCCCGACAGCCNNACCAAAGACACNGCNGATACCTCACGCATCAGCATCAGCGCCCANTACACCGGNCAGGTCTGGTACCGGCANGGTCTGTCGCAGCGCGAATTTGNNACACCNGCNGGCCGCNTCGCNGGCNTNGCGCTGGCGCCGGTTAATGCCTTCCTGCGCTCCGTGGCNGGCGCNGATATTGANACTTTTCTGTTACAGCGNCANNNGGTNATCGACCANCTGGTCAGTGATCTGATTGAAAATCACGGCGTCACTCAGGTGGTGGAAATCGCTGCCGGGCTGTCGCCCCGGGGCTANCGNCTGCGCCNCAAATACCCGCATATCCGCTATGTGGAGGCTGACCTGCCNGCNATGGCAGCACGCAAAGCNCGNCTGCTCAGTGAACTTGANTGNGGCCCGGANCATCAGGTNATGCCCTGCAATATTCTGCTGAANGATGGCCCGCTNTCGGTTCACTCACTGCTGAANNCNCTGAATCCTGCGGCACGCACGGNCATCGTCACTGAAGGTCTGGTGAATTATTTCGAACTGCCGCTGATCCGTGAAGTCTGGNCGCGCATGGCNGTCAGCCTNAAGAAATTCGATGCNGGATTCTACGTAACCGATCTGTATCCNGATTTTGCCGATCATCCGTCTTACCGCTATGTGAAACTGGCCCAGAAACTGGTNGGNCTGTTCACCCGNGGNCAATGGCCNCTGCACTACTCTTCAGACGATGCAATCCGCGCCGGGTTCCATGNAGACGGTTTTGATAAGGTTGANGTGCATGACCCNGCAGCGTTTTACGATNCGCTNAATCTGCCNCGCGCCAGAACANAGACTCTGGTGCGCCTGATCCGCTGCTCAGTCAATGNCTGANNAAACAGCAGCCAGACGCTTCATTNATTAATCAGNAAANGCTGNCAGCTGCAGNCTGGCACGCTTTTGTTTCCTGAGTTTGGCTAACAGNCGCTTCTCNGCATCTTTGGCGTCTTCGCCCGGCGTCAGCCCCATNGANGNNGCGCTCAGNGANATTTCCGCAAAGGGCTGCCAGGGTTTCTGCTGCAGGCTGCGNTTNATCCGTTCCATCANCACCANNGCACCGTCCTCGGCNCAATGNGGCAGAATCAGCGCAAACAGATCNTCCCCAAGNCGGAAGACTTCATCACCGGCNCGGATCATCTGCTGGGTATTCTGNNTNAAATATGGCANNAACTGCGACATCACCCGNTTNCCGTGAATATCAATCAGCTGGCGGTAATCATCAATCGACAATCCNATCAGNCTGACNCTCTGCCGCGAATGTTCNCTGCGTGCGATTTCACGTTCCAGCGTGTTNAAGAAATGGCGGNGGTTNTANGCNCCNGANANCTGATCGGTCAGCGCCANACGNTTCAATGAGGCAATTTTNAGCATCATCAGNTANGCAAAACACCAGGNCGANCCCAGCAACAGCGAATAATTCACCCCGGTTCTTAATGCCCGGGCAAACCCTTCNTCCATCCACAACAGAATNACCATAATCACNGCCACCAGCAGATTAATCAGGGTGGCGGCCGCCANTGGCANNGCAAAATAACTGAACATCGGNAATGCAAACAGGCAATGNGTCATCAGCTCCGGATATTCNGGCAACTGATACAGAGCCANCCCGGCCAGCGTGATGGTCAGCGGNTAATTGATCCAGGCGGAGCTGTCGTGATTNCGGTTAATAAAGATATAAAGACTGCTGAAAATAAGGACCGGAATTGCAATCGCATTGCTCAGCACCAGCGNATACAGNCCCTGNCGATACTGATCATACATAAGCACAGCNATGGCCGGTGCCGCCAGCAGATACACTATGGTCTGCAGGCGNGGCAGCANTTCTTCCCGGGNAAGGTTATTCAGCATGCTGCAGGNCCTCNGTTAACCGGCTGATCAGNCTGTCGNCATCNTCGTCCGGCCGGTANAGCTCGGCGTGCAGCGTGAGGTTACAGATCACGCCNGGCTCCTCGTCATCCNNCGTCTGGCGCAGNGATGCCATCAGCTGNTCAGCCTGNCGCTGATGACTGTGNGGCATCAGAATNACAAAATCATCGGTNTNGAGNCGGTAACAGGCATCNTANCGACGCAGGGCACGACGCAGNTTTTTACCCAGCTGCACCAGTTTCTGCTCATAGTCTTCTTCNTTCAGCCGGCTCCACTCCTGNGGTGTNGCCACNGCCACCAGACACAGGTCACTGCGCTGACGGTCAGCCCGGGTCATCTCTTTATTAAGATCAAGATGCAGCTGNAACTCGTTGTANACCTGAGTAACCGGATCNGTGTTGACGATTTCCCCNAGCGCCCGGTTAGTNCGCTCATTNATCAGGGCAAACATCACNGAAAAAGTAAAACAGGCGGCGTAGGTAAACAGCATCTGCAGGCGGGTGTAACTGCTGAANTCATCCAGAACCAGAATCACCAGCGCCACACTGTAAGCCANAGTGATNTANNTGGCNGGNTTAAACGGGAAAAGAAANTAAATATAGACNGGNACCAGATAGACCCAATGCGCGACATCCGCATTCTGATGCATACCNAACAGAGTGAATAACAACAGCATGCTGGCCAGCANCCACTCCGGATACGGCGANGAGCGTTTACGCCGGCGCAACAGCAGATAAGCGGCAAACATNACCAGAAAGAANGAAAATGCCGCGGCNATNACGGCAAACTGCTTTTTATTTTCCAGCAGATCCAGNGCTGCGATCACGCTCAGGCCCAGNGCCATCAGCAATGAATACAGAACNTTTACCTGCTGCATAATCAGATTGTGAAAATGTGCCTTTTCCATAATAAGGAAGACGTCCCGTCTGCTGAACCATACAGGATGGCGTTATCCTGTACCTCTTGGTGTATACTAGCGCACTTTATCCGNTATTGAGTTCAGGCTTTACTGATGAACGTAGCTGAGTACATGCAGACTCTGGGTCAGAACGCCCGTCAGGCGGCGCGCGCTATGTCCAGAGCCACCACNGAAGACAAGAANAAAGCCCTGCTGGCCATTGCCGGAATCATCGCCGAACAGCGTGACCGGATCAAAGCCGCTAACGAGCAGGATATGGAACAGGGCCGCCGCAATGGCCTCGATGCCGCCCTGCTTGATCGTCTGGAATTAACCGACGACCGCATCGACACCATGATTGAGGGCCTGCACCAGGTNGCCTCNCTGGCAGATCCTGTGGGNGAAATCACTGACCTGAAATACCGTCCAAGNGGCATTCAGGTGGGNAAAATGCGCGTGCCTTTAGGTGTGATCGGCATTATTTATGAAAGCCGNCCGAACGTAACCATTGAAGCNGCNTCTCTGTGTCTGAAATCCGGCAACGCNGCGATTCTGCGCGGTGGTTCTGAAGCCATTAANGCCAACCAGGCGCTGGCTGACTGNATCCGTGCCGGTCTGGAAGCCTCNGGNCTGCCGGCTACCTGTGTACAGGTGGTGGAAACCACTGACCGCGAAGCCGTTGGCCAGCTGATTACCATGCCTGAGTATGTGGATGTTGTCGTACCNCGTGGCGGCAAAGGCCTGATCGAACGCATCAGCCGTGATGCCAAGGTCACNGTNATCAANCATCTGGACGGTATCTGTCACGTNTATATCGACCAGTTTGCNGACAAAACCAAGGCNATCAATATNGCGATTAACGCCAAGACGCATCGNTATGGCACCTGCAACACCATGGAAACCCTGCTGGTGCATGAAGCCGTAGCGGCNGANNT
This sequence comes from Oceanospirillaceae bacterium, assembly GCA_002706025.1. Classification (GTDB taxonomy): domain Bacteria; phylum Pseudomonadota; class Gammaproteobacteria; order Pseudomonadales; family Oceanobacteraceae; genus Venatoribacter. Next base: position 12,521 of record PAJK01000077.1, read on the forward strand.
TCTGCCGGAACTGGCNGAAGCCTACCGTGGTATTGGTGTTGAGCTGCGCGGTTGCGAACGCACCATGGCGATTCTNAACGACATTAANGCNGCCTGCNCTGAAGACTGGGANACCGAATATCTGGCACCGATTCTGGCGATGAAAATTGTCGANACNCTGGAACAGGCCATGGATCACATCAATGATCACGGCTCACACCATACCGACGCCATCATCACCGAAAACTACACNCTGGCGCGCCGNTTCCTGACCGAAGTGGATTCCAGCTCAGTGATGGTGAATGCCTCTACCCGTTTTGCTGACGGTTTCGAATACGGTCTGGGNGCNGAAATCGGCATNTCCACNGATAAGATTCACGCCCGTGGTCCGGTTGGTCTGGAAGGCCTGACATCACAGAAATACGTGGTGTTAGGTAATGGTGAAATCCGTCAATAATCGNGAAAAACGCTGGGCGGTGCTCGGCGGCACCTTCGACCCGGTGCATATCGGTCACCTGCGGATTGCNGTGCANNTGCGGGATCTCGGCTTTGAAAAAGTGCTGCTGATCCCCAATCATGTTCCGCCNCACCGGCCNCAGCCTCAGGCCACCGGCGCNCAGCGTCTGGCCATGCTGGAACTGGCCTGCGCCCNTCTTGATGGCGTAGATACCAGCAGCATTGAGCTGGANCGTGATGATCTGAGCTACAGNGCTATNACAGTAGAAGCCCTGCATGAGATGTACNCTGACGTCGGCTTTACCTGGGTCATGGGTCAGGACGCCTGGCAGGGCTTTGAACACTGGCACAAACCCGGNGAACTGCTGGANCAGGCAAACCTGNTGGTTATCAGNCGTCCCGGNGTGCGCAATGTCAGTCACTGGCAGGAGCAGCAGCTGGAACAACGGGAATGCAGTATCCGTGAACTGTTAGCCTATGAAGCAGGTCGAATCTGTCTGCACCACTGGCCGGAGCTGGATGTATCGGCTTCCGACTTGCGCCGCGCCCTCAAGCAAGGCGACAATGTAACCTTTCTGACGCCGGACGCGGTGCTGGAATATATTGATCAACAACAACTCTATCGATAGAAATTAATGCAAGCTGACCAAATAAAAGATCTGGTAACCGAAGCGCTGGACGACATGAAAGCGCAGAATATTGTTACCCTCGACGTCCGCGGACGCACTTCCGTTACCGACTGGATGGTCATCGCCACCGGTACCTCTAACCGNCACGTTGCGGCTGTNGCCAACAACGTAGAAGTCAAAGTCAAAGAAGCCGGTCTGCGCCCGAATGGCACAGAAGGGCGCTCTGCCTCTGATTGGGTNCTNATCGATCTGGTGGANGTNGTCGTCCACGTAATGACCGATCAGTCCCGTCATTTTTACGATTTAGAACGCCTGTGGGGTGAACCGGACAGCGGAAGCAGCGACGCATGAAGCTGAGGCTGCTGGCCGTCGGGCACAAAATGCCCGCATGGGTTGAGCAGGGCTTTGCCGAATACGCCAAGCGCCTGCCCGCCGACTGCAGTATCGAACTGGTCGAAATCCCTCCTGGCCACCGCGCCAAAAACACCAGCAAAGAAAAAGCCATGCAACAGGAAGCGGAAGCCCTGCGCAAAGCCATTCGTCCNCAGGACCATGTGGTTGCGCTGGATGTGCTTGGTGCTTCCTGGTCNACTGAAAAACTGGCCTCACAGCTGGAAAACTGGCGTATGCANGGTGGCGATGTTGCCCTGCTGGTNGGTGGTCCCGATGGCATGACCGANGACGTNCTGGCNCTGGCCAAACAGCGCTGGTCACTGTCTGCCCTGACCCTGCCCCACCCGCTGGTGCGGGTCCTGCTGGCGGAACAAATTTANCGTGCCTGGAGCATCCTCCAGGGCCATCCTTACCATAAGTGAGGCCGGCTGATGTGGGAACATTCATTCAGAGATAAGGTGGCGGAGCACAGCCTGTTCCGCGCCCGGGCCATTGTCCTGGCTGTGTTTATCCTGATNTTCCTCGGNATCCTCGCCTGGCGCATGGCCTANCTGCAGATTACCCTGCANGAAAAATACAAAGACCTCTCCGAAAACAACCGGATTCAGCTCCGNCCNATTCCNCCNAACCGTGGCCTGATCTACGACCGCAACGGCGTACTGCTGGCAGAAAATATTCCNGCCTACAGTCTCACNCTGGTGCCGGAACGGGTGAAGAATATGGACGAAACCCTGAACTTTCTCGATCAGCTGATTGGTATCAGNGANCGCGATNTNGAGCAGTTTGAAAANCGCCGTAAAACCCGNCGCCGCCCGTATGAACCGGTAGTGNTGCGCCACAAGNTNAGCGAAGAAGACATNGCCAAGGTAATGGTNAACCGCTTNTACCTGCCCGGNGTGGATGTNGAAGCCCAGCTGGTACGNCATTANCCNCAGGGCGAAGCNTTTGCTCACGCNCTNGGCTATGTCGGCCGNATTACNCAGGGTGAGCAGAAACGCATCGACGCCGANGANGATATGAANCGCCGTTACAGCGCCACCCGGGTGATCGGTAAAATCGGTGTTGAAAAACAGTACGAAAATGATCTGCACGGNGAAGTNGGCTACCAGAANGTGGAAACCAATGCCCGCGGCCGTATCATCCGTGTGATTGAACAGCAGGACCCGATTCCGGGACAGGATATCACCCTGAATCTCGATTCCCGCCTGCAGAATCTGGCGCGNAAAGAAATGCAGGGCATGCGCGGTGCGCTGGTTGCCATNGAAGTCGCCACCGGCGCCATCGTCAGNCTCTACAGNAANCCCAGTTTTGACCCCAACCTGTTCGTGACCGGNATTTCCCACACCAACTTTTCNGCCCTGCGCGACAACCCGGACCTGCCACTGTTTGACCGTACTGTGCGCGGCCAATACCCGCCGGCNTCAACGCTGAAACCNTTTATTGGTCTGGCGGCNCTCAATGCCGGCACCACCAACTGGAAAGAAACCATTAACGACCANGGCTGGTTCCAGCTGGAAAATGACGAGCGCCTGTACCGTGACTGGAAACGTCAGGGTCATGGCATTGTGAATATGGAACGGGCAATCGTGGANTCCTGCGATACCTATTTCTATGAAATGGCCGTNCGNACNGGNGTNGATTCCATCTCGCCNTTTCTNNGCCAGTTNGGTTTNGGCCGCGACATGACGCTGGATGTGATCAACGCNCTGCCCGGNCTGCTGCCNGACCGNGAATGGAANAGNCAGCGNCATGGCTCNTTCTGGTATGCCGGTGATACCGTNAANATGGGNATTGGNCAGGGCTATANGCTGGTCACACCNCTGCANCTGGCCACNGCNACTGCNGTACTGGCNAANCATGGNGTNTGGAAAGTNCCNCANCTNATTTACGCCCATAANGACCAGNTCGATGAGATCGCCCACGGNGACATTCCCGATATCGAATTACGCGATCCCGCAGACTGGGATCGCATGAGTCATGCTATGCAGGAAGTGGTTTCCGGNCTGCANGGNACNGCNCGNCGNCTGNTNCCCAACCTNNANTANCCGATTGCCGGTAAAACCGGTACNGCNCAGGTTGTGGGNATTAANCAGGATGAAGAATACGATTCNGAGGCNNTGCGNGAGCGTCTGCGTGACCACGCNCTGTTCGTNGCNTTNGCACCGGTNGANAAGCCNGAAATTGCCATCGCCGTAGTGATTGAAAATGGTGANTCCGCCGGACGCACGGCNGGGCCTGTGGCACAAAGCATTATTAACGAATACCTCGGAGGCGCGGAAGGCTGATGGCGAGTACTGATTTCAGCCGCACCATGGGCAGCGGCGAACACCATTCCGGCTTCGGGCGCAGTCAGGCNATGTTCCGCAAGGTGCACCTNGATCTGCCTCTGACCTTACTGCTGCTCATCCTNGCTGCNGGNGGNCTGTTGATTCTGTACAGTGGCAGCGGNCAGATGATGGGCATGGTCGAACGTCAGGCCATTCACTTCGCNATTGGCATGGTGGTCATGGCCATNGCCGCNCAGATTCCGCCGCGTATTTACCGCAATCTTGCNCCNTGGGCNTANCTGATCGGCGTGCTGGCGCTGGTNGGNGTACTGGTGATGGGCGTTGGNGCCAANGGNGCGCANCGCTGGCTGGCACTGCCCGGNCTGCCGCGTTTTCAGCCNTCNGANCTGGTCAAGCTGGCNCTGCCATTAACCGTNGCCTGGTATATGTCGCGTCATCCGGTNCCGCCNAAATTTACCCATCTGCTGAAAGCCATCATNATNATNGCNNTNCCTACNGTNCTGATTCTGAAGCAGCCGGATCTGGGNACTTCCATTCTGATTTTNGCCTCCGGTGCGCTGGTGCTGTTTTTTGCCGGTATGTCCTGGTGGCTGATTTTATCCTGCGTCAGTCTGGTAGCCGCCTGNGCGCCNCTGATGTGGTTTTTCGTNATGCGTGANTATCAGAAACANAGGGTNCTTACGTTTCTCAANCCGGAAAGTGANCCNCTCGGTTCNGGCTGGAATATCATTCAGTCGAANACCGCGATTGGCTCCGGNGGTATNGATGGCAAAGGTTTTCTGCAGGGNACNCANTCNCANCTNGAGTTNCTGCCGGAAAGCCACACTGACTTTATTATTGCCGTNCTGGCGGAAGAACTGGGGCTGATCGGTGTNCTGATTCTGCTGTCNGTTTATTTCCTGATTATTATGCGCTGTCTGTATTTNTCTTCCCGCTGTGAAACTCTTTTNGGTCGTCTGTTGTCCGGTAGTTTATCTGTGACCTTTTTCATATATGTTTTCGTAAACATAGGTATGGTCAGTGGCATCTTACCAGTGGTCGGCGTACCCTTGCCTTTGGTGAGTTATGGCGGCACGTCAGTGGTCAGTCTGCTGACGGCATTTGGGGTACTGATGTCGATGGCGACTCACCGCCGCAGTTAAAACGGCAATTACAATAAGCAGGAAAGTGCATGCAAATTATGGGAAAAAAACTGATCGGAATTGGCAGCCTGTTATTTTTCAGCGCGTCATCAGCACTGGCAAATTACGATCAACATGAGCGCACCGAAGAATTCATCGCCGAAGCCAGCAAAGAATACAAACTGAATCCGGATGAACTGCGCAGCTGGCTTNCANAGGCTGAAAAAATGGATTCGGTNCTGGAGGCCATCCAGCGTCCTGCGGAAAAAGTNCTCGAATGGGACGGCTATCAGGATATTTTTCTGACCAGCAAACGCATTTCTGCCGGTAAAGCCTTTATGGAAAAGCATGCAGATCTNCTNGCTGCNGCAGAAAAAGAATATGGCGTCAGCAAAGAAATCATTGCCGCNATTATTGGCGTNGAAACCTTCTACGGTACCCGTCAGGGTGGCTACCGGGTTCTNGACTCACTGTCCACGCTGGCCTTNGACTATCCTAAACGCCCGCTGTTCTGGCGCGAACTGAAAGCNTTCTTNNCACTNGCNGAAAAAGAAGGNCTTGATCCGGCCACCATCAAAGGNTCNTACGCCGGCGCNATGGGCTANGGCCAGTTTATTCCNACCAGCTACCTCGCCTATGCAGTNGANGGNGACGGCGATGGCAAACGCGACCTGTGGGGCAACCCGGCGGATGCCATTTTCAGTGTTGCCAACTATTTNAAACGNCACGGCTGGAAANCCGGTGAAGCNGTAANCCAGCGNGTNCATGTNTCCGGTGANAAGTACGAAGAGATCATCAANGACAGNCTCAAGCCTAAATGGACAGTNGCCGANCTGGAAGCGCTTGGGGTTAAGCCGACNGAAGCNATCGCCGGTGANCGNCCAGCCAANCTGGTNCGCCTGCAGGGNAAAAACGGCGCGGANTTCTGGCTCGGTGAATACAACTANTACGTAATCACCCGNTACAACCACAGCCGNCTNTACGCGATGGCCGTGNANCAGNTGAGNGAGGCNCTTAAGTGATATTGACCGGGCGCCTTTGCGCCCTGTTCTGCCACCGCNTTATTNANCAGCGCNCANTGACAGNNACTTCAGGCCGGCATTCNGCCCTGCTGGCAANGNTNGCNGCNCTGCTGCTGGCCGGTTGCAGCAGTNCGCCTTCNCGNTANCAGCANGATCAGGATTTCACGCCATCGCCGCTCACAGAGCAGCATGAAATGNCNGAACCTGAGCCCAGAATTGAACCCCGCAGTGCCATGGGTAACCCTGCCAGCTACAAAGTNTTTGGNAAGGAATACCNNGTNATGGACAGCGCAGTGGGCTANAAAGAACGGGGAATTGCCTCCTGGTATGGCATGAAATTCCATGGTCACCGCACNTCCAACGGCGAAATNTACGACGTNTACCAGTTCACCGCCGCGCACAAAACNCTGCCTNTNCCGTCTTATGTAAAAGTTACCCGNNTCGATAANGGNAAATCCGTCATTGTGCGGGTGAACGACCGTGGCCCCTTCCATGAAGGCCGTATTATTGATCTGTCCTACGTCGCCGCAGTGAANCTGGGAATAAATAAGCAAGGCACTGCAGAAGTGGAAGTTGAAGTGGTGCANCCNCCCCATGACGACAGCGTGCGNTGGGTTCAGGTCAGTGCNTTATCGGATATCAAAGCCGCAGAACGCCTGCANCAGACNCTGCAGCAAGCCCTTATGCCNATGCAGTGGCCGGTNAGNATNACCACNCCGGATACCGTAAAGCCGCTGCACAAAGTCCGTATCGGTCCNGTACCGGAAGGNGAATCTCTCGATGCNGTGCTGGCCCGCCTGAAAGAAATCAANATAACCGATCCCNTGCTGCTNGCGGTTCATCAGCTTTAANGGCTTCTCTGGCTGCTNCNAACTGCGTTNCTGTTCGCTTCGTTCCTTTAACTTCGTTCCTTTANCTTCGTTCCTTTAACTTCNTNCCTTTAACTTCATTCCTTNAGCNCCCTTCTCTTANNCTCATCCTTTTCTTNCCCNGCNTGCTGACTCAGACACAGATTGGCAGNGAACAGGCGAGNTGGCAGGTAAATGGCAGGCAAAAAAAAGGGCCACAACCATTGTTGGGCCCAGAGGCAAGGTACTCAGCGCAGAAAACAGGAGGGCTGATGCCCAACGACCACGTTTGCAGCCGCCCCCGGTGCCCTGTCAGCCCGGGGTAAACGACTGACGATTACTCGCCAGTTCCGTGTTTTTGCATATCTTTNTTNACGGCAATGTANACNCCNGCAAAAAAGGCGCAGGTAAGACCTACGATCAATAAACCNGAAATAACCACTTCATCCATAAACATAAGCTTTACCTCTCGTCGCATTTCGCCGGGTCTGTGCCNGGCATGATTGCCGGTATGAAGCTCGTCAACTGGGTTGATCCTGCCCGAACCACTGGGCTCGTCCGGCGTCGTTGAAGTAACTTTAGCAAGGCGCCGGAAGCCGGAATTGANTCAAATCAAGTTAAAAATCGCNCTGAACGCACTTAAATCCACACNTTGATTCAGGTCAAATATCCNNACTNCAGCCAATGGTTAATGGTGCAAAGATTGCTGAGGATGGNGNCGCAAAAACTACTTAATCGGAACAATTACGCCGGATTAGTCANTTTGCCGATTGGTATTTNAGNAAAGTGCGGGCAAACTNGGNTNACGGGGCAANAACAAAAAGTCATCAAATGNCAANCAGGAACACAGGGATTCAGGATGANCATTCGATCATTGTCAGCNACCCTGCTGGCGATTCANATAGTGCTGCCACAGGCGGTTAATGGGGAAGAATTCACCGCTCAGGCCANTNGCGATGCACNACAGGCAGAAGCTGGGGCAGAGGCTGCNNCAGACACAAGCCTGCNGGCAACNCTGCANAAACTNAACGNACTTTTTCGCGCTGACGACTACGACNCCGCCTACCAGCTGGCTTCAGATANCGCNGCAGATTACGAAGGCGATGAGAGNTTCGATTTNTTCTATGGTTTCAGCGCCATGCAGTCCGGCCATGCGGATCAGGCCGTTTTCATCTTTGAACGGCTGAGTAACAACTANCCGTACAANCCCAGATACCAGACCGAACTGGCNCGCTGNTACTACNCNCTCGGTAACTACGCTGAGGCCGAACGTCTGTTCCTGCAGATTAAAGANCTGAATCCGCCGGAAAATGTTGCCCGCAGTGTGGATAAATTTCTCGATGCTATTGAAGAAAAGCGTCGTCAGCAGCAATCCATTGCCTCAGCCCTGATTACTCTGGCCGGCGGTTACGATTCCAACATCAACAGCGCCACGGATCTTGAGGAAGTGGAAGTTCTCGATTTTGTTCAGCCCGTGCTGCTCAACCGCGACTCGCGCGAACAGGACAGTGGCTACCTGCAATTACGCGGCGTGGCCAGTTACTCCGCGCCTATGACCCGCCGCAGCCGCTGGAATATCGGTGCCGGGGTCAGCCGCAAAGACAATACCGACAGCAACGCTTTCGACCTTGATACCGCCAATCTCAACGCCGGCCTGCAATGGCTGCGCGGCACACATACTCTGGGCCTGAGCGCCAATTTCAGCCATTACTGGTTTGGCGGTGACTCGCTGCTGAATGATGGTGGCCTGCGCTTCAGCTGGAAAAACCAGCGGGCCAGCGGTTTACGTTATACCTCAGACATCAGCTATAACCTGCAGCGCAACCGCGTGGATCAGGAACTGGACCTTAACCGTCTGCAGTGGCAGGCCGGTATAGGTTACAGCCAGCCGCGCTGGAGCACCGCCCTGACACTGCTGCTGGCCACGGATGATCCGCAAACCGATTATCGCGGGCGCGACACCGCCGGTCTGTCATTACAGGGAATTTATCGCGCTGGCGCTGCAACCAGTATTTACTCGCAGCTACAGTACCGCGCTTATCGTTATCAGGAAGCACTGCCGACAACCAATATTCTGGCCGCTGGCGAAACCCGGGATGACGACCTGGTGCAGTTTCTGGCAGGTGCCCGCCATGCTCTGCATAAGCAGGTATCCCTGTACATTCAGGCAAATGTAATGGATTACAGCAGCAATATTGATCTGTACAGCTATGATCGTTACCTGGCGGAAGCCGGGGTGAATCTGACTTTCTGAGGACGCCACTATGAACAGGATTTCTTCCGCCCTTAAGGCTGCCCTTCTGCTGCCACTGTTATTACTGGCGCTGCAGGTTCAGGCCCTGACCGAATCCGGCCACGTCATTATGGTCAAAGGCGAAGCCAACGCCATTTCTGCGGACGGCATCAGCCGTGAACTGAAGCGCCGCGATGCCGTGTATGAAACCGACACCATTGTCACCGGCGATAACAGCCGCATTCAGATCCGTTTTATCGACAAAGGCATGCTGGCATTAAAAGCCAACAGCCAGCTGAAAATTCAGGCCTATCATGATGCCGGTGCTGAAAATGCCGAGCCCCAGGTACTGCTGGAGCTGGTAGAAGGTGGTTTCCGTACCCTCACCGGCAGCATCGGCAAAGGCAACCGCGAAGCCTATAAAGTCGAAACCCCGGTGGCCTCCATCGGCGTGCGCGGCACCCTGTACAGCATTCAGCTGCAACGCGGTGATCTGATCGCAGGTGTGTGGGAAGGCGGTATCCGTATTACCTCGCCAATGGGCAGTTTTAATCTGGGTATGGATGCCGACTTCGCCTATGGCATCGTCAGTGGCAACGGCTTTACCGGCCTGCTGCAGGCTCCACCATCACTGGACGAAGCGCCGGATACGGACTCGGGCTCACAACAGCAGGCGCCTGCACAGGACAACACCCAGGCCGCGGCCGACATTCTCAATAGCCTGCTCAACAACCCGGATGACGTGACCTCCGAGGAATTGGGTGAAGCGCTGGAAGCGCTGAAGGATCTGGGCATCGAAGTGGTGGAAGTGCCTGATCAACCAGATACCCCGGAACCCGATACACCTGAGCCAGTGGAACTTATTACCGCCGCACAATTGGCCGATCTGCTGGCATCCCCCGAGCGGGCAGTGATTTCCTCAGGCGCCCATGGTGGCAGCCTGGCCTACCTCACTGATCTGGATGGCACCATGTCTTTCGTACGCATGGACGGCAATACCATTGCTGATGTGATTGATGTCACTCAGATGGGCAGTGCAGATTCTGCTGCGGTTGCGGACCCGACCATCGCTCTTACGCCGACAACGCTTGTGTCCTGGGGCGTATGGAATGGCAGCAGTGAAACGCCGCTGTCCTTCCAGCAGGAAGGCGATGCGCAACCCGGCGCACTGGAAGAGCCGCTTTACTGGGCCATTGCGACTCCGGTGGATATGTTTGAATACAGTAATGCTGCGGAAATCACAGGCATTGTTACCTTCGTCGTCGAAAGTGGTATCGGCTCAGACAATCAGGGCTACGACATGACGTCAGCTTATGGCGACTTTCAGCTGGATCTTGATACCGGGGAAATCAGTACAGGCACTCTCTTTATGGACATAGGTACCGACATTGAAAGTACCGTGGGAAGCTGGAATGTCGATTTTGAAGGCAACCTGATCAATGTTGATGGCACAAGCCAGATAACTACGATACTGACTGGTGGCGCATTCAGTGACTTCCTGACCGATGGTTCTGTGCCGCTCGACCTGAACGCCAGCAACCTTAACGGCATGCTGTTCGCACCGGACCCGCAACAGGATCAGATTCTGCCCAACTTCCTCAGCGCCTTTTATCTGAAGACCATTATCGACTCCATCAATCCGGACCCGCGTACACTCAACGGTCTGCTGATTTGGAGCTCATTCCCGGGCACATTGCAGTAAATACTCACCGTGCTGAGAACAAAGAAAAGCGCCATACGGCGCTTTTCTTTTATCCGCTGAACAACGATTGCTTACTGGATCGATTACTTACTGGTATGGCGATACACCCCATCCCAGTCCCCGGGCAACGGCTGATCTTTTAACTCCGCTATCCTCTCAAGATAGATGTGGTAAATCTTTGCGCCATGGGCCTGGGCAAGATGAGTAAACAGCACGCTGGCTTTATCCCACTGCTGCTGAAGATAAAATCCGCGGGCACGGCTGTAATCATCCAGCTCTGTCAGCAGTTCTTCACCAGCATCGGCGGCAAGACAGACAGGCTCGTACACATCCACGGCTTCTTCCTTGCCCTTCACCTGAATGCGGTCAATAAAACGGAAAAGGTAATCGCCGGCCTGCTCCCGGGTAAATTCACTGACCAGAATTTCAACACCGTAAAACTTGGTCAGACTTTCCAGACGCGAACCCAGGTTCACCGCATCACCCAGCACGGTATAGGCCCGGCGGTAAGAAGACCCCATGTCACCGACGTTCATCAGCCCGGTGTTGATACCAATGCCGATGGCGACTTGCGGCCAGCCACGCTGTACAAATTCAACGCTCAGTTTGCGCGTCACCTGCTGCATCTGCAACGCTGCAGCTATGGCATGACTGGCATGCCGTTCATCGTCCAGTGGCGCCCCCCAGAAAGCCATCACCATATCGCCTACGTATTTATCAATGGTGCCTTCATGATCGAAAATCACTTTGGTTACCGGGGTAAAATAGCTGTTCAGCAGGGCTTTCAGATCTGCAGCACTCAATCCTTCAGAAATACTGGTAAAGCTGCGGATATCACTGAACAGTACCGACAGCTCTTTACTCTCCCCGGTGAAGTGATAGGCATCCGGGTCTTTCACCATACGGTCGATATGAGCGGGCGGTACGTACTGATCGAACATGCCTTTTAACAGGCGGCGGCTGCGGTTTTCCCGGGTAAAGCCCCAGCCCAGATTCAGCATGGTCAGTGATACTGCCAGAATCAGCGCCGCCGCTACCGGCAGATCGAGCCGGTAATTAACCCACAGCGCAAGATTACCGGCGACCAGCAATGCCGCCGCCAACGTGCTCAGCAGCACGGCAGATAATGGCCCCAGTGATGGCAGCCACAAAGACAGCAGAGCCCCAAGCAGTACCAACACCGTCAGGGTCGCACCAGCCTCCCATTCAGGGCGGTAAGGAAAACCATCGTTGAGAAACGCGTCGATGATGGTGGCATGCACTTCGACGCCGGGATACTGGGTTTCCAGCGGCATGGTCCTGAGGTCAGCCAGGCCGATTGCCGAGGTTCCCACCAGCACAATCGCACCTTCCAGTGCGCCGTCCGGAATATTGCCCTGCAGCACATCAGTAGCGGAAAAATACGGGAACGTTTTGCGCCCGCCGCGATACGGCACAATGACCTGACCAGAGGCATCCGTACGGGCAAACATATTACCCAGACCAACCCCACGGATCACTTCAACATCGCCGATCCTGGCCTTTTCCAGCTGTATTACCCGGTCAAACAGATAAGTGGTCAGGGTCGCCAGTGCCAGCGACGGATAAAGTTCATTGCCATAGCGGATCAGCAACGGCGCCCGGCGTATGGCACCGTCGGCGTCGTTCAGTGTGGTAACAAAGCCGCCGTCTGCCGCGGCCTGCTGCAGCTCAGTGAGCGGGGCTGCATAGCCCGGCCTGGTGATAACGACCAGATGGTTAATTTCCTCTGCAGACAGGCGGTAAACCGGCTTGGGTAAAGCACCGACAGATACCCCGCTTTCATCCAGAAAAAAATTACCCAACACCACATCTGTGGCAGGCAGACTTTCGACAAAGCGGGCATCGGCATCAACCAGTGGGCGCCAGTCTTCATTCAGCTCTTCACTGCCCTCTCCATGAGATTTCAGACGCTGCTGCAGTTCATCCAGCGGATTAGGTTCAGGCTCCGACAGCACCACATCAAAAGCAGTCACCACAGCACCGGCCTCTGCCAGACGGTCCACCAGTTCGGCCAGACGGAAACGACTCCAGGGCCAGCGTCCTTCGGTGGCAAGTGAGCGCTCATCCACATCAAGAATAACGATGGGCTGCCCGCCCGTTGTCTGCGGTTCAAGCGCCAGTCCGGCGGCAAAGCGCCAGTCGTAAAGAAGGTAATCGAGGCGCTGAATCCACTGCCCCATGCCTTTTGGACTCAGGGACAAAAGAATTATAAGGAAGGTAATCGCAATACCGGTTAAACCGGGCAAGCCGCGCCCTGACGAGACAAACCTGAACATGAAGTTCCCCGCTGACATCCCTGCTGAGAGCTGTGCTCCGCTGTTGTTTTTATCACCCGCCAGTCTGCGGTTGCAGTGAACCGGGGAAAGATTCTTATAGTAGCGGCAGTGCTCTTGCTCAGGCAAACGACCTGTGCTCTGCGCGTTGAATCCGTGCCGTTAATATTGCGAAAAAATGGAGTGAGGGAGATGACAGGTGTCAGCATCACTGACGGGAATCAGCTGCCCGTAAAAATCCTTATTTACGGGTCTGCAGGAATCAGGCTGTTACCACCTGGCCCCGGTAAATACGCTGATTGCGTGGTGCGCGCTCAGCGTCATCGATCAGAATCTGTCTGCCGCGATACACCCGGTGAATCTCGGCTTTTGCCGGTGGTTCCTGAGTCGGCAGAAATTCCTCAACCAGCATCAGCAGCTCCTGACTGACGCCGCTTTTGACCAGCAGGCGCAGATCTTTCTCTAACGTATCAGAGTCAAAATGAATCACGTAACCCTGCTCATCTTTTGCCAGACGTTTAATCTTTTGCAGAAGAGCGATGTTATGGCGATTAAATTCCATACGTTTCCCCCGGTTATTTATAATTCAATGTCAAGGGGGTTTAGCAATGCTTATACCATTCTTTTGTCAGTGCTCTGTAAAGTTGCTGCAGAGCCCACCAGCTCAGCATTTATCAGTACTGAGAACTGATCGGCAATGCTTTTCCAACTGGCAAATTCTGCCTGCTTCCGTGCATTCTGTCGCAAAACTGCAACATTCTGGTTCAGGATACCGAGAGAAGACTCAATAAAGGCACGATCGTCACAGGACGCCGCCAGCAGGCCGTTTTCTCCATCCCGGATATGTAAAGCTGCGGCCGCCAATGGAAAAGCGACCACCGCCAGTCCACTGGCCATGGCTTCCAAAGTGACGAGGCCAAAGGTCTCCGTCTGACTGGGAAACAGGAACATATCAGCGGAAGCGTAATGGCGGGCAAGCATTTCACCGGTCTGCACTCCGGCAAAGACAATCTCCGGGTACTCGCGCTCAAGTTCCGCACGCATCGGACCGTCACCGACCATNACCAGGCGCACNTTNTCGCCGCGGTCGCGNAATGCCCGCCAGGCATCAATCGCCAGCGGGATATTTTTCTCNGCAGCGATACGGCCNACGTACAGCAATACCCGGGTCGCTTCACTTGCCTGCCACTGCTCACGNANAGCTGCCGAACGGCGNCGNGGNTNAAAAAGATCNCAATCAACACCATGGGACAGCACCCGCACGTTATCAAAGCCGTCCTGACGCAGATTCTGCGCAATATCTTCCGACGGCACTATGGTCATGGCGGTACGGTTATGGAAGCGACGCAGCCAGTTCAGGGTAAAGGTCTGCACCCAGCCNAGNCCATANAAGCTGCTGTAACGATGAAANTTGGTGTGGAANGCNCTNAATACCGGCAGGCCGCGCTGCTGCGCTTCTTTGCGCGCTGAAATGCCTAACGGACCTTCGGTGGCGATATAAACNATATGAGGCTGAAAACTCTCCCATGCGTGGCGGATTTTACCGCTGGCAGGCAGNCCCAGCTGAAGATCGGGATACATGGGGATGCTGACACCACGACACCAGATTTCGTCGTGCTCTGGCGTCCAGTCCTCACGGGGACGGGTGCGGATGATCTGAATACGGAACTGTTCCGGGTCCAGTGCCTTCAGCAATTGCCGTAAAGAATTGGCAACGCCATTCACATCGGGCACATAGGTCTCGGTGACGATNGCCAGGCGTATCGGGCCTGATCCATATTGCGCTGAAGATACTGATCTCATGCTCTGACGGACACTCCGGGTAGAATTTACCCAGTGTGCCTGTCAGACCATGACAGTTTCATGAAGAACAGTCTTCAGCCAGGNCTCAGGCTTCTTCTTCTGACAGTTTCGACAGGCGGTAACGCAGNTGNCGTGGNGTCAGNCCCAGNACNTTGGCAGCCATGGTTTTGTTGCCATTGCACTTCTCGATGGCNGCGCGGATTTCGCTCAGNTCATCAGCCTGTACACGCTGGTAAGGNCGNGCGTACAGNGTTTTNAAGTTNGGTACAACCTGAGTTGCCAGTACGTGNGCAATCTGNGCNCCNAAGAAGTTNACGATGGTCAGATCCAGATCTTCGTTACGGCCACGCAGATCCAGTACCATAACGGCCAGTACAGACTGACGCAGCATCAGAGGTACCAGCAGACAGCGGTCAGCTTTGCTCAGTGCATCAACGGTCGGCTCAAAGCGTTCNGGGCGTTCNCTGCCCTCTTTGATCACCAGCCATTCACGGGACTCAAACTGACGNCACAGCGCATGCTGAACAGCAAAGCTGTAAACACCGTTAGTGACTCCGGTTGAACAATACTGNGCCTTGAAACGGCTTGGGGAATCCGGTAACGCAACAGAAACGTTGCTCAGACCCGTCTGATCGGCTACCAGCATCAGAAGCTGTTGAATAGCTTCGTCGTCGTGGTAACGACCTTCCAGAATTTCGGTAACCTTGTGCAACCAGGCAGTAGCGGCTACTGAAGCAGCTGGAGCGGGTTGGCGATAGTCCTGCATTTCGGCGATTTTATACATGGGCTGTTCCTCCTGAACTTTACCCTTCGCAAGGACCGTACCATGTTTGNGTAACACTCGTATTACGNGGGAACTCAGCCATAAACCNAAGTATCATTCTGTTCGATCTACGACAAATGGCGCATTATGTGCGCCATTTGTTAACAATGGAACCTGAGTAATGTTCCATNCCGGTGCAAATAGTGATCAGGCTACGCCNGGGTCNTCATCCGGCAGATACTCTTTCTGCAACCAGAGAGCAAATGCCCGGCAGGCATCCTGACTGGTCAGAATNCCCGCCAGTTTGTCCTGTTTCAGTACCAGCACCGCATTAATGCCCTGATCGGCCATGCCCATCAGTACCACATCCAGCCGGGTATGAAGATCAACCTGCTTNAGCTGGCGGCGGCACAGATCCCCGGCCGTCAGCTCACCNGCATCCTCAATACTGTGCCCCGGCGTTTCTGCCAGGCGCAGNTCTTCNGTCGTCAGCAGCCCCACCACCTGATTGGCATCGTCCATGACCGGCAAATGATGGCAGCCATGCTCACGCATCACTTCCGCGGCTTTGACCAGAGGCATCTGTTCATCGACNTGGACCGGAAATGCNGTCATAACTTCGGCAAGAACAGGCATNTGGCGCATGGGCTTTCTCCTTCAGGCTGNGGTTACGATCAGACGCCGATGCGTCCCAGGGTATCAACGATCTGGCGCAGAACGCCGGACAGAGTTGGATGATCCTGCTCAAACTGCACNGCCTGCTCCTGNACCATATCACTNAGGTCAGCGACNGCATCGCCTTCCGCAGCTTCGATATCNGCGGCAATTTTCAGCATCAGGGATTTGGTTTCGTCATCCAGTTCCGGATGTTGTTCNAGCGTATCGTGCANGGTCTGCAACTGCTCTTTGAGTTTTTGTTCTGGCATAACTAGCTCCTCTGTCAGANACGACAGTTTAGCAATTCANAGCCAGCAGGNGCCAACTTAAATCAATACAGCGCGTGGTANGAAAACGGCATGNGGCTCTCGTTGGCCATGGCTTCCATNGGNCCNCGGTTAGCNCTGTCACCNATGTACAGCAGGCGTACCTTACTGACACGGCCNCCGGACAGCGATGGCAGCGCCATNCGGAANCTNTGCAGAATGGTCGCATGGCTGGCAGAAATCGGCACNACNGCCGCCTGCATNCCATCCAGCTGACCAAACANCTGNACNAGNGCGGCNGCATTATCAGCGAGTGATGTNCGCGGATTAATATAGATAAAACANACNGGTNCAGCGCCACTCTGACCNCTGCGGGTCAGCAGATGCCAGACCAGNGGCAGTGTTTCTTCAATCAGTTCACTGAGCTGNGGGGTNCAGCCGGCAAGGCTGTGCTGATCCGGGTTNACCGGTACNTTGGACAGATAGGCACTGCCCCGCAATCCTTTCATCAAAGACGGCGGCAGGCGGAANCCTGGTCTGAAATCATTCACAGGTAAAGCTCTGGCGGCAGTCATAACCACTCCTTGTAGCCCCGGGAANGGGANCNTCAGNAAGGTATAGTCAAGGAACATGCCGCCTGCCAGCCAACTCCGTCCACAGTGTCACCTGTNACCGGTTTCGTGGGTAGCTATGGCCTTATATGACAGATANNGGGCNCTCANGCCCCCGCCAGCGATGCCATTGGCATCAGAGATCCATNAACTCCACGATGACGGTTTTGATCAGAAAACCAACAACGCCCAATCCAAGAGCAAAGAAAAGTACAAACATACCGAACTTGCCCGCATCTGAGCGTTTTCCCAGATCATAGACAATCCATGCCATCAGGCTGATCAGNGCNCCGATACCGACGAANAAAGAAATGGATTCAAACTGCGCTGCATTCATTAAANATAACCTGTCTGTCGTTGGCCTGATCTGATATATCCGGCCAGTTATTCTGTTTATCCGGGTGCTGACGGACGCTGCGGCGCGTATCTTACTCATGGCTGCACAGACACGCCAGCCCGGTTACCGTGCGTTCCGTGCAAGACTCCAATAATAATAAAAGGCTTCCAGCATGTTCTCCTGNGCAACANATCTTTCCCGGACCAAGGCCGGCAANACNAAGCNNNTNNTNNTTCTGNNCNCNCTTCTTCTNTCTGCCAGCCTNNACGCAGANGGANCAGCCNCTNNTGCGCCAGAGCGGATCTTCTGTGTGTTCGACCCGGTCGGCAGCAAAGGGCCGGTATTCAATGCCATGCGCGATTATCAGACCAGCGCGCTGNACTGGGGCGCCAATCTGACGCTGAAGGCCTATACCAGTGAAGCCGTTGTGCTGGCGGACTTCAATGCGGGAAAGTGCGATGCTATGGGCGTTACCGGAACCCGTGTCCGTCCATACAATCAGTTCACGGCCAGCATTGAAGCCTTGGGCGGGATCACGGATTACCAGCAGCTGGAAAGCCTGATCGGCATGCTCGCCAGCGAAAAAGCGGCACCTTATATGCGTCAGGACGATTATGAAGTGGCGGGGATTATGCCTGGCGGTGCGGTCTATGTTTACGTGCGCGACAAACGCATCAACTCGGTAGCCGCTGCTGCGGGCAAACGTATCGCCACGCTGGACTACGATAAACCGTCATTAAAGGTGGTGGAGCATATAGGCGCCACCATGGTGCCCTCCACCGTAGCAACCTTCGCCCCACGCTTTAATAACGGCGATGTTGATATCGCTTATGCTCCGGCCATCGCTTACCAGCCGTTTGAAATGTACAAAGGTCTCGGAGACAGCGGCGGCATATACCGCTTCAGTCTGGCGCAGATGAATTTTCAGCTGGTGATTTACGCCTCCCGTTTTCCCGCAGATTTTGCCCAGCGTAGCCGTGAATACGCCTTTACCCACTTCGATAAAGCCCTGCAGCATATCCGTCAGGCTGAATCTGACATCCCACAAGGTTACTGGCTCGACCTGCCGGAGCAGATGGAACTGGACTACCGTGAAATGTTGCGCCAGATACGTCTGACTCTGACCACAGACGGCGTTTACGACCCACGTATGATGAAACTGATGTTCCGCCTGCGCTGCCATGCAGACCCCGGCCATTATGAATGTGCCGAAAAACGCGAGGGCTGAGACGGTTACTGCTCTGAATGCTTTCGCTACAATTGCCTTCAGTTAATGGTACTGAGCAGATATGGGTGCAGAGCAGAGATATGAGTGCGGATTTTGACTACTGCATTATTGGCGGCGGAATCACCGGTCTGGCCTGCGCCTGGTACCTGAGCCAGCATGGTCAGGTTCTGCTGCTGGAGAAAAATGCGCAGTTCGGTGCAGAAACCAGCAGCCGCAACAGCGAAGTTATTCACGCCGGGCTGTATTACCCTCCCGGCAGCCTGAAAGAACGCCTGTGTCTGCGCGGCAAAGAACTGCTTTACGCTTTCTGTCAGGAATACTCAGTCGCTCACCAGCAAATCGGCAAGCTCATCGTCGCGCCGTCCGCCGACCACCCAAAACTGTCAGCACTGCAGACAACCGGAGAGCGTCTGGGAATACCATTGCAGTTGCTCAGTCGTACGGAGCTGCACGACATGGAACCCGCCGTTCAGGCTGAAGCGGCACTCTTTTCGCCAACTACTGGCATCATCGACAGCCACGACCTGATGCAGACCCTGGCCGCTCAGGCACAACGGCGCGGTGCCCTGCTGCAACGCAATACCCGCTTTTTATCCGCCCACGCCGACGGCTCACAATGGCAGATCACGACCAGTACGTCAGACAGACCTTTTGCCGTTTCAGCGACCACCCTGATTAACTGTGGAGGACTGCACGCCCAGACCGTGGCCGGTAGCCTGCAACCCAGCCCCGCCGGAGTTCCTCAGCTCTACCCCTGCCGTGGTCACTATTTCCGCTACAGCAGCAAATCCCCTTTCAGCCATCTGATTTACCCTTTGCCGGACACCAACCTGGTGGGCCTGGGCATTCACGCCACGCTGGATCTGGGTGGCCAGGTAAAATTCGGACCCGATACCGAATACCTGCCAGCGGGCGTTATTGATGATTACCAGGTAGATGAACAGCTGAAAGAGAAATTCAGCAAGGCAATACAAAGCTATTTCCCGGCACTCAATCCTGAGCTGCTGCAACCGGACTATGCGGGCATCCGTCCCAAGCTGCACAGNGCGGAGCAGCCGGCTGCCGATTTTCACATCACGCTCAGTCACCGCGCTCCANNCGCCATTCAGTTNCTGGGGATCGAAAGTCCGGGCCTGACGTCGTCCCTNGCCATTGGCGAACTGGTTACAGAAATGATACAAAGTAGCTGNGTCCAGTAAGAAAGAACCAGTTAAAAAGCATATTGGTACGANTGTTTACAATATTCGNAGCCAATGCCGGGAACTTTCTGTGTAACTGAGACACTACTGGGGCACTACTTGGGAACTACACTGTAACTGTTTATGCCGTAACCACAGCCGCAAAGTGTTACGAAATCTAACGATAACGCTCTGATACGACACAAGCATCGTTCCAGCGCCTGCTATTCTGAGAACAGTTGTTAATTAAANGAGATTTGCAGAGAGGTGTCGCACATGAGTCAAGCATTGCCGGTCAGTTCCGAAGTACCAGCGCCCGGCGACGTCAGTACGATCCTGTCCGATAAAGTCATGATACCCATGACCTGCGATCATTGTGATGAAGAAACGGATATCAGCCTGCATCTGCTAAAGACGCAGCACTTTTATCTGTGTGAACACTGCAATGCGACGCACAGAGTATCCGATACCGAANTGCGCCTGATGCGCATGATGCTGGCCCGCCACGGCTACCACTTTGCGCTGTAAGCGATACAGCGCAAAGNGTGCGTTGATCAGNGTTTGATCTGATCGAGCAGATTAGGCAGTAACAGGGATACGTAACGACGGATCGTATTCGTGTACTGAGACAGATCATCTGCCNGATCCATCAATAATGCGCGGTATTCCAGCGAGTGGAACAGNCCGAGNAGAATTTCAGCGTCAGCTGCTGGCTCAGGAGACTGNGCCACCTGCGAAAAGAACTCCACAGCGCGATCAAAAATCACGGTACGGTGCAGCTTCGCCAGCTCACGAATACGCTCGTTAACGATCGCTTCGTAGCGGAATGCCTGCTCCACCACCAGCATGTCACGTTGGGCAACAATNTGCTCACGCATAAACAGAGTCAGCTGNTCAACCATAAAGTCGATCAGATCTTTCTGCCCTTCCGGCGTGGTAATGTCATGCCCNCTACCGGCCATGGTGCTCATCGGCTGATAAAACTGATGAGTNAACTCATTAACCGTGGACAGCGCTTTCTCTGTATAAAGAGTNAAGGTATCGACGATCAGNTCATCAATATCTTTAAAGTAATAGGTGGTTGCTGCCAGGGGAACACCNGCTTCCTTCGCAACGGCACGGTGACGGATACCGCGNACNCCNTCNTGCACCACNATGCGNAATGCCGCTTCCAGAATCAGCCGCCNGCGCTGCTCACTNTTAGCCCTGCTGGCCTTTCTTCCCTGATATTCTAATGGTTTNGTTTTCTCAACTTCTGCTTGNCCAGCCACTGTCATCATGAACTCCCGGGCATACTCATTACTGCTATNNATAAAANCATTATGCTGAATTAACCACTAATTTACATGGGTATTTCAGCCAGAATGCGCCATAGGTAAAAATCCGCNCCCGTTTTAGTGCAATAACTCTATANATTATGTACCTTAGTACCACTAATTTATTTAGCCAGTTATTAACAATAAGAAAATGCNATCTCACACTAAACGGGGCTTATTTTATGCGCTTTATCCACATGCTAAACCGCACGGTCGTCTTCTTTGGTCTGATNTTTATGNTACTTCCGGCCGAGGCGGCCAGCACCGCAAAAACCGAAAGGCTGAATTTTATTCAACANAGTTTTAATAAAACNGAACANNANTCCAGNTTATGGCAGAACGGCTGGTTNAGTATTTTTACCGGGGTAACGGTGCTTAACGGCATTGCCTACACCCAAACNGAGGGCAGCCATAACCGNTATGACAGAGCGACCGGCTTTACCACCAGCCTGCTGGGNGCCGCAGATATGTTGCTCAATCCCATGCAAACGCATAACTACGCCGGGCAGCTGGCGGCCATGCCAGACGACAANGAAGAACAGCAGCAGGCCAAACTGCTGCAGGCAGAAGCCTGGCTCAGCGCNGCNGCNAGCCGNGAACGCTATGANCGCAGNTTTACCANTCATGCACTGTCAACGCTGGTNAATGGNCTGGCGGGGCTGGCGGTCGCCTATGATGANAAACGTCCGGACGACGGNTGGATGACCTTCATCAGCGGGGTAATCGCCTCCGAAGTTAAAATCTATACCGCCCCCACNCAGATGATGCAGGCAGAGGAAGACTACAACAACGGCAACTACCGGCAGGCAGCGGCAAACTCTGCCGCCCAACGCTGGCAGGTTGCCGCTTTCGGTCCTGTTTTAGCGGTGCAATACCGCTTCTGACNGGGNTTTANNCGCTCACTGCGCGACTGGCACAGGCGCTGCATAGTCCCCCTCAGAGAGGAGAAANACGACTATGCTCAGCGCACTGACTAACTATCTGCAACATCAGCCAGCTCCTGGCNACGACACCAGCACCCAGCAGGCAGCGGCNGCCAATGCAGTAAACGCCGCCACTGACAGCGCAGAAGCGGCNGACCTGAATGGGCTTNANTCCCCNTCNCAGAGAGCCTTAATGGTGAGTGCGGTNGCNACCGACTTTGACGTNCACGCTCTGACGCCGGATCAGACNTCCGCACTGCAGCAGAAACTGCAGCAATATGGTCTTGTCAGCACCTCNGATCTNAATGCCTTCGCCGCCATTCACATGGCGCGCAGCGANATGAATGAAGAAGACACCCTCGACGCAGTCGCAATTCTCGACAATGCCCGNGAGCAGTTCACTGAGCGTGGCACCGGCTACTCTGAACGNCAGCAGATCACCCGCCTCAANACCCTGATGCACAACATNGCCTCGGCCCGGATCACGCAATAAGGCGGTTGTTTCGTAACAGNTGCCAGCNTGCGCGCCNGNACAACTCAGCCGAGTACTTTCTCAACCCATTCCTGCAGCCAGAACAAAGCGTCATCATCCGGGGTGATGGTTTCCATGGCATCAATGGTAACGCGCGGCACTGGCTGGGTTCCCTGCAGTTCGTAAAAACGCTCTTCAAATAAAGCGCCACCATTACAGAANGTGGAATCATAAGAGCTGTCGCCCAGGCTGATCACGCCNAACGGACGACCATTCTGCAGCGGNAACTGTTCTTCGAGAGCAACGTAAAANGGGATGATATTGGCCGGCAGATCGCCCTGACCTGTCGTTGAAGTAATGATCAGCACCGCATCACAGCCGCTGCTGTTCAGNCCTTCCACCGATGCGTTTTCTTCCTGAATCACGGTGTGACCCAGAGACTGCAGCTGATCCTTTACNGTCTGAGCCACAGCCATCGCTGTGCCGCTGACACTGCCAACCGCAAGATATACAACAGACATATCAATAAATTCCCGGTAAAAGCCGGATTATACGAACAGAGGCGGCGTTCAGTAACCCTGACCGCCGGATTGATTCAGCCGATACTGATCGATGTGCAGGATGATGGCATCGTACTCTTTATCCAGCTCCTTCTGGTTCCACTGCGTCAGACGGCCATGGGCGCGGCTCAGCTGACAGGTCTCCTGATAACATTTACGCACGCTGTTGCGCAGTTCACTCAGCCGGTGATGCTGCANCAGTGNCGACAGATCGCCACACCATTCAACCCGATCGGCATTCTCCACGCCCTGCTCCATCAGCCATTCACTCAGCAGCTGGCGGAACAGAGGCACAGGTTCGCGTTCAGCTTTCAGAGTCTTCAGGCCGGAGTTTTCCAGCGCGGCATCAATGCGGGCCAGCACTTCTAACGGCGAGGGAATGTTGTTGTCCGCCATTAATAATCTCCTGCATATTATCTCAGTGCGATTCTGCCCTGAGCTGCTTTACTTAAAGGAAGCATAGACCTGAGCACGCAAATTGCCCGAAAACACCTTATGACAAACCGCAGCCCCTCGCCCAATGTGGATCTGGAAGGCTTACTTAACGGCCTGATTCAGAAAATGTTTCCCGCCTGGTATGCCTGTCAGGCGGCCAAAGAAGCGCATCTGGGGAATTTGGGCGTTCTTAACCCCCACAGCTTTCTCAGTCACCGCTGGCTCAGCCTGCANGCGGTGTTCAGCGACGCCGGCAAATCCCTGANNGAAGCCGGCGAAGAATGGAAACCTCTGTGTGNCCTGCTGGAAAAGCTGATCAGCGAACGCGAGTTCAACCGCTCATTATCCATCAGCGCCATCGACGGGCTTGAGCACAGTGCCCACGATGAAGACTGGCCGAACCTCTACAGCTGGGCAGAACACGTCGGTAANGACGTTCCCCACGACAGCGCCGAAGACTTTGACCGNCTGCGACAGGAAGCNTTTCCAGCNGAAAACAAACCGCACCGTATGGTGTATCGCGAATGGGATGGCCGTTATTACTGGCTGAACAAAAGCGATTCTGCCGCCTTTGCTGGTCTGCTTCTGCACGCGCAGAAGAAACAGCGTGACGCNAATATTAACACACTTATCAATGTTGAAAGNATCAACGACAAAGTACTCGACCGCATTCACGCTGAGTACTGGTGGCTGCTGCTGACCCGCGACAGCGCGGAGGCANTTTATGCGCTGCTGGAGCAGGCCGGATTACCCGCCACTCTGGCGGACTTTGAATGGCGGCGCAGTGATCTGGNGTTTCTGATCGCCCGTAAAAACAACCGNAANCTGAANCAGGTCATTCTGAATCTGCTGAACAAGCGCTCCAGCCAGCATATTATNGANTTCGGCCGCTGGCTCGGCCGNCATCATTTTCCCTTCCGTAACCANTGAAGTCTGTTCCGGCACGGCGGTAATTCACCCGATCCATTACGCCAGAATTCACGACCGTTTGTCCTTTACAGACCAGTCACTACTTGATTTAACAGGNAAGCCTGTCATTCTGTCGGTGAGGTAAACAGCTGACCAGGCCATCGAGAAGTCTGGCATTGCACCCATTATCACCATATAACAATAACGGTACTCAGATGATCCGAGGAACATGGAGTCTGACCGAACCACTGGTTCCGGTAAATATCCCGGCNACAATGATCCGGGTTGGCGGGCAGCGGGGGATTGACGTTCAGGTACTGCTGAACGGCACAGGGCTGNCCGAAGCACAATTGTCNGATCCATCCACACGCCTGACNTATCAGCAGATCATCAGTCTGACGGATAATCTTATCCGCCATTANCCTGATAATAAGCTCGGGCTGGATCTGGGCACATCCATCAATATNAATCAGCTGGGTATGCTCGGCTACGCCATTCTCAGCTGCGCTGATCTGCGCAGTGCGGTGCGCCTGGGCCTGAAATATCACAGTCTGGTTGACCCGGCGTTTACGTTTGAAATGATCGAACAGCGCGACACCAGCGCCATCCGCCTGACATCACANATCCCCTATGAGCCCATGTACCGCATGCTGTGTGATGTGTTTATCGGNCTCTTTATATCGCTGGCGCGNTTTCTGTCGGGGCAACATCTGACCCCNAGGGAAGTACACCTGAATCAGCCACGNCCGGACTACGCAGATACCTACAGTGAGCTGTGTGGNTGCCCGGTGCTGTTTGATCAGCCGCGTACAGAAATTATTGTCGACAGTACNCTGCTGGANACTCAGGTCACCATGGCTGACAGCGCCACGGCCGCCATGGCNGAAGCNCANTGNGCCGATATTCTCGCGCGGATGGGCCCGAAAGAAGGNGTGGTGGCCAAAGTGCGGCGCATTCTGCTCAGTAACCCGGGCACCTTTCCGCCGGTCGATACCGTTGCCAGCCATCTGGCCACCTCGACCCGGACCCTGAGCCGCAGCCTGCAGGATGTCGGCACCTCGTATCAGAAAATTCTCGACGAGGTACGCAAGGAAATGGCCATCGAATATCTGCGCAATTCCAATCTGCCGATCGAAGAACTGGCGGCATTGGTCGGCTATTCCGATCCNTCCAATTTCCGCAAAGCCTTCCGTCGCTGGACCCAGCATGCACCGTCATACTATCGCGAAGANCGTAATCGCTGACGGCGTAANNTCACCTTTTCCGCTGACCTGTGCGCCTATGTGCGCCTGACAGGCCAGCGGATTTCCTGCCTTTTTCTCAGATTAATCTGACTTCACCAGACTGTCACAAGNCNGCAAGATAACTGTCACATAGCTTGCGCAAAGTATCACTCAGATACCTGAACAGTGATGCTTATGAGCCAGNCCGCCCTGCAGCGGGTCACCATAGTGACAGAAACCTTTGCCCCCGAGATCAACGGCGTTGCCAATACGCTGGGGCANCTGGTGCGCGGACTGCGNGCCCGCGGCGTGCAGGTTCAGCTGATCCGTCCNCGTCAGGGTAAAGATGACACTGANTGCGATCAGGCCGATGANCTGCTGCGTCTGCCCGGCCTGCCAATTCCCGGNTATGACAGCCTGCGCTTTGGTCTGCCGGTNTCCGGCCGCATTACCCGTGCACTCAAACGCTTTGCCCCGCAGGCGGTTTATGTCGCCACCGAAGGCCCGATGGGCTGGGCTGCTGTACGGGCTGCACGTAAAGCCGGCATCCGTGTCATCAGTGGTTTNCACACCAACTTNCATCAGTACATCGAACACTATCGCCTGGGTTGGCTGGAAGGCCTTGCTTACCGTTATCTGCGTCATTTCCACAATCTGACTGCCGCCACTCTGGTGCCNACTGGTGTACAGCGTGAGCANCTGACNGGCCACGGCTTTAACAATGTGCAGGTGTTTTCCCGCGGCGTTGACAGCAACCTCTTTACCCCNCGTAAACGCAGTGACGAACTGCGCCAGCGCTGGGGCACCCGCGCGGATGATGTGGTGCTGCTGTACGTCGGGCGCATCGCNGCGGAAAAGAATCTCGAACTGGCNCTGGAAACCTATCGCCGCCTGCNCGAAGCCGATGAGCGTGTGCGTNTGGTNCTGGTGGGTGATGGCCCATTACTGGCCGGTATCCGTGAACAACATCCGGAAATCATCTGTTGCGGTATGCAGCGTGGTGAAGACCTCGCCACACACTTTGCNAGCGGCGATGTTTTCCTGTTTCCGAGNCTCACCGACACCTTTGGCAATGTTGTAACGGAAGCCATGGCCAGCGGTCTGGCGGTCGTCAGTTTTGATTACGCTGCCGGGCATGAACACATTCTGCACGGCGACAACGGCATGCTCGCAGCGTTTGCAGACAGCGAGCAGTTTATTCACTGCGCAGCNACCCTGACCGACAGCCCGAACAGGCTGCGGACGCTGCGCGCTAACGCCCGTAACCGCGCTCTGGCGATTGGTTGGGAGCGGATTGTTGANGAATTTTCCCGNCACCTGTCAGGTGACCGCTATGAGGATAGCAGCTATGGACATGAGCAAAACTCTGCAGCCACGAAGCGCTCTGCTGTTCAGCAAAGCTGATCGTTTTGAGCTGAATCTGTGCCAGCTTCTGAACCGCACCGGACGCTATACGTCAGTGCGTCTGTTCTTTAAAGCCATCAGTCGNCTGGGCGATGGTGTNTTCTGGTACACACTGGCNCTGGCCATGCCGCTGACCATGGGCGCCCGTGGNCTGGAAGCCGTCGGTCACATGGCNATCACNGGCCTGACCTGCGTACTGATTTACAGCCAGNTAAAAAATCGTCTGGTACGNCAGCGTCCNTTTATTTCCTGGGATGCCATTAACGCCCACACCGCCCCACTGGACCTGTACAGTTTCCCGTCCGGGCACACCATGAATGCGGTCAATTTTGCCGTACTNTTCTGTGTATTTGCCCCGGCGCTGTTCTGGCTGGTTGTGCCTTTTGCCATTCTGGTGGCGCTGTCGCGGGTNATTCTCGGCATGCACTACCCGACGGACGTTCTGGTCGGTGCGGCACTGGGNCTGTTNATCAGCCAGTTATCTCTGGTGATCTGGCCAATCGGTATGTTCAGCGGCCTGCTGTAANCAACGCCNCTTCGGACACAGATTAAGNCACAGATAACCAATATCAGAACAGGGACATCTGATTGGGATCGGTTTCCGGCAGACGTCCNCCAATCCCCAGCAGGCGTACGGCTTTATTCTCGCGCCTGAGCGCCAGCTGCANTAANCGNGCAAATCCCTCGCCGTTCGCTTCTTCATGACTGTCTGCCANAGTAGTCTGAGTAAAATCGGCAAACTTCACTTTAACGAANGGCGCCAGCGCTGATGTGCGCCAGCCACTGCGTTCCACCCGTTCCTGCCAGCGCTCCCATAATTCGGGAATCTGCTGTAAGCATTCGTATTCCCCATTNAGGTCCTGTGCATAGGTACGCTCAACACTGATGGATTTACGCAGCCGNTCNTTATTCANCAGACGATGNTCAATTCCCTGCGCCCGCTCATACAGGATTGCGCCGGTACGACCGAAAGTACGTACCAGTTCCACTAACGGCCACTGACGCACATCGGCACAGGTATGCAGCTTGTACAGCGTGAGCTTTTTTTCCATCGCCGGGCCAATACCNGGAATTTTTTTCAGTGCCANACCGGAGACAAATTCATCCACCTGCGATGGCTTCACGACCCATTGGCCATCAGGCTTATTCCAGTCNGAGGCAATTTTGGCGAGGAATTTATTCGGCGCTATGCCGGCCGATACGGTAATACCGAGCTCTTCACGNACCCGCTGNCGGATTTCTTCGGCAATGGCTGTGGCATTAAGCTCAGGATCGATTTCCAGATAGGCTTCGTCGACCGAAACCTGCTCCAGCTGCAGCGCATACTGCGCGAGAATATCCATCAGCTGGGCAGAGACTTCGCGGTACAGCGCCATACGCCCGGGTAACAGCTGCAGGTGCGGGCATAACTTTTTCGCCTGAGCCGTCGCCATGGCGGAACGCACACCAAATGTACGCGCCGGATAATTACAGGTAGCAATCACACCGCGTCGGTCAGCGGCACCACCGATGGCAATGGGTACATCGCGCAGCGCCGGGTTTTCACGCATCTCCACCGAGGCAAAAAAACAGTCGCAGTCGATATGAATCACCTTACGTTTCTGCGCAGGCAGCTGCTCAGCCTGCAGCTCCGGCAAAACAGCAGCGTCTGCAGCAGAGGTGGTATACCCCTGGCCGATAGCGCCCTCTGCTACCGCGGATGCGATACGATCTGAACTCATATTTCTACTACCTGAACGGTAACTCATAAAAGTACTGTATATACATACAGACAAAGAATCAAGACGCATAGCGCTGCGCCACGCACAGTGGTAGCCTTAGCCCACTTTGTTAAGTCTTTGTAAGCTGAGGAATATTTGTGAACGATTTTGATCAGGCAAAAAACGAATTTTTAAACTCCATCAACACCGACAGTCACGTTTTTGCCGACACTCTTACCTTCATCGACACCTGGTTTGAATTTACCCCTACCGCTTTTCAGAATGGCGACGTCAGTAACAGCGCTGACCAGAACCAGGGCAGTGCCCGGGTATTTGCCCTGGCAGAAACTCTGGGCCTGAGCAGTGAACAGGCTCTGCGCTGCTTCGGTGAACACTATCGCGATGTTCTGGCCACCCCGGATGTGGATAACCACCACAACCTGCGCCGTGTACTGCGCGAAGGTCTGAGCAACATCAGCTTTGATCAGTTTCCGCTGCAGGCCAAAGCCTGAAATGGGTGCGGTTAAGTTAAAAGCCGGGTCAGTTTCACTGACCACGCTGCACTTCGATAGCTCAGATGCCGCAGAGATCGAAGCGGTTCTGAGCCACAAAAAAACAGAAGCCCCGGCACTGTTCAGTAACCTGCCCTGCCTGCTTGACCTGAGCGGCCTGGACGCCAGTGTATTGCCACTGGCTCAACTGATCGGCCTGTGTCGCGATAACGGCCTGTTACCGGTTGCCGTGCGCAACGCCGACGATGCCTATAAAGCTCAGTGCAGCGAACTGACCCTGGCTGACCTTGGCAAAGCCAGCAACCGCCGCAGCGACAGCAGTACAGCAACCGCTGCAGCAGAGGGTGTAACAGAAGATGCTGCAGCCGCTTCAGGCGCGACCCGTCCGGTGAAAATACACACCGGCAACGTGCGTTCCGGGCAGCAGCTGTTTACCGACGGCGATCTGATTATCCTCGGCATGGTCAGTGCCGGAGCGGAAGTGCTGGCCACCGGTGATATTCATATTTATGGCGCCCTGCGCGGCCGTGCATTAGCCGGCGTAAAAGGCGATGAAAATGCTGTTATCGGCTGTCAGCAGTTTGATGCTGAACTGGTGGCCATTGCCGGTCAGTACCGGTTATTTGAAGACGCGCCGGAAGAACATCTGAAGACTGTCGTGATCAGTCTCAATGACGGCAACTTGAACATAGCCAGCGTTTGATAAATACTGCGCTGCACATTGAAATTTCAGGGAAATACGGCTTTGGCAAAAATTATTGTTGTCACCTCCGGTAAAGGCGGTGTGGGTAAAACCACGACCAGTGCAGCGTTTGCAGCAGCACTGGCCATGAAGGGACATAAAACCGTTGTCATCGACTTTGACGTAGGTCTGCGCAACCTCGATCTGGTGATGGGTTGTGAGCGTCGTGTGGTATACGACTTCGTCAACGTTGTGCAGGGTGAATCCACCCTCAAACAATCCCTGATCAAAGATAAACGTCTCGACAATCTGTACGTACTTCCAGCGTCCCAGACCCGTGATAAAGACGCGCTCAGTCACGAAGGCGTAGAAAAAGTACTGAACGAGCTGTCTGAAGACTTTGACTATATCGTCTGTGATTCACCGGCCGGTATCGAACACGGTGCGCAGATGGCGCTGTATTTTGCTGAAGAAGCCGTCATCGTGACCAACCCTGAAGTGTCATCTGTTCGCGACTCCGATCGCATCATCGGGATTCTGCAGAGCAAGTCCCGCATGGCCGAACAGGGCAAAAGCGTAAAAGAGCACCTGCTGCTGACCCGTTACAATCCTGAGCGTGTGGAACGCGGTGAAATGCTGTCGGTTACCGATGTGGAAGAAATTCTTGCCATTCCTCTGCTCGGCGTTATTCCGGAATCAGAAGCCGTGCTCAAAGCCTCTAACCAGGGTGTGCCTGTGGTTCATGATGCTGACAGCGATGCTGGTCAGGCTTATGCCGATGCTGTTGCACGCTATCTGGGTGAAGACCGCCCACACCGTTTTCTTGAGAAGCAGAAAAAAGGCTTCCTGAAACGCGTGTTCGGGGGTTAATACGATGAGTTTGATGGATTATTTCCGCAAGGAGCAAAAAACCAGCGCATCCGTTGCCAAAGAGCGGCTGCAGATTCTGGTTGCCCACGACCGCGCACGTAACAATGGTCCGGATTATCTGCCACAGATGCAGCAGGAACTGCTGGCTGTTATCCGCAAATACGTGCCGATTGGCGATGAGGATATTAACGTCAGTCTGGAGAATCAGGGCAGCACATCGGTGCTGGAACTGAACGTCACCCTGCCCGACAAGTAATGCCTGCACCTGACTCTGCCCGCCCGACCTCTGAAGTGCCTTCTGTCCGCCCTGCTTACAGCAGCGCCCAGAAGGCCGGCCTGTTGCTAACCCTGTTAAGTTTTCTGCTGTTGTGGCCCGGCATTACTCAGCCGATCATGACCGTGGATGCAAGTATCAGTATGTTCGGGCTGAAAACCAGCCTGTTCCACGAAACCCGCTCCATCTGGCAAACCGTTATCAAACTGCACGAACTCAATTACACCGCCGTTGGTGTGATGATCCTGAGCTTTTCCGTGATTATCCCATTACTGAAACTGGCGCTGATTCTGTATACCTGGTTCAGTAACAGCCCGCGTCTGTGGCGGGTAATCGCCGTCATCGGTAAATGGTCCATGGTTGATGTGTTTGTTATTGCCCTGTTGATCGCGTTTTTCAGTGCGCAGGCAGCCGCCGAAGTATCTGCGCAGCTGGAGGTTGGTTTTTACTGGTTCCTGGCGTTTTGTCTGAGTTCAGTCTGCGCCGGTATTCTGCTCGAAAAATCCCGTCCATAAACTAAACTCATAACATTCCCGCCAACATACCGGAACTGTTATGAGCACCATTGCCCTGCACCATATTCTGCTGAAAAGCCCGCTGCTGGCGGATGACGTGATGAAAGAACTGTCGCTGGGAGCGGATTTTGGCGAAATGGCCGCGGAATATTCCGCCTGTCCTTCGGCGAAACACCAGGGCTTTGCCGGCTACCACCACAGTGATCAGTTACCGGCAAACCTGCTGGAAGCCTTGTACAGCCATGAGCAGGACAGCCCTTATTGCGGTCCGGTAAAAACCGGTTTTGGCTTCCACATTATTAAGGTTGTGGACAAACCTGAGCGGCCAATGCTGGTCGATGAATAATCAGCCTATTGCTTCGCCGCCAGCCAGCGGACCAGTACCTCGGCAGCCGAGCTGCCGTGGTAACTGCGCTCAACCATGCGGGTACGCTGACAGACAACTTCAATACAGCGGTCCGGCCAGTTAAAAATCAGCTGCAGTTCATCGTCTTCCGTCAGCTGCTGAACCAGACCGTAATCCAGCTCATCGCCGGCGTCTGAAGCCGACACCATCCAGGCTTCTTCATCAAACTGCAGCAGACAATACTGCCTTGGCGCAGACAGAAAATCCCGGGCAACTTCATACACCAGACAGGGCAGTGTCTGAGTTCGCCCCGACGGAAAGAAGTAAGCTACCTCAGCTGCAGTGTCTTCCGTTGCCGGATCCGGTAAAGCCATTTTTTCAGGCTTTTTATGCCATAGGTTCATAGTGACTCAAAGGATATTGAAGGCCGCTGACCGCGCACAGAACCTGCAGAAAGGCTTCGCAGGAATTCAGTGCCGCACTTTCATTCATGGTGTGATATCCGGTGGTTGGAATCTGCAGTGTGGTGCCATCCACCAGCCCGTGCGAGGCAGAAATAATACGCCCCATCTCGGTACTGCCGAGGGATTTCGGGGCGTGGCCGTCCGCCGCCAGCTGACGGTTCTGCTCACGGATATACTCATCTTTAAAACTGTAGCTGATACCGAGGTCATGGCATAACTTCGCCAGTTTCCCGGTCAGCTCTTTATTAAAGCTGGCGTTGGCATCGCTGTGACGCAGCACCAGCTGCTGTTTATCTGCAGCTTCGGTATCGGGATACGGACTGGTATCCACCACCACCAGCTGGTTGGTCGAACCACCAAAACGGCGGAACCATTCCAGCAGATAACGCCAGCTGCGTCCGGCTTCTTCCTGCGCGGTAAAAAACGCCGTGCCGGTAAAGCCCAGCTCAAACAGATACACCAGCATGGCTGCCGTCAGTACGTTATCCAGCTGACCACTGAAGCGACCATCTTCGGTCACCAGTTTGTCACGGAACGCCACCGGCGTACCCGCTACCAGATGAGCCATATCGGACAGCTCAAAAATCAGGTTGTTACGGTGCGGACAGATATGCGCCGACTGAATAGAACCCTGCCCGCGATAAGCACCGGACCAGGGTTCATAAGCGTAAACATCAACCCCGGTAAAACGGTCCACGATGGTTTTCATCAGCTCCTCAGAAACAGAGTTTCCCAACAGGTCGGAACGGCCGCCGGCAACAAACGCTGCGTACTGAAATTCGTTCGGACCGGTACAGATCAGGCCATGACGGTCAATGTGGGCCGACAGCATCAGGCTGTCTGGTTCGCTGCCCTGAGCAACCAGCAGACCTTCATACCAGGTGACGCGTGCGCCACGTTCTTCCAGCTCACGCTGCAGCACACGAAAGAAAGAGTGTTCAGCACTGACCACCGCAGGTGTGCGGATGAGACTTTTTAAGATGTCGCCAAAGGCGGTCTGGTTGAGCATAGTGTTTTCCGTTTTAGTAAACGCTGAAGACAAAAAAGGGTGCCTGAGCACCCTGTTTTGACATTATGCTCAGACGCCGGATCAGACTTCCGGGTAATCGATATCATAGCCCAGCATATCNCGCAGNCNGGCCTGTTCAAGTATACGTTCAGCACGACGACGTTTTTTATCATAGTCAGCACTGCGTCCCCGGGCTTTGGCTTTGGCCTGGGTGAAATCGTCGTAATCTTCGTATTCGTCCTGTTCTTTTCTGTTGCTCATGTCTCTGTATCTCCACGGATTTTCTGAATCTGTTTCTGTGCCAGAAAACCGGATAAGTCAGCCAGAAACCTCAGACAAGCGCATAGTTTCACCGCTGTTCAGTCACGTAAATTGAAATAATTTTCCGTTGTAGATAAAAAAATCTGATGGAACTGACAACAGGAAAAATTTGCTATATGATGCGCTTTCTCTTGGGGGAGTAATCTGCCCGCTGAGGCATTAAACACAGTTTAAACGCCAGCAGCCGGGCCCCTGCGTCAACATAATTAAGCCTCATGCTTATGGCGCCGGGANCCTGTGGTCTGAGACCCNGGTTTGATGAGACCTGAGACAAATACCGGAGTGACCAGGGCGGCACACCGATGTTTGTCTTTGGTTAAAATTTCCGCCCGGTATCTCCTAATGACAGATCTTATCTCTGGCCTGAGCGAAAGCTTTGCTCATTCCGCAGTCCTGACCTCTACCCTCGTTGTCGCTGTTGCCGAAATTGGCGATAAAACCCAGCTGTTGTCTCTGCTGCTGACGATCCGGTTCCGCAATAAAGCGGCCATTGTTATGGGCATTCTGTGCGCCACCCTGCTTAACCACGCCTTATCCGCATGGCTGGGTGTGTGGCTGCAGGAAGCGCTGCAGCGCTGGACCGAAGCTCACTATATTCAATGGGGCCTGGCTGCAGGCTTTGTACTGATGGCGTTGTGGGTATTAATCCCGGATAAAGAAGATGATGAAACCAACACCCATGAGAGCTGGGGAGCGTTTCTGGCCACCTGCGCCCTCTTTTTCGTGGCAGAGATCGGCGACAAAACTCAGGTTGCAACCGTACTGCTTGGTGCCGAATACAGCTCAGTATTCTGGGTAACCGCAGGGACAACACTGGGTATGCTGCTGGCCAACGTGCCGGTCATCTACTTTGGTGAGCGTCTGATGCGCCGCATGCCTCTGCATCTGGCCCGCTACCTGACCAGCGCCCTGTTCTTTATTCTGGCCATTACCGTGATCTGGGCTGGCTGATGCCCTGCTGGTGCAGATTTCTTTATCTACACCAGTAAATTATTTTGTTTTCCCGTGGGCGGGGGATGCGGTAAAAACCGCGTCCTTATTCGCCCCGGGAAAATAACAACAGTGACTCCATCCCCACAACTGATGCTGAACGAAGCTCAGGAGCAGGTGTTTGAAAGCATCGCTTCCGACCTGATTCAGCAGGGCTATTCCATCCAGCACTCCGCACTGCCACTGAGCCTGTGTTCCGGTCTGCTGTACCGTATTTCCAGCATGAACGAGCAGGACTTTCATCGCGCCGGTACCGGGCGTCAGCAGGATCACCAGCTGAATACCTTCGTACGCCGTGACCGTATTCACTGGTTATCCAGCGAAAATACTTACGAACAGGCGTGGCTGGACTATGCCGGGGAATTGCAGCGTTACCTCAACCGCCGCCTGTTTCTTGGTCTGTTCAGTTATGAATGCCACTTTGCTCAATACCGTCCCGGTGATTTTTACAAAAAGCACATGGACGCTTTTCAAGGACAGGCCAACCGTATCCTGACCACCGTGCTGTACCTGAACCCGGACTGGGAAACCCAGCACAAAGGCGAGCTGGTGATTTACGATCCGCAACAACAGGAACAGGAGCTGCTGCGGGTAATGCCAAGATTCGGAACATTGGTGACATTTCTGAGCGAAGAGTTTCCGCACGAAGTGCTGCCTGCTGAACGCGAGCGTTACAGCATTGCCGGCTGGTTCCGCCTGAACAGCAGCAACAGTCTGCAACCTGATCCTCCGGCCTGATTCCTCAGGCCGTATACAAAACCACTGATAAAAATCACACCAACGCAACCGAGCACGGTTGCGGTACCCCCGTCGTGAACTAACCTCATATAGCATCCGTAAAAATACGGCATTGATTCATATAACGACCGGAGGTCTGAATGAGGTGGTCTGACCTTAGCCTGGCTAAAAAGATGATTACTCCAATCGCAGTACTGGTAATACTGCTGGCGGTTTTATCCTGGGTTCAGCTGAGCGCCCTGCAAAGCATCACTAAGAGCTATGGGCATATTAACAACGAATACTTTCCCGCCCTGCAGCTGGTACTCAACGCCGACCGCGACCTGTATCAGGCGCAGATAGCCGAACGCACCATCGCTTTAGGAACGCTGGAAGATCACTTTGTCGAAATGCACAAAGAGAACCTCGATCAGATTCAGCAGCGCCTGGGCAAACTGGATTCACTGGATATTTCTGCTGAAACCAAACAACTGGCGCAGAAATTTCTGGTCGCTTTCAATGAGTGGCGACCAAAATCAGAAAAACTGGTGCAACGCTCGGTGGACGGTTTTATTTCCTTCACAGCTGCCGCCGATATCAGTACCACCAGCCTGAATGATGAGTTTGAAGGCCTGCGTGAAATTCTCGATGAACTGGGTGAAACCATAGGGAAAAAGGCTGGTACCCTGACTGCCAGTGCTCAGGCAGCAAAAGCAGCAACGATTACCACCATCATTACTCTGCTGATCGCTGCACTGATTATCGCCGTGCTGGTTGGTATATTCTTCCCGCGCCTGATCACCCGTCCTATCAATCAGCTGAGCAGCGTACTGGGCCAGATGGCAGAAGGTAAAGGTGACCTGACCATCCGCATGCCACAGATGGGCAAAGATGAAATCGGCGTTATGAGTGATAACTTCAACCGCTTTATTGGCGGTATGCAGCAGATGATCAGCACCATACAACAGGTTGCCAGCGGCCTCAGTCATACCAGTGAGGGGCTCAGGTCCACAGCCAACGACAGTCAGCGCATCAGTGCCGACTACTCAGATCTGATGGATACAGTAGCAACCGCCAACCACGAAATGGGGCTGGCGATCGAAGAAGTTTCGTCCAATACCCAGCAGGTGTCTGTGGAAGCGAAATCCGCTGATCAGTCTGCACGGGAAGTCAGTGGTCAGTTTGCCAGTGCCATGAGTGAAATTCAGTCTCTGGCGGATAACGTTAACCACTCAGGTGCTGTTATTCAGGAACTGGTTGCGGAAACAACCAACATTGCCTCGGTTCTTGATGTTATTAAAGGCATCGCCGAACAGACCAACCTGCTGGCACTGAATGCCGCCATCGAAGCCGCCCGTGCTGGCGAACAGGGTCGTGGTTTTGCGGTTGTTGCCGACGAAGTAAGAACACTGGCGAGTAAAACCCAGCAATCCACCGGCGATATTAACGTGATGATTGAAAAGCTGCGTGCAGGTGTCGACCGTGCCGTTGAAACCATGAACCTGAGCCAGCAGAAAGCGGTCAAAACCGTTGAGTTTGCCACTCAGTCACGGGAGAACATCACCTCCGTTTCCGGCCTGATGGTCAGCATCAGTGACCGCATTCTGCAGGTGGCATCAGCGATTGAAGAACAGACATCAGTGATCAGTAACATCAACTCCAACCTGAGCAGCGCCAAAGACCTGAGTAATCAGGGATCACGCAGCACAGATTCAATTGCCCAGGCCGTTGATGAACTGCATTCGCAATCTGCCAGTCTGAAACAGCAGGTATCCAGTTTTACTCTGTAAAACGCGATACTCAGTTGCAGCAAGAATAAAAAAACCGGACACTGTCCCACAGTTTAAAACGGATTTTTTTATAAGCGGCTTTTAATGCCGCACAGCTTTATGCCTCCTGGGGGAACTTATCCCCCGGGCCGGCAAGGCGCCCCCCAGCTTTTCGCTTTCTGGAGCGTCACCCTCATTCTCTCGATTTTTACTGGCCGCGCGCCCGTGCGACATCCCTGCCGCTGTCCGCTCGCCGGGCATCCATGCCCGGCGGACCAGAAAAATCATCGTTCATTTCGGCGCTCCAAAGGCGAATTTAAGGCCTCCGTTA